>VHCO01000042.1 GCA_016871715.1 Verrucomicrobiota bacterium
GGGGACAGGGGCCCGCGGGCAAGATGCCCGGGCTCCGTTCTTGACTGGTCCGCAGGCTGGAGCGGGGGGCGGGGCTTCGGGGGAGTCAACGGTGAAGGTGCAGGAGCGTGAATGGAAGGAGGTTGGGGCAGAGTATCGGAAGCGGTTGTTTGTGCGGGCAGGGGTGTCTGGGAGCAGCGGGAAGGCGGCGTTGAGCCGGGAGCAGATTAGGCGGGTGTTGCAGAAGGGCGGGGAGTTGAGTGTGGGGGAGGTGTTGCGGTTACGGATACGGCACATGACGGACGGGGTGGTGCTTGGGTCGAAGGGTTTCGTGGATGGAGTGTGGCTGGCGCATCGGGATCGGTTTGGGGCGAAGCGGCGGAGCGGGGCGCGGCCGATACGGGGTGGTGGGGCGTCGCTGGCGGGGTTGCGTGCGTTACGGGACCTGCGGTTGGCGGCGATCTCGTGAGGCGGCGCTGCTTTGGACCTGGTGGGGTATTCGGTGGGGGACATTGTGGCTGCCTAGGGCTTAAGGTCGAGTTGGACGAGGTAGGGGGGAGCCGGCCTGTGCTCGGGTTTGGGCCTGGGGTGAAGAGGTTTGCGTTGGGGGGCAAAGGGATTGGACGATTAAAGGACAGAAGACTTATTGTTGACAGTGAGGTTGGGAAGGCCGGTGACTCGAGGTCTAGGGTGCGCAACTGGGGCTCCAGGAGGGATGGAGATCCGCCGGCTTGTGTTGGGAGGTCGCCTGCGGCACGCTGGGGGGAAAAGCGGATGCGCGAGTTGGTTGAGGATTTTTTGGAGTACCTGCGGCACGAACGAGGCCAGGCGGAGCACACTCAGCGGACGTATGGGGCGCAACTGGATCGGTTTATGGCGTGGGCGGAGGGGAAAGGGATTCGGGAGTGGGGGGCGGTGGGTTTGGAGCATCTGACGGCGTTTCTGCAGGGGGAGCGGGAGCGGGTGCCGGTGGGTGCGCCGAAGGAGGGCGGACGCCGGCTGAGTCCGGAGAGTGTGTATCTGGAGATAGCGGCGTTACGGGCCTTTTACGGGTACTGCGAGCGCGAGAAGTTGCTGGCGGTGAATGTGGCTGAGCATTTGAGCCTACCGCGGCGTTGGCGGCGGTTGCCGAAGGCGCTGACGGATGGGGAGATTGGGCAGTTGTTGGCGCGTTTGACGGAGGAGACGCCGAGCGACCTCTGCGATCAGGCGGTGTTGGAATTGGCGTACGCGTCGGGTTTGCGGTTGGCGGAGTTGCGGCAGTTGCGGCTGGAGCAACTGCATTTGGACGCTGGGTTTGTGACGGTCGTTGGGAAAGGGAACAAGGAACGAGTGGTGCCGGTGGGGCGGGCGGCGGTGGCGGCGCTCGGGCGGTACTTGGAGTCGGGGCGACCGCGGTTGGTGACGGCGCGGTCGCCTGGGGCGGTTTTTCTGACGCGGCGGGGGACGGCGTTTGCGTCGGTGACGATGTGGTTGCGGGTGAAGCGGCGGGTGCGGCGGGCGGGGATCAGTCGGAACGTGACACCGCACATGTTACGGCACAGTTTTGCGACGCATCTGTTGGAGCACGGGGCGGACTTGCGTGTGATCCAGGAGTTATTGGGGCACGCGAGCATAGGGACGACGGAGGTGTACACGCACGTGGCGGGTCGGCGGTTACGGGAGGTGCATGAGCGGTTTCATCCGCGGCGGTGAGTGTGAGTGGGTTTTGGGGTGGTGGCGGCAATAGGCTTGACCGGTTGGCTGCGGGGCGACTAGGCTGCGAGCGTGCTAGGCACATTTCATGTTTGCGCAACTTAAAGGCCTGTTTTCCAACGATATTGGAATCGACCTTGGGACTGCGAATTCGCTGGTATACGTCCGCGATCGCGGGATTGTGTTGCGGGAGCCATCGGTCGTTGCCATTCAGGCTGGGACCAACGTGGTGCTGGCGGTGGGGGAGGAGGCCAAGCGGATGCTGGGCCGGACGCCGGGGAGCATCGTGGCGATTCGGCCGATGAAAGACGGCGTGATTGCCGATTTCGATGTGACCGGGGCGATGCTGCGGCATTTCATCCAGCGGGTACATCATCGGAAGCTGATTGCTCCGCGGGTGGTGGTGGCGGTTCCCTCCGGGATTACGGAAGTCGAGAAGCGAGCGGTGAAGGACTCGGTGACGCATGCTGGGGCGCGGGAGGTCTACCTGATTGAGCAGCCGATGGCATCGGCGATTGGGGTGGGTTTACCGGTGCACGAGCCGGCGGGGAACATGATCGTGGACATTGGCGGCGGGACCTGCGAGATGGCGATCATTTCGCTGGCGGGGATCGTGTTTAGCCGGAGTCTGCGGGTTGGGGGCGACGAGTTTGACGAGACGATCGTTGCGTACATGAAACGGGCGCACAATTTAATGATTGGCGAACGCACGGCGGAGGAGATCAAGATTAAGATCGGCTCCGCTCATCCTCTGGAGCAAGAACTGACTATGGACGTGAAGGGCCGGGATTTGAGTACCGGTTTACCCAAGACGATCACGGTCCGCTCGGAGGAGATACGGGAAGCTCTTAAAGAACCGCTTTCAAGCATTTTAGAAGCGATACGCATCACCTTGGAACGTTGCCCGCCGGAGTTGGCGGCCGATTTGGTGGACCGGGGGATTGTCTTGGCTGGCGGGGGCGCGCTGTTGCGCGGCATCGACCGTTTAGTGGCCGAGGAGACCTATCTGCCGGTGCATGTGGCCGACGATCCGCTGACGGCGGTGGCGGAAGGGACGGGCCGGGTATTGCAGGAGCTTCAGTTTCTCAAGCGAGTGGCTTCCTCTTGAGGCCGCCTCGGGTTAGGGGCGGTAGACGCGCGTTCGCCTCGTGCTAAGTTCGCGGGGTTACGAATGTCGAAAAGGCCGCACTATTGGGCCCTGGCCGGCGTGGCGTTGGTGGCGTTGAGCCTGCTCAACCTGCCGGAGGCCACGGCCACGAAGGCCAAGCTCGTGGTGAGCAGTCTCTTTCTGCCTCTGTTCGGTCTGGTGGGGTCGGGCCAGAATCTTTGGGAGCAAGGGACCGTGACGCTGTCTTCGCGGCGGGCGCTGCAGGAGCAGATCGAGGGGTTGCGGTCGGAGAACCGGCAACTCCGGGCGGCGGCGCTGCAGGGGGCTGAGGCGTTGCGGGAGAACGAGCGGTTACGGCGGTTGTTGGGGTGGCAGCAGCAGAGTTCGTGGCACTTGCGGGCCGGCCGGGTGATTGCGCGGGATACGGCGAATTGGTGGCGGACGGTGCGGATCGACCTTGGGAGTCGGGACGGGGTGCGGGTGGATCTGCCGGTGTTGGACCAAGACGGTTTATTGGGGCGGGTGTTGGAGGTGGGGTTGACCAGTGCGCAGGTGGTGTTACTGGGGGACCCGCAGTGTCGGGTGGCGGTGGTGGTGCGGGAGACGGGGGAGAGCGGTGTGATCACGGCGATTGCGTCTGGGGTGTTGGACCATCGTTTGGTCGATCTGACCCATTTACCTAGGAACAGCGCGTTGCGTCCGGGCCAGACGGTGTATACGAGTGGTTTGGGGGGGTTGTTTCCCGCCGGCATTCCGGTTGGCTCGGTGGTGGATGCGCGCAGTGTCGGTTACGGTTTGTACACGGAGGCGCGGGTCAAGTTGGCAGCGGACAGCAGTCGGATGCGGGAGGTGATGGTGTTGTTTCCTGGGGGACCCGAGTTAGGGCGCGGCGGGGTGGGCGTAGGGGCGGCCGGGCCGGGGCAGGGGGTGGGACGATGAGTCGGTCGAAGACGGCGCTCATGTTGCTGGCGGCCTTTTTGGGCGTGTTTGCCGAGGCGAGTCTGGAGTATCCGCGGCGTTGGCTGGGCGGGTCGATCGATGTCTTGCCGCCGTTGATGGTCTATGCGGCGTTGCAGATGAACCTGACGGCGGTGGGGTTGCTGGCCTGTTGCGGGGGCGTGTGGGCGGATTCCCTTTCGGCCAATCCGCTGGGTGCGAGTGTGCTGCCGTTATACACGATTGGGTGGGTGCTGCATCAGCGGCACGAGTTCATTTTGCAGGAATTGGGGTACGCGCAGGCGATTCTGGGGATGTTGGCCTCGGCGGCGATGCCGGTGTTGACGTTGCTGATGGTGCTATCGCTAGGGCACACGCCGCTGTTGGGGTGGGGATCGTTATGGCAGTGGTTGGTGTTGACGTTGGGCGGGGGGCTATTGACGCCGGTATGTTTCGCGGTGTTGGACCGGTTGGGGCGGCAGTTGGACCACCCGCCGGCGCGGGCGTTTCCGTATCGGGCCGACCGGGAGATAAAGCGAGGGCGTTACTGATCATGTTGATTGTCGACCAAGTGCGGAGGAACAACGATGCGCGGCTGCAGGCGGTGGCGGTGGTGATGTTGTTGGGGCTGGGGATGTTGTTGGTGGGGCTGTGGTATGTGCAGGTGGTGACGGCGAAGCGGTACCAGACGAACCTGGAGAATCAGACCTTTCGGACGGTGCGGATTCCGGCGGTGCGCGGGAAGATACTGGATCGGAACGGGCTGGTGTTGGCGGACAACCGGCCGGCGTACAGCCTGAACTTGTACCTGGAGGAGTTGCGGCCGCTGTTCGAGCGGGAGTATGTGCGGCGCCGGCCTCGGCGTTCGTTGCGGCGTGGGGAGCGGGAGCAACTGAGCCGGGAGGTACGCGCGGCGGTGGTGAGCAACAACGTCACGCGGGCGAGCGCGTTTTTGGACGAGGGGGTGGCATTTGACGAGCGCGAGTTTCGGCGGCACTACTTCAACTGGCCGTACCGGCCGTATGTGGTGCGGGAGAACCTGAGTTCGGGGGAGATTGCGCGGTTTTTGGAGCAGGCGCCGGCGATTCCGGGGATGGATTTGGAGATCCAGCCGCTGCGGTTTTATCCGGTGGGGCCGGTGGTGGCGGCGGTGACGGGGTATCTTTCGCGGGACGATTTGGCGCGCGGGGACGAGGAGATGGGGTTCAGTTACAGTTTACCGAGCTACGATGGGGCGGTGGGGTTGGAGTACGCGTACAACGAGCAACTGCGGGGTCGGCCTGGGGTGAAGTCGATCACGGTGAACAGTCTATGCTATCGGGAGGCGGAGAGGATCTGGACGACGGCGGAGCCGGGGATGAACCTGGTGCTGACACTGGATTTGCCGCTGCAGCAGGCGGCTTGGGAGGCGCTACGGTCGGTGGGGGCAGGGGTGCGGGGCGCGGTGGTGGTGTTGGACGCTTCGAATGGGGACGTGTTGGCTTTGGTGTCGGCGCCGTCGTACGATCCGAACGAGTTCGTGGCGCCGATCAGCCATGAGCGTTGGGCGGTGCTGAACGATTCGCTGATGCGTCCGATGTTCAACCGGGCGACGCAGGGGGCCTATCATCCGGGCTCGACGTTCAAGATCGTGACGGCACTGGCCTGCCTGGAATACGGGGTGCTGACTCCGGGCACGCTGGGCCAGACGCTGAGCAGTCCGGGCTTTTTCCAGCTTGGGCGCCGGCGGATCGACGACCTAGCTCCGCCCGGCGACTACGATTTCAGGCGGGCGTTCATTCGCTCGAGCAACACGTATTTCATCCACTACGGCTTGAAAGTCGGGCGGGCGCGGTTCCTCGAGTTCGGCAAGCGGTTTTTCTTGGGGGAGCGAGCGGGGTTGCCGACACGGCAGGAGGTCAGCGGGTACTATCCGCAACCGTCGGAGGTGGTGGGGTTGTGGCATGAGGGCAATTTGGCGAACGTGTGCATTGGGCAAGAGATCACGGTGACGCCGTTGCAGATGGCGGTCTTGACGGCGGCGGTGGCCAATGGCGGCCGAGTATACTATCCCCGGTTTGTGGCGCGGCTGGAGTCGGCCGAGCCGGAGTTGGACGACACTGGGACGCGGCATTTTCCGCCGCGGTTACGGGGGGAGTTAGGGATTGACGCGCGGCACTTGGAGATCGTGCGGGAGGCGATGTTGGCCGACACGGTGGAGCGGGAGGCGACGGCGTTTGAGGCGTTTCACGAGGCGGATCGGCGGACGCCGCGCCTGAAGGGTTTTGCGGTGGGCGGGAAGACGGGGACGGCGGAGATCAAGGGGAACGGGTTGGTGGACAAGGTGGTGTGGTTCGCGGCGATGGGGCCGTATCCGGATCCGCGGTATGTGGTGGTGGTGATGGTGGAGAGCGGGGCCTCGGGTGGGGGGACGTGCGCGCCGGTGGCCCGGCGGGTGTTCCAGGCCATCCAAGGGCGCATGGGGTCGAGTCCGAGTTTGGACGGCCAATACGCGCAGCGGCAATAGGAGACAGGAGACCGATGGACGGCGTTCAGCAGACCAATCGATGGGCCGGGCCGGCGAGGGCAGGGGCTTGGGGTGGAGGGCCCGAGGTTCAGTTTGAGGGGTCGAGGCATGAGCATGTTGTACGCGAATCTTAGTCCCCCGCGATCACGAGTGGCCTGGCCGATGATTGGGGCGCTGATCGGGCTGATGGCGGTGGGTGGATTATTCATTGCGAGCGCCACGTTGGCGAAGGTGGGGGCGGTGAGTCCGGCGTGGTATCGTTACGAGCACGTGAAGCAGGTGGTCTGGTACGGTTTGGGGACGGGGTTAGCGGTGGCGGTGTGCGCGGTGAATTACCGGCTGATGGCCCGTTGGTCGGTGGTGGTTTATTGGGTGGCGATGTTGTTGTTGGGGGCGGTGTTGGTGGTGGGGACGACGCATGGTTGGGGGGCGCGGCGCTGGATCGATCTGGGCCCGTTCCAGTTCCAGCCGTCGGAGCTGGCGAAGTTGGCCTTTGTATTGATGTTGGCCAACTACTTGAGTCGGCCGGTGAACGAGTTACGGCGAGGGCGGGTCTTTCTGGCGTCGTTAGCGATGTCGTTGTTGCCGTTTGGGTTGATCTTGCTGGAGCCGGACCTGGGCTCGGCGCTGGTATTTGTGCCGGTGGGGTTGGTGATGATGTTTGTGGCGGGTGTGCCGACGCGGTATTTGTGGCAGTTTTTGGGGGCGGTTGGGCTGATTGTGGCGTTAATTTTGGTGGACATTTTTTTTGCGCCGCCGCAGTGGCAGCTCAAGCTTCAGCCCTACCAGCGGAAGCGGCTGATGGTGTATTTCGGGGTCGATTTTGTTCCGGCAAATGCGAGCGACACGGAGCGACAGCGGGCGCTGACGGAGTACCGGGATGCGTCGCACAACGTGCAGCAGGCGTTGATCTCGGTGGGTTCGGGCGGGTTAACGGGCAAGGGATGGCGGCAGGGGACGCAGAACGCGTTGGGGTATCTGCCGCGGGCGGTGGCGCACAACGATTTTATTTTCTCGGTGATTGCGGAGGAGAGCGGTTTTGTGGGGAGTGTGGTGGTATTGGCTTTGTACACGGTGATCCTGTTTACCGGGATCCGCATCGCCGGCCAGGCGCGCGATCGTCTGGGCAAGCTGTTGGCGGTGGGCGTGGTCGCGTTGTGGTTCGGCCACGTGTTTATCAACATTGGGATGAATATACGGTTGACGCCTGTGACGGGCATCCCGCTGCCGCTCTTGAGCTACGGCGGAACTTCGGTGCTCTGCTCGTTGATCGCGGCAGGTCTCCTCCAGAACATTCAGCTCTATCGTGACTATTGAAGTTGGCCTATGAGTGACCGCAACTTTTCCCGCCGCCGTCGGGGCGGCCAGCGTTTTCGACCCGGCAAGGGACAGTCGTTCAAACCGGAGCGGGCCGCCCAGGAAGCGCGCGCGAGCGCGTTGGGCGATAAGCCCAATGGCGAGTCGGTCTTCGACTTGCGACGGCACGAGCGCGAGATTCAGCGTGCGGAGAACAAGGCGGCCGGGCTGCCGGAGGGCGCGGTGGTCGCGCCGGCGGAGGATACGGCGTTGATGGTGCCGAGGCGGCGGGATTTCCGCGAGCCGCACATGGACACGCCGGCGCAGGTGGAGGAAGAGCCCGAGTTTGCGCCGGTGCCGGTGGCGGAGCAGGGGCAGGGATTGGTGGACAGCATCAAAGTGGCGGCGCAGCGGGTGATGAAGCGGGTCCAGCGGCTGATTCGCCCCATTGAGCGTTCGCACAAGGAAGTGATTGTGAACGCGGAGTCGCTGGAGACGCGGGTGGCGGTGGTGGAGGAGGGGCGGTTGGAGGAGTTCACCATCGAGCGGACGTCGGATGAGCGTCTGGTGGGGAGCATTTTCAAGGGGCGAGTGCGGAATCTGGAGGACGGGTTGAAGGCGGCGTTTGTGGACATTGGCTACGAGAAGAACGCGTTTCTGCATTATTGGGACATTGTGCCGGCCGGATTCGACAGCGGGGTCGAGGTGGTCGAGCGGGACAATCGGCGCGCGCGGGAGCGGGAGAAGCCGCGGATTACGCACAAGGACATCCCGCGGCTCTACCCGCCCGGGAGCGACATCATTGTGCAGGTTACCAAGGGGCCGATCGGCACCAAGGGACCGCGGGTGACGACGAACCTGGCGTTGCCCGGGCGGTTTTTGGTGTTACTGCCCAACTCCGACCAATGCGGCGTGTCGCGGAAGATCGAGAATCACGAGGAACGGCAGCGTTTGAAGCGGATTGTGCGGCGGTTGACGTTGCCTGAGGGGATGGGGGTGATCATTCGGACGGCGGGCGAGGGCCAGCAGGCGCGGTATTTTGTGCGCGATGTGGCGTTGCTTTTGGAGGAGTGGAAGGGGGTGCAGGAGAAGATCAACGCCCAGGCGGCGCCGCGATGTGTGTTTCAGGAACCGGACTTGGTGGAGCGCACGGTGCGGGACTTTTTGACGGAGGACGTGGAGCGGATCGTGATCGACAATCACGGGCAGTACGAGCGGATCCGGGAAATGACGGAGCGGATTTCGCGGCGGGCGGTGAGCAAGGTGAAGTTCTACAACGAGCCGCAGCCGGTCTTCGACCGGTTCAACATCACGCGGCAGCTCGAGAGCACCTTTTCGCGCCAGGTGCATCTGAAGAGCGGCGGGTACATTGTGGTGGACGAGACGGAGGCGTTGGTGGCGATCGACGTGAACACAGGCCGGCACAAGGGCGGGAAGGACCCGGAGTCGACCCTGGTGAAGGTGAACCTCGAGGCGGCGGACGAGATCTGCCGGCAACTTCGGCTGCGGAACATGGGGGGATTGATTGTGCTCGATTTCATCGACATGCGAAATCCTCGGGATCGGCAGTCGGTGTACCAACGGGTGAAGGAAGGGCTGAAGCGGGACCGGGCCAAGACGCACATTTTGCCGATCTCGCAGCTTGGGCTGATGGAGATGACGCGGCAACGTCATACGGAGAGCGTGCGCGACTCGGTCTATGACGATTGCAGCTACTGCAAGGGACGCGGGATCGTGAAGAGCGCGTTGACGATGTCGGTGGAGATCCAGCGGCGGTTGGCGGAGATTCTGCGCAAGCGGCAGCGGGACGATTCGGACTTCCAATTGCGCATTGTGGTGAACCCGACGGTGCTGGAGCGGTTGCGGACCGAGGACGAGAAGCTCATCATCGATCTGGAGAAGAAGTACTTTGGCAAGCTCTCGTTTCGGCCCGACCCGGGGTTCCATGCGGAGCAGTTCAAGATTGTGAACGTGCTGAACAACGAGGAGTTGGCGAGCGTGGGCGGGTAGGCGGGCGGGTCACTTGAGGTCTTCGCCGGCGAGGCCGCCGGCGGTCCAGTCGAGGTTGTAGATGGGGGTTGGGCCGTCTTTGAAGGTGGGGTTGAGGCGTTCGTAGGCGGCCAGTTCGGCGTGGCCATCGCAGAAGAGGAGGACCATGCCTTTGGTGCCGTGAGCGGCGGTGGTGGTGTTTTTGCGGATGTCGTTCCATTTACCGGCGGCGCTGGCGAAGCAAGGGGAGATGGCCTTTTTGGGCGGGTATCGGACCTCGGGCACTTTGCGGACTTTGAGGGCGGCGTTGTCGTCGGTGCGATAGAAGGTGACGTAGTAGTAGTAGGAGCAGGGGAAGAGGAGTTCGTTGGTGCGGATGGGGTAAGCGTTGGCGATGGCCCACTCGAAGTTGAATCCGCGGCCGCGGTCGGCTGGGCAGCGGTAGAAGGCGCGGGCGTTGGTGCTGATGTAGGGATCGAGCAGCTTGAGGAAGTCGACGAAGCCCATCTGGGGCCAGTCTCGGCCCGAGTAGGGGTATTGGTCGTTGTAATCGCCGGAGTAGAGGGCGAGGGTGATGCCCAGTTGCCGGAGGTTGGAGAGGCAATTAGCCAGTTGCCCTTTGGCTTTGGCTTTGCCCAAGGCCGGCAAGAGCAGGCCGGCGAGGATGGCGATGATGGCGATGACGACCAGGAGTTCGATCAGGGTGAAGGCGGTGGCCGACCGGCAGGGGCGGTTGGGGAGTTGGGCGGTGGGGCGGCAAGGTGTGCTCATAGTATTGACGCGGTCGCTGGACGGGTCGAGGTCCGGGCCAAGACTCTGTCACGATCCCCGGGTGGAAGCAAGAGGGGCGACAGAAGGGCGACTGGTCTCGCTAAGGTTTCCGCAGGCGGTAGAAACGGCCGGGGCCGGAGAGTTTGAGGGTCACGGTCACTTGGTCGCCGACCAAGACGCGCGGGTTGCGGACCTCGATCCACTCCGGTTGTGCGAGGTCGTCGGTCGACTCGAGGAGGAAGTCATTGGCGGTGGCTGGCCAGATGAGGTCGAAGCGGTTGCCTGAACGCTCGGTGACGAGGGTGGGGGTGGCGACGACGCGGATTTCGGTGCGGGCAGTGAGGTTGGGGTTGTTCGGCCCAGTGGCTGGGGAGTGGGCGGTCGCTTGGCAGATGACGGGGGCGAGGGTATTGGCCTTGACGACGATGGTAGCGCTGGCGGTGGCGCCTGGCGGGAGGTTACCCAGATCGCACACGACACCTGGGGGTTCGATGCGGGCGTTGCCTTGGCTCACCGAAGCGGAGAGCAGGTCGACATTGAGGCTGAAGGCGGCCAAGACGCTGACTGCCGGCACGGGTTGCGCTCCGCGGTTGACGACGGAGATGGCGTGAGTGGCCTTGTTATGGATGAGGACTGGATCGGGGCTGGCGGTGAGTTGGACCAGCAGGTCGGCCTCGGGATAGATCAAGGTGGGGAGGCTGGCGAGGTCATTGGCGGGGACCGGATCGATGACCTGAGCGGTCAGGGAGGCTGTGTTGGTGACCGTGCCAAAGGCGGTCGGGGAGACGAGCACGGTCACCTGGGCCGCGCTCAGTGCGGGCAGGGCCCCGAGGTCGGCCTGGACCACGCCGGCTTGGGCGGTGACGGTCCCCTGGCTGGCGGCGAGGGCCAGCACGGTGAGGCCAGCGGGCAAGGGATCCTGGAGGACGACTCCCTCGGCGAGGTCGGGGCCGAGGTTGGTGACGCTGAGGGTGTATTCGAGGGGTTGCCCCACCACGGCGGTCGGGCGGTCGGCGGTTTTGGCGAGGGCGAGGTCGGCGACTGGGAGGACGCGGACGGTGGCGGTGGCGGCGTTGTTGCCTGGTTTGAGATCGATCTCATTGGCGTTGACCGCGACGCTGTGGGTGAGTTCACCGAGGGCGAGCGGCGTGGCGACGAGGGTCACGGTGGCCGAGGCGCCGACGGGCAGGAGTTCGAGGTTGGCGGTGAGGACACCGGCCTGGAAGTCCACGGTTCCCTGGGAGCTCGAGGCCGAGACATAGGCGAGGGTGGTGGGCAAGACGTCGACCAGCAACACGCGGGTGGCCGGGCTAGGGCCGAGGTTTTCGACGGTGGCGGTGTAGGTGAGGGTAGCGCCGACCGCGACGGGATCGGGGTGGACGGACAAGGTCACCTTAAGATCGGCGTCGGTTAGGACGGTGGTGGTGGTGGTGGCGGTGTTGTTGGCGGGGGCGGGGTCGACCTCGGCCGACTGCACGGTGACGGTATTGTGGATCAGACCGACGCTGTTGGGGTTGGCCACGACGGTGATGACGAGTTGGCCGGTGACCGTCAGGTCTCCCAGGCGACAGGTCAGGACCCCTGCGTTCACCTCGTAGGTCCCCTGGGGCACGGCGACCGACACGATCCGCAGCGAATCGGGGAAGGCGTCCACCAGGGTCACCTCGGTAGCGGTGGCTGGCCCGAGGTTGGTGACGACCAGCGTGTAGGTAAAGTCCCGACCCGCATAGACTGGCTCCGGCAGGGCCTGTTTGGTGACGGCCAAGTCCGTGAGGGCGCGTGCGGTGAGGCGTGCGGAGAAGGTGTTGTTGGCGGGGCGAGCGTCGACGCCCGCGGCGGTGGCTTCGGCGGTCAATGGCCAGGAGCCGGGTTGGGTGGGGAGGAGCGAGACGGCGACCGACGCGACGGCGCCTACACGGAGTTGCCCGATGGCGAACTGCACCGAGTTGTCGGCCTGGGTATACGTGCCTTGAGTCAGTGAGGCGGCGAGCATGGTGACGCCCGGCGGCAAGGGCAAGTCCACGCGGGTCTGCGGCGCCGCTTCTGGACCGATATTTCTGAGGAGGAGGATGCAGGTGACCCCGTTGGACACGGTTACCACGGAAGGTTGAAGCAGGCCGGTGAGTTCGAGGTCGATGCGCGGCAGGACGCGGTTGACGCTCACGGCCGTGTTGTCTGCCGTGTGGGGATCCAATTCCGCGGCGCGTACGACGGCGGTGTGCACATACTCGCCGAGGGCTGCGGTTTGCAGGATGGCTTCGAGGGTGGCCTCGGCGCCACTGGGCAACGAGCCCACATTCCAGGTGAGCAAGGGCAAGTCGGCCTGGACTAAGCCTTGCGAAGGCCGCGTGCTCGCCGGCGCCGCGCCGCCGCCCAGCAAGGCGTCCAGGGTGACGGCGGTGGCCTCGCTGGGGCCAAGGTTTTGCACTGTCAGGAGGTAGGTGATGTTCTGACCTGCCAGAAGCGACTCGGGGGTGGCCACCGCGCGGAGCACGAGGTCCGCCTGGGGCCGCACTTCGGTGACGACCTCGGCGGCGTTATCGGCGGGGTTGGGATCGAGTTGGGCCGCGGCGACCATGGCGCTGTTGGTGAGGAGCGCCAACTGGCGGGCTAAGACCTCGACGGTGAGCGTGGCGGTGGCGCCTGGGGCCAACTCGCCCAAGTGGGCCACGACCGTGCCGGGGGATGCGTCGTGCTGGCCCTGGCTGACCGTCACGGTTGCTAGCTCGACGCCGTCGGGCAGCCGGTCGGTCAAGGTGAGCGCGGTGGCGCGGCTGGGCCCTTGGTTGGTGACGGTCAAGGTGTAGCGCAGGGATTGGTCGAGACCCACGACGGTGTTCGAAGCGGTTTTGGTCAGAGTCAAGTCGGCTGATTCCTGCACCGCGGTGACCGCGCTTGCTGAGTTATCGGTTGGGTCAGGGTCAGCTTCTGCTGAAGCTGCCCAGACGGTGTTGGTGAGGGTGCCGCCCGCGCGTGCGCGGGTTCGGAGGACGGCTGTGGCGACGGTGCCGACGGGCAGGTTGCCGAGCTCGAATTGGACCACGGGACCGTCGATTTGGACGCTGCCTTGGCTGGTTTCGGACGCGAGCAGTTCCAGTTCGGCGGGCAACCGATCGGTGAGGGTGACGGCGGTGGCGGTGGCTGGGCCGAGGTTGGTCAGGAGCACAGAGTAGGTGACCTCATCGCCGACTCTGGCGGTGGGGGTCGAGGCCGTTTTGGCCACGGCCAGATTAGCCTCTTGCGCGACGTTGCCCGTAGCGACGGTCGCGTTATTGGCGGCGTTGGGATCGGCCAACCCGGACCGTGCGGTGGCGACGTTGACCCAGGTGCCCGGGGCTGTGGGGCGCAGGGTGACCCTGAGTTCGGCGGTCCGACCCACGACCAACTCGCCGAAGGCCACGGTGACGAGTGAACCGATCACGGCCGGGATGCCCGGTGTGGCGGTGGCCGATTCGATCACGAGCCCGGGCCCGACAGAGTTAAGGAGGGAGACATCGGCGGCCACGACGGGTCCGCGGTTGGTGACTCGGACGAGGATGGTGAAGGGTCGACCGAGGACGACGGGCGGGTTAAGGACTTCGCTGGCGAGGGCAAGATCCGCACTGGGCAACACGTCGACCGCGGCCTGGGCGGTGTTGTCGTGGGGTGCGGGGTCTCGTTCGAGCGCGACCACCTGGGCCACGTTGGTGAGCGGGCCGAGCAGCGTGGGTTGAACGACGAGGGTTGCCGTGGCACTGGCGCCCGGTGCGAGATCGCCTAGGGCGACTTGGACGATGCCTTGGTCTTGGGTGGCGGTGCCCTGGGTAGCGGCTGCGCTGAGGAGGGCGGTGCCTGGGGGCAGGGGATCGGTCAGCACGATGCCGGTGGCGGCGTGGGGTCCTTGGTTCGTCACCGCCAACGTATAGGTCAACTGGCCTCCCGCAAGGACGGTGGGTTGGTGGGCGACCTTGCGCAGGGCGAGGTCAGCCTGGGGCCGGACTCGGGCGGACGCCTGAGCTGAGTTGTTGGCCGGGTCGAGGTCCGTTTCGTGGGCGAGAGCGGTGCCACTGCCCTGGTAGTCGCCGGCGGCAGCGGGAGTCAGGGTGACGCGCACGGTGGCGGTCTCTCCCGGGGCCAACTCGCCCAACTGGGCGGTCAACTCATCTCCCGCGAGGGTGGCGGTTCCCTGGCTTGCCACGGCGGTGCTGGGGCCGGGGACCACGGGCAACTGTCCTTGAAGCCGGACGTTGGTCGCCGGGTGCGGCCCGCGATTGGCGATCGAGAACAGGAAGGTGGCTTCTTGGCCGAGGATGACGGGATCGGGTGTGGCGGTGAGCGCGAGCTCGAGGTCAGCATCGAGGCGGACGTCGGTGGTCACCTCGGCTGCGTTATCGGCCAGGTGGGGGTCGACTTCGTCGGCCGCGACCTGCACGAGGTTGGTGAGCAGGCCCAGTTCGGTGGGCGTAACCACCACTGCGACGATGGCGGTCGCGCCGGCGCGCATGGCGCCCAAGGCGCCGGTGACCACGCCGTCGGTAACGCTCACGGTGCCTTGGGTGGTCTCTGCGGAGAGGACGGCGACGCCCGAGGGCAGCCGATCGGTCAGACGCACCCCGGTGGCCTCGTGCGGGCCGAGGTTGTCGACCGTGAGGGTATAGCGGAGTGGCAAGTTCAGCGCGGCGGGGGAGGGGTCGGCCGACTTGCGCACGGCCAGATCAGCCGCGGCGCGGACGTGGGTGAGGTTGGTGACGGCACTGTTGGTCGGGTCGGGGTCGGCCTGGTGGGCGAGGGCGAGGGCGCGGTTGGTCAGGATGCCTGGCTGAGGCGGGATCAGGTGGAACCGGAACGCCAAGCCATCGTTGGGGGCGAGGTCTGGGAGTGTGCCACGGAAGGCCGTGCCGTCGAAGATCCATGTGGCTGGGCTGTCCTCGACGGATGGGAAGAGGGTACCGGCGGGCACCTGCTCGATGAGGGTTACGCCGGTGGCGGTGTTGGGACCGCGATTGGTGACGGTGACGGTGTAACTGAGTTGCTGGCCGAGAATGGCGGGGTCGTGGGAGGCGGTCTTGGTGACTGCCAGATCGGCCGCCAACCCGACGGTCGTCACCACGTGCGCCACGTTGTTTTCGGGGACCAGGTCGAACTCGGGGCTGGTCAGGTGCGCGGTGTTGGTGACTTGACCGGCTAGTCTGGGGACCGTGCGCAAGGTGACCAGGGCGGTGGTGCCGGCGGCTAGGCTGCCGAGGTCACAGCTCACGGCGCCGTCGGCCACGGTGTGTGTGCCCTGGCTGAGGGTCACGTCGAGCAGTTCGAGCGTATCGGGAAGTCGATCGGTCAGTTGGACCTGGGTGGCGTCGTGGGGGCCGCGGTTGGCGACCTCCAACTGGTAGGTGAGGGGGCTGGCCACCAGGGCCTGGGCGGCGCTCGCGGTCTTCGTCAGGGCGAGGTCAGCGGCATAGTTGGCCGCGCTCACGGCCACGACGGTGTTGTCGGTTAAGTTACGATCCAGTTCGTTGGCGGTGACGGTGGTCACACTGACGACGTTGCCGACGTCGTTGGGCCGGACAACGACCGCGAGGTTGACCGCGCCGTCGACGGGGATGGTGTTGACGCCTAGAGTCACGCCCGCTTCGGATACGGTCACGCCCGCCTCGGTCGACTCGGCTGAGACGATGGTGAAGGGGCCGCTGAGGGATTGCACGAGTCGGACGGAGGTGGCGGCGTTTGGACCGGCGTTGCGGACCGCGAAGGTGAAGGCGAGGTCATGGCCTAGGACGACGGTGGCGGGAATGGATGTCGATTCGAGGCGCAATTCGGCGCGGGGTTCCTGGACCTCGAGGTCGACGGTCGCTAGGGGGGTGGTGGCCAGGCCGTCGTCGACCTGGAAGGTGAGTCGATCGGGGCCGATGTAACCCAGGGCCGGTGTGTAAACGAGCGTGCCGGTCGCGGGATCGAACCCGGAGACGGTCCCGTGGGCCGGCAAGTCCAAGAGGGCGAAGCGCAATGGGTCGAGATCGGGGTCTTGGGCGGGCAGTTGGAGGGGCAGGGGTTGGTTGTGCACCACGATGAGGTTGGCGCCTTGAGCTTGCGGAGGCCGGTTGAAGACCTGACAGGTGTAACCTTCCTGTTGGTAGCTGAGCTCCAGCCCCCAGCACTGCAGCGTCCCCACATCTTCGAGCGAGGTATCCGCGACCACGAGTTTCCAATCGCCGGCCACTGGTTTGCCATGCAGGACCGCCAGGGGATCGTCCGGCCGGAAGGCGCCGACGAAGGGGGCCGCGCCGTTACGGATGGGCCCGGGAGCCTGGTCGTCGAGCCGTGTGCGCTGGTTCCAGTCGCCGCACGGGCCTTGACCGAAGTTTTGCCCCGCCAAGACGAAAGGCCGCACGAGCATCACGCGTGTGCCGTCTGGGTGTTCGAGCTCGAGCCGCAGGTCGTCGAGGTAAGGGTGGTCGATGCGGAACGACACATTCACATCGACGATGGTGCCTGGGGTGGCCACGGTGAGCTTCGACGCGACCGCTCCGCCGTCGGGGATGTCTTGGGGCACGTTGCCACTCTCGAAGGTGCGGACGGTATCGTTGGTGACGCCGAGGGTACCCACCACGTGCGAGAAGTGGTTGGTGAACTGGGCGAGACCGCTGCTGAGGATCTGGCGGAAGTGGAGCGTGGTGCCGCAGGCGATGTCACGTCCCACACGATAGGCGAAGGGGGTCAGGTTGGTGCGGGTGGTGCCGGGCAGGAAATCGGGGTAGGCCGACTCGGTCTGGAGCAAGCGCACGCCTGGGCTTTCGGTCTCGAGTCGCGCGGTGACGGCGGTGACGGCGGGGCCGTCGACATGGCGAACCACGACCGTTTGGTAGATGGTCTCGCCGGGGTCGATGGCGCCGTCTTGATCGCCGGCCGTGGCGTCATCGAAGCGGGCGCGTTCGAATTCGAGGAGTGCGGGCTGGGGGATGGTGGCGGGGGAGTAGGCCAGGGCGAAGGACTGCGCCCCGCCGGCGGGGACGTTCTGTCCAACCACTCGCACTACCCAGTCACCAGCCAGGGGCGGAGATGCGAGCTGGACCTGCTCGACGACGTTGAGTCGGTCGGGCCGCGTGCGCACGGCGGCGGCCGACGGGTCTACGGGGTCGAGGGTCCAGGGCAAGTGAGGTTGGCCCAGAGGATCCAGGACCACCAGGTCCAAGTCGTTCACCAACGCCACGGCTGCATTCTCCGCAGCGGCCACGTCGTCCCAAGCGAGAGTGACTTTGAGCGCGGGGGCGCCGGCCGGCACGGGCAGGGTGTAGGTGGCCACCTCACCGTGCGCGACACGCCCGACCAAGAACCCATCGGCGCGGACCTGATCGAGGGCGGCCCGGATTTGAAGGCGGCCGTAGCCGGAGGCGAAGTCCGGCCCGGGATTGTACCAGGGGGTGGCGTCGTCGAGGTCGAGCGCCGTGTGGAGGAGCAGGGCCTTGACCAGGCACGGGCGCGGGGCATGGTCGTTAAGGCGAGCGCGGTATTCTTCGAGCAGGAGGGCTATGGCGCCGGACACGGCGGGTGTGGCCATCGAGGTTCCGATGAGCACGCTGTACTGATTACCGGTGGTGGTGCTCATAATGCCGTGGTCGCCGCCGACCTCCGCGCCGGGGGCGACGAGATCGGGTTTGAGGCGGCCGTCGTCCAACGGACCCCAACTGCTGAACGAGGTCATGCTGTGGTCATCCGAGTTGATGGCGCCGACGGTCAGGGGGTTCTTGGCCGTAGCCGGGGGGCCGATCGTGAAATAGGGGCCCACGGCGCACCCATTGGTCGACGCGTTCTTCCGGGCATTTCCGGCCGCGAACACGGCGTTGAGGCGTCCGCCGTACAAGCTCCCGTTGACCAGGCGGTCGAAGGCTGGCGCGTCGTTGTTGTAGTCCCCGTACAGATTGCAGTTGCCGAAGAAGGCGTCGATTTGCACGCCCCAGGAGTTCTGCGAAACGGCTACGTGGCGGTTCTCGATGGCGTCTTTGTGTTCGGCTACCGCGTTGTGAGTGTCCCACGAGATGAGCGTGGCGGCTGGCGCCTGCCCACGCCATTGGCGGACATAGCCGCCTTTGGCCGCGCTTAACTCGCCGCTGCCGCCCACAATGCCGGCCACATGGGTGGCGTGGGCGCGGACACCTTCGGCGCTATTGGTTTCGGCGATCGTCAGTCGCCCAGCTAGGTCGGTGTGGTTGGTGTCGGCCAAGCCGACGTCCCAGATCCCCACGGTGACCCCTGCGCCCGACCGGCCATAAGGCGCCACCTGAACGACCTCGGCTTGGGTGTTGGTCCGGATCCCGTCCACGAAGGGTTGAGCCGGCGGCGGGATTTCCTCGAGCCACCGCATTGCATCCAACTGCGCCAACTCGGGAATGCGCCCCGGGGCAACGTCGACCGTCAGCAAGGATCGCTCGGCGGCAACCTCGATCAGGGCGGCCCCAGCCGCCGTCAGTTGAGCTGCCGCGATCTCCACGGTCACATCCGTGAACACGCTGACCCGGAGTCGGGCGGTCCCGTCGGGTTGGAGCGCCCACGGTCCCACGGTTCCCGTGCGCAGACTGCGCGCGAGCTTGTCCTCGGGGTAGATCGGCCCGAGCCAGCGCACGCCGAGCGCCGACAATTGGTTTGGGTCTGTGCCCCGAGGGACGCGGGCGAAGAAGGCCCCCTCCGGGAGGTAATCGAGCAGGCGAACCCCGAGGGCTTCGAGCGCACGCCGCTGCGGTGGTGACGGTACCCCCGCGAATTGCACGATCAGGTGCGTCTCGACCGGCGAGGTGCTCCTGGATTCGGCGCGGGCCAGGTTTTCGCCCAGCGCACCTCCACCCAGGAACTGCTCCGACACGAGCCGCACCGGGGCGGCGCGTAAGGCCAGCGGTTGGGCCGGCCCGGATGCGCCCGGATCCCACCGGATGCGGTCGGGCCGGTCTTGTGCCTGAACGCTTGCCCGACCCAGGGTCGCCAGAATAAGAAACCCAAGCCAAAACCCACCGCCGACAGGCATCGCCTCGCGTCGGCAGTCCGGACGACGTCGCTTTTTACTCAACATGGTGGTAGCCGCAGGTGCGGAAATCCCGCCGGGCAAGGGACTTGATGACTCCCCCGCGTTCCGCCTGACCCGGCTCGCCCAAAACGGATTCGCCTTCCTGCACCGATCAACAAGTAGCAAGTTGAGAGCCAGATTCAGCTTGTTTGCAATCCTGAAATCGCCCCACCCTGCCCCGATGCAGCCCGCGCAACCCGGCGCTCTTCCCAGCTTCAAGCCGCTGCCTGGCAACAGGCCGGATGCCCCCCACCTTGACGCCCGGCGGCGCGATGGATCAACCCGGCGGGGAGAGGGGCGACGCGCGAGCATCGGGTTGGGGGCGGCTTCGGCGTTTGGGTTGGCGGCATCACTCGCCCTCGCCGCCGTGCCGGGCCTTGGCGCGGACTCGGGGCAGGCCCCGCGGTTGGACGTTGGGGTAGCGGCCTCCGGTGACGCCGGTGCGCCGCGATCGGTCAGCGCGTCGCCGGGGGCCGACCCTGACGTGGGGGCGGCTTGGTGGGCGCCGGTGGCCCGCGCGGGAGACGCGAGTGTGACGCTGCATTGGGCTGCGCCCAGCCTGGATGCGCTTAAGGGATATGAGGTGCATCGAGGGACGGAGTTGGACGGCCCGTTTCACCGCATAACCCCGGGCCCGTTGGGGCAGCGCCACTTCGCCGATCTGACGGTCACTAATGGCGTCACCTATTACTACGTGGTGCGCGCTATCGGCTTTCCAGAGGTGACGCTCGCGGCGCCGGCGATCTCGGCCACACCGCGGCCCTTCTCGAGCGACGCCGAGTTTCTCGAGTTGCTGCAGGCGACCGCCTTCGACTATTTCTGGTTCGAGGCGAATCCCGCCAACGGTCTGGTGCGCGATCGGAGCACGCCAGATTCGTTTTGCAGCATCGCGGCTGTTGGGTTTGGTTTGACGGCGATCGGCATTGGGATCGACCACGGCTGGATTAGCCGCATCGCGGGTCGCGACCGCACACGGGCGACGCTCGAGACCTTTTGGGAACAGCCTCAGGGGCCCGAGTCGAGCGGCGCGATCGGGTACCGGGGTTGGTTCTACCACTTTCTGGATCTGGACCGGGCAACCCGCTTCCAGCAAGTCGAGTTATCCTCGATCGATACGGGGTTATTGCTGGCAGGGGTCATCTTCGCGCGCGAGTACTTCGCTGCGACGGACCCTGTCGAAGGCGAGATCCGCGCGTTGGCGAACGCTCTCTTGGCGCGAGTGGACTGGGGTTGGATGCTCGCTGGGGGTAGCCTTCTGAGCATGGGTTGGCACCCGGAGCGAGGCTTTATCGAGCACCGCTGGATTGGCTACAACGAGGCGATGATCCTTTACGTGCTGGGTTTGGGGGCCAGCCGCGACCCGCTGCCGGCGACGTGTTGGGAGGCTTGGACGCGCGGGTATCGCTGGGAGACCCACTACGGTCAGTCTTTCGTTGTGTTTCCGCCCCTCTTCGGTCACCAGTACTCGCACTGTTGGATCGATTTCCGGGGTCGGACCGACGCGTTCTTGCGGGCCCGGGGCATCGATTACTTCGAGAACTCGCGCCGCGCCACGCTCGCTCAGCGGGCCTACGCGATCGCGAATCCGCGCGGGCACCCGGGCTACGGCCCGTGGGTTTGGGGGTTGACGGCTTGCGATGGGCCGGGCCTGCCCAGCACGTTGGGCTACCGGGCACGCGGCGCGCCGCCGCCGGAGAACGACGACGGCACCCTTGCGCCGACGGCTGTGGGCGGTTCGCTGCCGTTTGCCCCGGAGGTTTGTCTGCCCACGCTACGTCACTTGTACGACCAATACCGTGCGCAGCTCTGGACCGCCTATGGATTTCGCGACGCTTTCAATCTGCGGGTCGGCTGGTGGGACCCGGACGTGCTGGGGATCGACCAGGGCCCCATGTTGCTGATGGCGGAGAATCACCGGACCGGTCGGGTATGGCGCCGGTTCATGCAGGCGCCGGAGGTTCAACGCGGCTTGGCGCGAGCCGGCTTTGGCCCGACCGACTGAGGGGGGCATCACTTGGCGAACTCGACACAGCGGGTCTCGCGGACGACGGTGACGCGGATCTGGCCGGGGTATTGGAGATCGTTTTCGACCTTGCGGGCGATATTCCGCGCCATCACGTAGGCTTGGTCGTCATCGACCTCGGTGGGGCGCACGATGACGCGCAGCTCGCGGCCGGCCTGGACGGCGTAACATTTCTCGACCCCGGGGAAGGTCGCGCCGATTTGTTCCAGCCGCTCGAGTCGTTTGAGGTAAGTCTCCATCGATTCGGAGCGGGCGCCGGGTCGGGAGGCGCTGATCGCGTCGGCGGCGCTGATCAAGATCCCGAGCACGCTGGTGTGCGGCACCTCATCGTGGTGCGCAGCCACGCCGTTGATGACCTCCTCCGACTCGCCGTAGCGGCGCACGATGTCCGCGCCGACCGCCGCGTGGGAGCCTTCGATCTCCTGGTCGACTGCCTTGCCGATGTCATGCAGCAGGCCGATGCGCTTGGCGGTCAGGACATCGACGCCGAGCTCGGCCGCCAGCACGCCGGCCAACTGCGCGACTTCGATCGAGTGGTCCAGGATGTTCTGGGCGAAACTGCGCCGGAAACGGAGCCTCCCGAGCAGGCGCACCAACTCGACGTGCAGGGGGGGCAGGCCGACCTTGAACACGGCTTCCTCGCCGATGCGCGTGACGGTTTCCTCCATTTCCTGGTTCACGCGGGCGACGACCTCTTCGATGCGGGTGGGATGAATCCGGCCGTCGAGGATCAGACGTTCCATGGCCTGGCGAGCCACCTCGCGTCGCACCGGATCGAATCCGGAGAGGACGACCGCGTGGGGCGTGTCATCGATCAGCACCGTCACGCCGGTCAGGGCCTCGAAGGCGCGGATGTTGCGCCCTTCCCGCCCGATAATGCGGCCTTTGAGATCGTCTCCGTTGAGGGCCACGGTCGAGGTGGTCGTTTCGAAGGTGTGTTCGCTGGCGCAGCGTTGGATGGCGAGGCTGATCAAGCGCCGCGCCTCCTCGTCGCCGCGCGCCTTGGCCTCGCCCACAATCCGGCGAGTCAGTTCCCCGGCATCTTTGCGCGCCTCCGCCTCGGCTTCTTTGAGCACCAGCGCGCGGGCCTCGACCTGGGTCAGGTGCGCGAGCCGCTCGATCCGTTCGCGCCGCTGGACCAGGAGCGCGTCGGCTTGGTTCTGACGCGCGGCAAGTTCGGTGTGTTGCCGTTGGAGTTCGACCTGTTGATCCCGCAGATTACGCTCGCGTTCGACCAACCCTTCCAGTTGGCGGTTAATGAGCGCCTCCCGCTCGGTCAAACGTTCCTGCGAGGCAGCCAGGGTCCGACCGCGCTCCGCGAGGGCCGTGTCCGATTGGCGGCGGAGGGCGAGGGCCTCCTCCTCGGCGGCGAGTCGGGCTTCGCGCCGAAGGGTCTCGGCCTGGCGCGCCGCGTCGGCCAGCAGTTGACTTCGCTGGCCTTCGCCTTGTTGGGTTCGCTTCCGCTCCCTCCAGCTCCACATGAGAAAGCCGAGCACGGCACCGAGCAGCAAGCCCAAGCTGGTCTCGGCCCACGGTAACACAGCCAGCAGCTTCATCTTCAAACCGCGCGCGGCCTGCAGGCAAGCCAGCGCGTCGGCGTCAAGAGGCAATCTAAAGTTTGGTCGTGCGGCCCCGCGGGCAGCCTGGGCACAATCTGCCAGTCCATCGCTACCCCGCAACGGAGGCCGGTCACGGAGGCCAAGAGCCGGTCGTAATAGCCTTTGCCCCGACCCAGCCGGCGCCCCGCAACGTCGAAGCCTAAGCCAGGGACCAGCGCCAAGTCCAGAGCCTTTAACGGGATGGTCGGGCAGGATGGCCTAGGCTCCTCGATGCCCCGGTGCCCCGGCGCCACCTCTGCCGCCCAATCCGCGACTCGAGCCGCTTCGTACTCGCCGCGCTGGGCGTCAAAGCGAGGCAGGGCCACGCGCACTCCGCGTCCGAGGGCTTCCCACACGACGGGCCGCAAGTCCAGCTCGTCGTCGAGCGCAGCATACAAGAGGATGCAGGTCGCCTGCTGCCACTCCGGTTGCTGCCGGAGCCGGGCGCCGGCGCGCTCTGAGGCCGCGGCGCGTTCTGCGGATGTCACTTCTTGGGCGTGGGCCCGGAAGCGGCGGCGCCAAGCGCGCTTGTCCTCGACCAACGCGCGAGCCGGGTCGATCTCAGGGGTCATGGGTGGGCAGGGGAGGTTGTGGCGGCGGGTTTGGACGCATCCAGTTTGGCGCGCCACTGGTCGAGGCGTTCCTTGATCTTCCGCTCGACGCCCTGTTCGGTGGGCTGATAGTAATGCCGGATGGCGCCCAAGTAATCTTGCGCCACGAAATGTCCCGGGTGGTCGTGTGCGTAGTCGTACCCTTGGCCGTGGCCCAAACGCTCGGCGCCGCGGTAGCTGGCATCCCGCAAGTGGTTGGGTACCGTCAGGGTGCGCCCACTGCGGATGTCCGCCAGGGCGGCGTCGATGGCGCGGTAGGCGCTGTTGCTCTTGTGGGCGGTGGCGACGTAGATCGCCGCTTCCGCCAGGGGGATACGCGCCTCCGGCCAACCGACGAATTCCGAAGCGGCCCACGCCGCCTGGGCCAGCACCAAGGCCATGGGGTCTGCCAGACCCACGTCTTCAGCCGCGCAGATGATGATCCGGCGAGCGATGAACCGCGGGTCTTCCCCCGCGTGGATCATTTTGGCTAGCCAGTACAGGGCCGCGTCCGGATCCCCGCCCCGCATCGACTTGATGAACGCCGAGATCGTGTCGTAGTGGGCATCGCCGTCGGCGTCGTACACGATGGCCTTGCGCTGAATGCTCTGTTCGGCCTCGGCCAGGTCTAGGCGAATCCGGCCCGCCGCGTCGGGGGGTGTTGTGAGCGCGGCAAGTTCGAGCGCGTTGAGGGCTTTGCGGGCGTCGCCGTCGGCGGTCCGCGCCCAGTGTTGGAGCGCGGCCTCCGCCACCTCGAGCCTGAGGTGACCCAAGCCGCGCTCTGCATCCACCACGGCCCGGCGCATCAGTTGGCCCAAGTCTTCCTCGCGCAGCGGGACGAGCTCGAAGATTTGCGAGCGCGACACCAGCGGCGCGTTGACGAAGAAACAGGGGTTATGGGTCGTGGCCCCAATCAAGCGCACCACTCCGCTTTCGACCTCGGGCAACAACAGGTCCTGCTGCGCTTTGTTGAAGCGGTGGATTTCGTCGATGAAGAGGATGGTGAACTGTCCGGCATTGGCCAGGCGATGGCTCGCCAAGGCCAACTCCCGCCGCAGGTCCGCCACGTTCGACTCGACGCCGCTGAGCCGGACGAAACGCGAGCGGGTTTGCGTGGCGATCACCTGGGCCAACGAGGTCTTGCCGGTCCCGGGCGGGCCATAGAAGAGCAGGGATTGGATCCGATCCGCCTCGATCGCTCGGCGCAGGAGTTGGCCCGGGCCCAACAGGTGCTGTTGCCCAACGTATTCGGTCAAATCGCGGGGCCGCATCCGGGCCGCCAGCGGCGCCGCCCGATCGGCGCGCGGGGCGGCTTCGGGCGGGTCCGCAGCGGGTGCGGCGCCTTGGGTGTGGCCGAACAGGTCGTCCTGTGCCATGGGCGGCAAGCTAGCCGAGACGGCGGGGACTACCCAACCAAAAAAAAGAACCCCGCCACATGCCGTGTGTAACAGTTCCTTTGAACTACTTAGAAACAAGTGGAACCCCACTTGATGGCTTTCGACTTCCAGCAAAGGCCTGTCGGCCACCATCCGGTGTTCGGGCTCCTGACTTACTCGACTACGGTTCAAGGACTACGTTTCTGATCACGAGCAAAGGCAGGGTAAAGCCAGGTCGCATTCGCCGATGCCAAAGAACGATTCCGACATGCTCCCATCCGCCAATCCGGCGACGCTATTTTCTAGAGCCGGTTATCGACGAACCGGGGCTGTGGCTCAAGCGAAAAAAGGCGAAAAAAATCGTCCCGACAGCAGCGCCTGGCCAGCTTCCCGCTCTGCAACCGAGTTGCTTCGAGCGCGGCTCACGGCGAGGTCGCCAAGGGCTGCCGGCTGCCCATCAGAAACTCGAGGAAGAACGCGAGTTGTTCCTTGAGGTCGCGTCGTGGGATGATGGCATCGATCAACCCTCGGTCGCGCAGGAACTCAGCGGTCTGGAAGCCGGGCGGCAGTTCGGCTTGGGTGGTGTCCTTGATCACGCGCGGGCCGGCGAACCCGATCATGGCGCCGGGTTCCGCCAGGATGAGGTCTCCCAAGCTGGCGTAGCTCGCCATGACGCCGGCGGTGGTGGGGTGGGTCAGGACACTCAGATAAGGCAGGCGACTGCGCGCGTGGTAAGCCAGCGCGGCTGAGGTCTTGGCCATTTGCATCAGGCTGAACATCCCTTCGTACATGCGCGCCCCGCCGCTGGTCGAGACGATGATCAGCGGCAGTCCCTGCGCGGTGGTCTGCTCGATCAAGCGGGTGAGCTTCTCGCCCACCACCGAGCCCATCGAGCCGCCCAAGAAACCGAAGTCCATCACCCCCAACCCCACGCGCGACGGGCCGATGCGGCCAATGCCGGTGACCACAGCGTCACGGAGGCCGGTGTTTTTCCGGTAACTGTCGAGTTTTTCTCCGTAGCTAGCCACCCCGGTGAACTCGAGCACGTCCACGCTGGTCATGGCGGCGTCCATCTCCTCGAACGAGCAGGTCTCGACCAGGGAATTGATGCGCTCGCGAGCGCCGATGGGGAAGTGGTGCCCACAGTGCGGGCAGACCTTCAGGTGCTCGTCCAGTTCTTTGTCGTAAATCATGGTCGAGCACTTCGGGCACTTGGTCCAAATCCCTTCCGGAATGTCCTTCTTGCGAACGCGGGCGGCACCCAGCTTTGGCTTGCGCAAGAAACCGCGCTCCGGCGGGGCGACGGGTGGGACCGCAGGCGGTTCCTTGCCCTCTAGCCCGAGCGATTTCCGTGAAAAAGGAGAAGTGGCCATGAGGAAAGAAGGCAGGGCGCCGCTCACGCGGCCCGTTGGATCAACCGGCGGCAGGCCGGCCAACCGGCGGCGGCCAAGGCAAGCGATCGAGGGTTCATGGCAGTTGGGGGACTCAAAGCCCGCGTGCCAAGGTCCAGACGCAGACCTCGCGGGCGCCGCTGGCACGCAACGCGCGGGCACAAGCGCTGGTGGTGGCTCCCGTGGTCAAGACATCGTCGAAGACCACCACGCGCGCCCCTGCCAGCGGCGCCCTGGCGCGGCAGGCGAACGCCCCGCGGACGTTGGCGGCGCGCTGCGCCCGGTTCAGCGTGGTTTGGGTCCGCGTGGGCGCCACTCGGCGGACGCATCCGGTTGCCAGCGGGATGCCACAGGCTCGGCTCAGGCGCGCCCCCAAGCGTTCGGCTTGATTAAACTCGCGTTGGCGTTGTCGCACCGGGTGGAGCGGCACGGGCACAATGAGGTCCCACGGCTCGGCCGCGAGGGCCGGTGTGGCCTGGCGCAGCAAGAGCTCGCTCAGGAAGGGCTCGAACCACAGCGCCCGGTGGTATTTGTAACGGTGGATCACGTCGAGCATGAAATCGGTCGCCACCACGGCCGCTCGCGCCTGCGAGAAGCACAAGTCGAGGGTCCGGCAGTTGCCGCACTCGAAGGGCAGCGCGTAGTCGCCAGCATACGGTAGACCGCAACGTTCACAATAGGGCGGCTCGACATAACGGATCGCGTCCGGCCTCGCCCGGCACCGGGCACAGACATAGCCCTGCTCGGCCGTAGCGCGCTCTGCGTCGCACATTTGACACCACGCAGGGTAGAGAAAACCTAGCGCGGCTTCAAGCCAGGTCTTTGCCACGGGCGTTGGGCTCGGAGGCGTCATGTTGGGTCGGGTCCGGGCGGCCGGCGCGTGAGGCGCACCACCACCCCTAAGACCAGCCCCAGCAACACCAGCGCCAACCAGCCATCCACCAACTTGCCGCTTCCCCAGATCCAGCGGCTGAAGGAAGGCGCTTCGGTGGTCAGGGAGGCGTAGGTTTTGAGCCAAAACACCCAACCGGCATGGAGCCCGATCGAGTACCACAGGGTCCCGGTGCGCTGAAACGCCAGACCCAAGATCGCCCCAGCCAACAGCAGATTGGCGAAACCCGGGACCAAGCTCCGCCACTCGACGAAGCCCCCCAACATCCGCCCCAGCACCCAAAAACCAGCCGTTGCATCCACCGGCTCAGTCCAACGCACCCGGGCGAAGAAGTGGACCCAGGCATACACCACGCTGGACACTCCCAAGGCCCAGGTCGCCCCGTGAGCTCGCTGGAGGGTTCCGAGCAAGGCCCCGCGGAACAGCACCTCCTCGAGCAAACTCACCGCCAGGGCGGCCAGCGTGGCGTTGACCAGGTGCCGGCCCAGTTCGGACGCGGTACGCTCGAGGTTCAGGTCGCGCGCCCCAACCCCTAGCGACACCAGCGCCACCACCGCCAACGAGCCGAACCCGATGAGTAAACCCGCGCCCCAGTGGCCGGCCTGGCCCCGCCACCCTCTGAGCCCAACCTCCGACCACCGGCGCACCCCCAGATGCCGCAACAGCGGCCAGAGTCCCAACAAGGCCAGCCCGAGCAAGGCGCGGTTCACGTACCGATGGAACGGGGCGTCGGCCACGCCCCGCAGCATCTCCGTCTGAGCCGCCAGCCACTGGACCGCATGATATAAGGCCGGGGCGAGGAGGGCGCCCCCAGCAAAGACCAGGGTCAAGTAGACTAGCCAGGCCCGCAGCGGACGCATGGTCGGACCCTAGGGAACCTGGAACCGGACTGCCAAGCCGATAATCCGTCGGCTCCCGCCAGACGTATCCTTGGCGAGGTGCTTAGGTTGGGCGAAATCCGGCAGGCGCCTTGCGGGACGCGGGTCCTCAGACTCGCTCTGGGCGGACGTGACCGTCCACGCTCCACCTCGCCCAGGATGTATGGGAGTCATGAGGGGAGTCATGAGTGCGGTGGAATCTGCTCGACCCCGCGGGGGGCGTTGGCCTAAGTAGGTGACGCGATGCGACGCTTCCAATGCTCTGGCTCGGCGGGCGTGCCCCGGTGGACCGCACTTTTTCTGTTTGGCTTCGGTCTGGCGCTGGCGAGCGCGCTACCGGGGCTGGCGGGCGGGTTCCGGGCGGGCGTGGCCGTGCGGGTGGTGACCCCCGACCCGCTCTTGCCCGTTTCGGGTGGCGTCGGGCCGTCGAGTCCGGCCGTGCGCCAGGCCGGGGACCTGACCGTGCGGGCCTTGGCCCTCGAGGCGGGCGAGACGCGGGTGGCCATGGTCAGTGCAGATTTCCTGGGTTTTCCGGCGGTCTTGGGCCAGCGCGTTCGAGCTCAGGTCAAGGGCGTGCCTGGCACGAATATCCTCATCGGCGCCACGCACACGCACAGCGCGCCGGACTGCTATGGGTTTGCGGATGCGGCCGGGCGGACGGCGGCGGATCTGGCCTACCTGGATTGGGTCTGCCGGCGGATGGCGGAGGTCATCGACGAGGCGGTCGCGCGGCTGCAGCCGGCGATGCTGAAGATCGCCACGGGCGAGGCTCGGGGCAAGATTGCCTACAACTACTACGCGGAACAACTGTACGATCCCCGCTGCCACGTGATCCAGGCCTTGGACGAGGCCGGGCGACCCTTGGCGACGCTGGTGAACTATGCGATCCATCCGGAGGTGCTGGGCTCGGATGCGGGCGTGTTGAGCCCGGACCTGGTGGGGCCGTTGTATGAGCGGTTGGCGGAGGCGGGCGCAGGTGTGGGTTTGTTCCTGAACAGCGCCCAGGGCGGGATGGTCACGGCGGACAACCGCGGCCCAGACGGTAAAGACCTGCGGACCTGGGCAGAATGCCAGCGCATTGGGCGGCTGCTGGCTGACGAAGCGGTGCGCTTGGTCGCCCCGGCGGCGGTGCAGCGGGACCCGGGGTTATTCTGCGTGGCCAAGACGGTTCGGTTCCCGGTGGACTCCGACCTGTTGCGGACGGTGCTCGAGCGTTCGCCGTTGGGTTACGTGGCGGAGCCGGGGGCCGAGGTGGCGACGCAAGTCAACGTGGTCAACGTGGGCAACGCGCAGATTCTCACCATTCCGGGCGAGGCCCTGCCGAACATTGGCTACTACCTCAAGCGGAAGATGCGGGGCGAACACAACCTGCTCTTTGGGCTGACCAACGACGCCTTCGGGTACATTTTGACCAAGGTCGACTGGGGCAGTTTCCGGCGCTACGACTACATCACGCGGATCTGTCTGGGGGAACGGACCGGCGAGATCTTCCTGGACGAGGCCCTGGCGCTGGTCGCCGCCACGCCGGCGCCGCCGCGGCTGACGGTTCCCTGAACCGCGAACCGCGATGGACCCGTCCCCGCCGCCCTCGTCGGTCTCGCCGCCGTCCGGCCCGGCAGTTCGGCTGGGCCGAACCCGGTTCGAGACCGAGCTCCAGGTGCGACCGGACGACATCGATCTGAACCAGCACGTGCATGCGAGCCGGTACTACGACTACGTGTTGGCGGCGCGCTACGACCAGATGGCGCGCTGTTACGGGATGGGGATGGAGGAGTTCTTGCGGGCGGGTTATGGCTGGTTCACTCGCACCGCTCACGTCGAGTACAAGCGCCCGTTGCGGTTAGGGGAGAGCATGATCGTCCGGACCTGGGTGCAGGAGGTGGTGCGTGACGGGGTGCGGGTGGACTTCGAGATCTTGAAGAAGCCGCATCTCAAGCCGGCCTGCGAAGGCTGGTTCCATTTCACCATGGTCAGCCTGCAGACCGGGCGCGCGCTCGAGATCCCGGACTGGGTCCTCGCCAAGTACACCATCTGAGCCGGGCCGCGTCGGCGCGCGACCTTGCCAAGGACGCGGGGCGGGTGGGCGGGTGGCGGGCCGCAATTCAGACTGGCATCCGGCGCGGGATCGCGGCATGCTGCGCGCTCGAACCTGGAATTGCAGCAGTTATGGCAAGAGCATCCAGTCATTTGCGTGCGGCCGTGGGCTGGCTGGTCCTGCTGGCGTTCCTGGCCTCTTCCTGCCAGCGCTATCCCGCCTCGAGTTCGTCGCGGGCTAGCCAGAGCCGGCCTGCCAAGACGGCGACCTCGAAGCGGGCCGCCGCGACCGAGGAGGCGGCGCCGCCGGTGCGGTACAGCTCCACGCACGACGATGAGATCAAGGAGATTCTGAATTTGGCGACTCAACGGAAGTGGGAGGAGGCGGAGATCCATGCCAACGCCCTCATTGCGCGCGATCCGCAGGACCCGGCGGCCCAGCGGCTGCTGACTTGGGTGCGCCAGCAGCGCGAGTTGCGGCGCGAGCAAGCCCTCGAGGACAAGATCCGGGAGATCGACGCCAATAACTCGGTCTTCAATCCCACCATCCCCGGCCTGCTGCGCGAGCGGAAAGATCGCGGGTTGCCCCCGCGCAAAGACGTCCGCGACGCCATCGAACAGATCCAGTCGACGCCCTACGTGCCCGAGAATTTCGGTCGCACCAACTATGTCAAAGGGCTCCTCTTCGATTTCGAGTCGGTCCAGGGCCGGATGGCCAAGGTGCTCGAGAAGGAGATCTCGATCCACCTGGACAATGCCACGCTCGAGACCATCATCTTCAACGTCGGCCAGGCCGAGGGGATCAATTTCGTGGCGGACAAGTCGTTGCCGGCCTTCCAGCAGAAGCTGAGCGTCAACATGAACCGGGTGAAACTCTCGGAGTTTCTGCGGTATGTCTCGCGCAACCTCGACCTGCAGTTCCAGGTGGGCACCGACCTCATCTACATCGTCGACGGGAAAGACCGCAAGAAGCTCTTCGAGGAGACGCGGTTTTATCGCCTGCGCAAAGGGTTTGTGCTGCCGGCCGAGTTCGGGCCGCCGGAAGCCATCCGGACAGAGACCAGAGCCAACAACGTCGTTACCGTCACCGAGGTGCAGAAGATGGCCAAGTTCGTCAACGACCTCGCCCCAAAGCTGCCGTCCATCGAGCATGCCATCACGAACTTCTTCGCGGGCTCGAAGTACTACATCGACTACGAGCGCAACATCATCATTGCCAAGGGAACACCCGAGGAACTCGAGGTCATGGACGGCATCGTCCAGGAATTCGACAAGCCGATCCAGCAGATCCTGATCGAGGCGCGGTTCATTACGGTCTCGGAGGCGTCGTTCCTGAAGTTGGGCATTGCTTGGGAGACCGGCCGCGACCTGCTGACCACGGCGCGGGAGTCGATCGACTACACCAACCTGGGGATTGGCGATGTCGGGATCGGCTTGCAGGAATCCAAGGGCAATATCTTGTCGCGGCGCAACCTCAGCGCCACCCTGACCGCCATCCAACAGAGCGGCGAAAGCCAGGTCCTGAGCGCGCCCCGGCTCACGGTGATCAACAACCTGCCCGCCACCATCGCCGACGGCAAAGTCCAGTACTACTACGAGGAGTACCAGGTCAAACAGACCATCCTCGAGCGGCGCTCGACGTCGTCGCTGCTGCCGGCCGGCAAACCCGTCAAGATCACCTCCGGCGTCAACCTGCATGTGCTCGCCAGCATCGGCGGCGACGGACGCACGGTCTTTCTCGCCCTCAACCCGCAGGTCAACCAGGACGTGCAATTGGTCACCTTCGCCACCGTCACCGACCGCGACGACACCGGCAAGGTGGTGAGTTCTTTCGACATCCGCCTGCCCGAGTCGCGGACCCAGGAACTCTCGACTCGGGCCGTGGTCCGGTCCGGCCAGACGGTGGTGTTGGGCGGGGTGCTGGAACGGGAACAGACCACGTTCGTCGAGTCGGTGCCCGTGCTGGGCAACATCCCCATCATCGGCGCCGCTTTTCGGCGCCGGGTCGAGTTGGACAAGCCCCGTTACCTGCTCATCTTCGTGACCGCCACCGTCGTTTCGGAGACGGGTGAATTCCTCATCTACGACGAAGAGGATCTGCCGCCCACCTGGCCGGGGAGTACCAGCCCCAGCCCCACGCCCCCACCCGCCGCCACGCCTCCGGCCGCGCCAGCCCAGTGACGGTCTCGCTCCCACGACCTTTGCTGCACCGGCTGTGCCCGCTGTTGGGCGAGCGGTTGGTGGCGATCGACCCGGGCAGCCGCTCCTATAAGATGCTGGTGGTCGAGTCCACCTTGGGCGGCCTGCGCGTGTTGCAGCGCCAAACGATCGATCTCCAAGAGGAGCCGCGCCTGGGCGCCGAGCCCGTCCAAGGCCTTGCGCGCGAGGTCCTGCCCGGGTTGGGCCCCCACCGGTTGGCCTTGGTGTTGCCGCAGCACCGGACCATTGCCCAGACCTTGGAGCTGCCCGGCACGCGCCGCGCCGACCTCGCCAAGACCGTGTCGAGCGAGGCCACCAAGCTGAGCGGCTTCAATGAGGAGACCCTCCGCTACGATTTCGCGCCGCTGCGTCCGTTTGCGCGCTACCAGCGGCCGGTGGCCGTGACGCTGTGTCGGGCGGAGGAAATCAGCGAGTTGCTCGAACGCCACACGCCGGCCCCGGCCGAAGACGCGCGCGCTGAGGACCCGGCGACGGTGTGCGAGTTGACCACGACCGCCCAGGCGCTCTTCGTCGCGGCGCAACTGATCCGGCCCAGAATCGAGCAGGGGGTGTTGGCCGAGTTGGGGGCCAACCACACCGTGGTGGCCATCGTGGTGCGCCGCCAACTCGTCTTCGCCACCAGTTTCGAGGTCGGCGGCGAGCAATTCACGGCGGCACTGGCCAAGCTCAAGGGCTGCCTGCTGCCCGTGGCGGAGGCCCACAAACGCGCGCACAACTTGCTGGCTGGCCCGGACACCCTGCCAGGTTTCGAGGCGGTCGTGGGGCGATGGGCCGCCGAGGTCAAGCGCTGCGTTGCCGAATGGCTCGAAGACCACGGCGACGCCGAGCTCACCTTCGCGGGCCTGCCGGTCTACCTCACCGGCGGCGGGGCCGGCCAGCCTGGGCTGATCGAGCACCTCAATCGCCTGGGGCCGCTCCGTTTCGAGAGCTGGCCCGCTCTGCCGGCCGACGATGCGGACTGGCCCATGGACCCGTACTGGGTGGCCTATGGCGCCGCTTGCCAGGCCCTGCGCCGGGTGCCGCGGGCGCTCTCGCTTCTGCCGCCAGAGCTGCGGGCCGCCCGGCGGCGGCATCGGGTTTGGGCGTGGACCCAAGCCGCCAGCGTGGTCCTCATGGTGCTGGTCGCCCTGCTGTTGGGTCGGGGGACGGCCCAGCACCGGGACGTGCTCGAACGCAAGCAGGGGTTGCTGAGCCAAATCCGCACCGCCCGAGATACCGCTACCCAGATCGCCGCGCTGGCGCAGCAGCTCGACTCGGACTACGAACGGCTTTACCCGGTGCTCCAGAGCCAACTCGCCACGGCCGACGCCCTCGATGCGCTCACCGCCTTCATGGGCGCACGCACCAACGACGACTTCTGGTTCGTGAGTTTCGGCGACGCGCTCAGCTACGCGACGGCGACGGCGCCGGGGGCGACCAACCTGGTCAACGGCGCGCTTGTTCTGGCAGTCACCAATCTCCCCCTGGCGCGGCAGGAACTGATTGTCGAGCTGTGCATCCCGCAAGAAGGCGACGCGATGCGCCGGATCCTGAGCCAGGTGGTGACCAACCTCAAGGCCCACGCCTTGTTCCGGCGCGTGGATGCGTTGCCACCCGAGCGCAAACGTCAGGTGGTAGATGCGGGCGTGATCCTCTCGAACCGCGTGCACGCCCTCTTCATGGAGCTTGCCCCTCAGCCTTTGCCGGCACCCGTCGGCCCGACCTCCCGCCTGCCTTTGGCCGACCCGAGCCGGGAGCCGCGGCGGGTGTTTCCGACACCCTGGCCGCGAACCGACTCGGGCGCTCCGGCGACCAGCCCGACCAACCGTTAGTCGCCGTGGAACGCGCCGCCGCCAACAAGTTCGTCCCGTCCGCGATCCTGCTGCTGACGTTGCTGTTGGCGGCCTTTTACGTGGCCGTGTTTCGCCCCCTGCGCTCGCGTGCGGCGACTCTCGATGCGCCGTTGCAGGCGCTCTGGCAGGAGTACTTGGCCACCAACCGCGCCTGCGCCGCCTGCGTGGGGCTGGGCCCGGAGTTCCTGGGCGAGCGTCGCGCGCAACTGACGGCGGCGGCGACGAATCTGGCGGCCACGGTCCAGTGGGCGCGCGGGCGCATGGCCTTGCCGGACCCGATTCGCGACGTGATGGACGAGCCGTTCCGGCTGATCGAGTTCTTAAACGAGCGGCAGAACTTGGGCGAGCAACTTGGTCGCTTAGCCAAGCAGAAGGGGGTCACCCTGGCGCCGGGGGCGTTGGGCGGGTTGCCCGAGTACTCGATCGACCTGCCCGAGCCGGCGCTGCTCTGGCCCAGGCTTTACATGGCCACGCAACTGCTCTTGACGGCCATCCACTGTCAGGTGGGCACCGTCAGCGCCCTGACCCAACTGCCCGCCGAGACCCATCGCTCCGCGGCGGGTGGCGTCGGCTTCCTCGAGGCGATGCCCATGCGCCTGGAATTGGTCGGCCCGGCGGAGGCGCTACATCGGTTCCTCATGAGCTTGCCCGGGCGCGGCCCGGAGTTGGCAGGGGTGGCCTTGGACCAGGTCTTGACCAACAAACCCGCCTTCTACTTCGAGCAGTTCCTGCTGCGCAAGAGCGCGCCGACCCGACCTCAGGAAGGCCAACTCGAGGTCACGGTGCGCGGGTTCGTGCCCTGGGTGGCGGAGCACATCCGGCAGCCTAACCTGGAACCCTAGCCCTGGCATGATGAGCTTCGTCGAGAAGTCGTTCGGCTTGGCCCTCCTCTGGTTGGCCGCGCTAGTCGCCTTGTTGTTGCTGGTCCTGTGGCAGTCTGGCGGCCGGTTGCCCGAGTTGGGTCCGCTGCCGCCCCCGCCGACCAACGGCGCGGCGGTCGCCGCGCTCCGGTCCTTCGATTACCCCGGCCTGCTCGCCCCCCGGCCGCCGGCGGCGGTCCCTACCAACGCGGTGAGCCCGTTCTTCACTCTGCAATTCCAGCCGCCGCCGCCCCCGCCGCCTCCCGCGACCAAGAAAGTCGAACTGCTCTACATGGGATGCTATGTCTCGTCCACGGGCGACAAGCTGGCGTATCTCCAGGTGGTCGACCAGGTGTTGGTGCTGACCAACGGCGCCAAGGTAGTGGCCGACCACATGATTCAGTCGATTAGCTTGCCGAGCATGACGTTGACCAACGCCGCGGGTCAAACCAACGTGCTCGAGTTCAACGTCAAGAAGGCGCTCGATGTCCCCATCTCGTGAGCATGGAGCCGGATCCACCCAAACGCGAAGTCTCTGACCTCCTGTTCGAGCGCGGGCTGCTGAGCCCCGAGCAACTCGAGGACATCCGCCGCCGCCAGCGCAAGTGGCACGTGGCGCCGCACACGGCCTTGGTCGAGCTCAATTACGCCTCCGAGGAAGACACCTATCGCGCCCTGGCCGAACTGCACGCCCTCGAATTCGTCGACCTCTCCGGGCTCGCCCTCCCGGCCGATTTCAAGGAACTGGTGCCGGTCAAGGTCCTGATGAGCCATCGGTTCGTCCCCATCGGCGTCGAGGATGGCGCCTTGGTGCTGGCCTTTTGCGAGCCGCCGCGCCACGCGGAGCTGGGCAACTTGCGATTGCTCCTGGGCCGGAAGTTTCGGTCGGTGCTCACCTCCCCAAGCTGCTTCCGCGCGGTGATCAAGCAGCACTTCGGTTTGGGGGCCGAGACCATCTTCAGTCTGCACGACGACCGCAGCGCGGCGGATGCGTCGGCCGAGACGGTCTTCAGCGTGCCGGCGGGTGAAGGCGAAGCCGCGGTCACCGCCGGCATCGTCCGGTACGTGGACCAATTGCTCTCCGATGCCCTGCGGCTGCAGGCCACCGACATCCACATCGAGCCCTACTACGCCGCGGTCAAACTCCGCTACCGCATCGATGGCGTCCTGCAGACTGTTCCCACGCCCGAGGGCCTGCGGCAGGTCTACGCGTCGTTGGTTTCGCGGCTCAAGATCATGGCCGGGCTCAACATCGCCGAGAAACGCATGCCCCACGACGGCCGGATCACCACGCGCACCGAAACCGACGAGTACGACCTGCGCGTGTCGACCATCCCCACCAAACACGGCGAGGCGGTCTGTCTGCGCATCTTGGGGCGGCGCAGCCTGGCTCTGGGCCTGCGCGATCTGGGTTTGGAACCAGCCCAGGAACAGTTGGTCCAGGAACTCACCCGCCTGCCGCAAGGCTTGGTGCTCATCACGGGTCCGACCGGCAGCGGCAAGACCACCACGCTCTATGCCGCTCTCGCCCAGGCCAACGACGAAGGCCGCAAGATCATCACCATCGAGGACCCGGTGGAATACCAACTCGATGGCGCGGTCCAGATCCAAACGCGCGACGAGATCGGGTTGAGCTTTGCCGCGGGCCTGCGGGCGATCTTGCGCCATGACCCGGACGTGGTCCTCATCGGGGAGATTCGCGACGCGGAGACGGCCGAGATTGCCGTGCGCGCCGCCCAAACCGGCCACTTGGTCTTCTCGACCGTCCACACCAACGACAGCATCAGCGCCATCACCCGCTTGCTGGACATGGGCGTCGAGCCGTTCCTCCTGGGCGCGTCCCTGGTTTGCAGTGTGGCCCAACGCTTGGCGCAGCGTATCTGCCGCCATTGCGCCCGGCCCGACCCGGACCTGCCTGACTCGATCCGGCGCGAGATGGCCGCTGCCCTCCACCTTGCCCCCGCCGAAGTGCGCGCCGCCAAAGGGGCCGGCTGTGTCGAGTGCGACGGTAGAGGCTATCGCGGCCGTGTCGCCCTCTACGAGTTCTTCCTCATGAGCGATGCGCTGGCCGACCTGCTTGGGCCGGAAGTGAAGACCGTCCAGTTACGCGCCCTGGCCCGGAGCCAAGGCTGGAAGCCGTTGCGGGAGCAGGGTTGGCAGAAAGTCCAGGCGGGTCTCATCCCGATCGCGGAGCTCGAGCGGCTCACTCGCCGCGTGGGCCACACGGCCCTCGAGGCCGAGCCTGGCGCGACCGCCGTTTCCAGCCGCAGTGGCTCCTGACCGCCCTTCTTGGAGACCACGACCGCCTTTCGGGAGCTGTGGGGCGGCCACCCTTCAATTCCTAAGGCCGACCTGGCCCCTGGTAGGGCAGAATTCTGCCCCGTTTCGCTTGGAATAGCCACTCCTGTCCGGGCACACTCCAGCCACGCTCGAATAAGCAAATGCCAATCAAGAAACCCGTGCCTTCGTTCACCGATCCGTACCGTATGGGCAGCCGGTCAGAGTTCGGCAACGAAATCCCTCCAGGCCAGCGCTCGCACACCGGGCGCGAGCGCTGGGGTCGGCACGGGGGTGCTCGGGCTCTGATGGACGAGGCTCAGGCTCAGGCTCACGCCTTTACGCCGCGCCGCTCGCAAAGCTGCCGCGAGCCGCTGCATGGGCACGGCCATCTCGGGCTTCACCGTGCGTGTCGCGTTCATGAAGGGGGCTACGCGTGGCGGAGGGGCCGTCTGACAAAAGAGTGCGTCGGCAGGCGCAGCCCGCAGGCCGCTCCCGCTGGGCGTCCTTCGGAGCCGGTGAGGGGTAGTCAGAGGGTTGCCGTTGCGGGGGCGGATCCGATAAAGTGCCACTGATGTCTGAACCTCTTCCCGGTCGAGTGAACTCAGCGACCCACGAAGCGTTGTGGCCCACGCACCTCTTCACCCAGGGCATTGGCTGGGTGATCGTCGCCCGGTTCAAGTCGGGCGGACGCCGGACCGAAGCGGGCGTTTTCTTGCTCGATGTCTTCTGTCTGGGCGTCAAGCTGGCGATCTATGAGGCGACAACCACTCCCGACTACCAGCGGCGGATCCGCGACCATTACCTGGCGTCTTTTCCGATGGAGACCACCGAACCAGTGTGCGCCCGCAAGGTGGTGGAACAGGCCGTCCAGTACGCCAGGAGCTTGGGCTTCGCGCCGCACCCAGAGTACCGCCAAGCAGCCCGGGTCTTTGGGGGATTGAAAGCGGTCCGATGCCCGCGGGAGTTTACTTTTGGCTACGGCGGGAAACCTTTCTACCGGCGAGGGCCGCGGGAAACGGAACAGCAGGCCCGCCACATCATCGAACACCTGCACGCATGGTGCGGTCCGGGCAACTACGATTACTCGGTGATTTTGGGCGACGCCGAAGACATCAACAGAGCCTTCGGTGGTTAGCTGCCCCTTGGCCGCCCGGCGCGCCGTGCACCCTGTCAACACAACTCAGCCAACTAAATCTCCCGGCTCACGCAAACCTTGCGGGCACGGTCGTAGACATCGCCCGGCAACTGGAATTGCGTGCGCGTCATGCCAACGGATTGCCATCAGCACGAGTGGTGTCAATCCGGCGGCACTCCTACTTCATCGCCGCTGACTTCATCGCCCCTCCGATGACGGCGTGGACTCGGACCTCAGGCGGCTAGCCAAATCGTCTCGTGGGACACACGCTCGTCTGGCACTCGCAGACACCGTTCTGGGTCTTCCGGGGCACTAGTCCGCCGCCCGGAGGTACGGATGCGGCGTCATCGGCTCCCGCCGCCACCCCGGGCGACGCTGGCACGAATGCCTCTCGCGGCGGTGGGTTCGGGCCGGGTTTTGGCGGGGGCTTCGCTCGGTTCACTGACAGTGGCCCGCGCGCGTCCCGTGATGAATTGCTCCAGCGGATGCGCGATCACATTCACACCGTTGTCGGTCGCTACAAGGGCAGGATCAAGGCCTGGGACGTCGTGAACGAGGCCCTGGCCGAGATGGCGACCTTGGGCTTGCCCATTCACGTCACCGAACTGGACATCAACAGCGCCCAGAGCGGTCAGCGCGCTACCGGGGCGGACATTGCCAACAACGCCGCCGCCACCCAGGGCGGGCTCGTGGACGAAGCCGACCGGCGTTTGACTGAAGCCTACGAAGGAATCTTCCGCGCCTTCGTGAAACACAAAGCCTCGGTGGAGGTCGTCACCTTCTGGGGACCCAATGACGCCAACTCGTGGCGCCGGAACGGCAGGCCGCTGTTGTTCGATGTTAACAGCCAGCCCAAGCCCGCTTTTCATGCCGTCATCGCGGAGGCGAAGAAATCCCACGCGGCCAAGTAGCGGCTGGGACCGGCCCCAACTCACGGCCGATCGTGGAGTGTATGAATCGAGCACCCTCCTCGACGTAGTAGTCGATGAAGGCTTCAATGTCCGTGGGCACGGCGGCGATCTCCCATGCGATGTAGTCTCCGAAGCCGAGACGCCCGGCCAGGTGCCAGGACCACGCAGGAAAGCCCGGAACCGAGTAGTTCCGGTTGACGCCGTCCGAACCCGCAGCGACCTGGGCTACCACAATTGTGCCACTGTTTGGGGGCAGCGGGTCCGAGCTTCCATGCCGGTTAACGGCATCCAGGGCGATCAACTGCCGGGCATGCTCGATGTGCTCCGGCCGGCTCAAAGGCACCACGCATGACTGGCTTCTGAGGGTTGGGTATGGAAAGCTGGGTCTCGGCATCACCAAGAAATGGACCGGGTGTTGGGTCTCTTGGGCACGTGCGCTGCCCGCGGCGGCAAGCACAAGGACCGATTTAAGCGCCATTCGGGACTGCCCCCTTTGACGAACGGAACGAAAACTCCTCGGCAATACCGTTTCGAAGCCGCCGTTCCGCGTAGCCGGGTCGGGATCGCAGCTTCCCGAGATTGGCCCGGCAGTAACGCCGCCACTCGTCGGTCGGCACCCGCGAAGAACGCGGCATCTGGCCGCTCCAGTCCGGCAACGGAAGACGCACGTCGGAGTCGAGCGAGCCGGATTCCTGCTCACTCCAGGAGTTTGAGGACTCGTTCATAGCTTGCCTGGCCGATCTCGACGAACTGCCCTGACGCCGATGGTCTGCCCAGCCTGTTGTGGCAGCACGTCGTCCTTCGCCTTCCCCCGGGCGGCGTTCTTCCCGGCGACGCGTTGGAGAAACGCTGCGTGCTCCGCGCCATCCTCGATGGCGAGGGCTTCGGAGAGGAGTTGCTCTTCCCCACGCTCGACCGCATCCGGGAGTCGCGTCACATCGCTCACATTAGGGAGACTATGACGGGAACGACGGGGGATGGGCAAGTTCCCGGAAGGGTGGTGTCTCCGTCGTGGTGCAAGTACCTGTGCATCCGCCCAACGTTGGATGGGACGCAGGCCTTGGTCTGAACCTTGAAACCCGACGCCCC
>VHCO01000043.1 GCA_016871715.1 Verrucomicrobiota bacterium
TGCCGCTGAGGATGTAGATGGCCGCGTTACCCGCGTCGCTGTACTTGACCACCGTGCCGCCCTCGAAGGTCACCTTGAGGCCACTGCCGCCCAGGTTGACTGGCCCGCTCACGTAATAGGTAGTATCGCTCTTGAGCGCGTAGGCGCCCTGGCTCTGCAGCAACGTGTACCCACAAGCATCATGACGCAAAGCTTAGCCGCATCGCTCAGAGGCCATCGGTGTGTGTGCCCGAATGTCCGCGCGCGCGCCCCGGTCGCTCTGCGCTGTCCGCAAGGGGCTAGCTCCGAGTCGGTGTCTGGAGACGCGGCCGGTAGAGTGTCTTCATACAACCTCCGCGGAAGCCGGGGGCAGCTTCGGCCGGCTGGGGTGGCTGGCTGGTCGAGAGGACGGTATTTGCAGGTGGGCAGTTTCATCGTAGCGCGGGAACCGCTAGGCGAGGGCTTGGACGGCCTGGTTCAGCTCCCTCCTTGCTGGGGCATCAGGGCGCGGGATTGCGAGCGCTGGCCAGTGCCGGGTGAACACGGTCATCTATCGCATAACCAGCTTGGCCTGTCAAGCGGGGTGTCGGCTCGGAATTAACCCGAGCCCTAGGCGAGCGGAGCGCGGTGACTGGCTAACCGACCCCGGCCAGGCTTACTCGCTCTCCGCGATGCAGAAGAGGTGCGTCAGCCCCCGAATGTAGATGCGGCCACCGACGAACGCTGGCGTCGCATAGGCGTCTTCTCCGATGTCGGCTGTGCCCACCAGCTCGAACTCCTTGTCCAACTTGAACATCTGCATGGTGCCGGCCAGATCGAGCAGGTAAACGCAGTCGTTCACGAGAATGGGTGAACTGCTGAAACCCTTGTCAAACTGGTGCTCCCAATAGACCTGGCCTGTCTTCGCCGCCAGGCACGTCACCACCCCGAACCCGGTGGGGACAATCAGATACTCGGCGTTGGCCACCAAGCTGGCCGCATCGGGAAGGGACTCGTCCCATTGCCAGAGGACTCGCGGTTGCGCGTCGTGCTGGCGGATGTCGATGGCGGTGGCCGTAGCTCCCTCGCAGGCCACGAACACGACGCCATCGGCGTAAGCGGCCGAAGGCGCCACCTCCCCGTCGAGACATCGGACCTGCCAGAGATGCTCGCCGGTCCTCGGATCGTAGCTGTCGACCGCTTTGCTGTTGGTCAGGATCGCCTCCCACCTTCCGTTGTTGTCGACGAGGATGGGAGAGGACCAGGAGATCGCCCCGCGCTGGACCTGCCAAGCAGGCTTCCCAGAGGCGAGCTCTATCGCCAGCAGCCTCGAGTTCTCCTTCTGATCGTATTGCACCAGCACCAGGTTCTCGTAACGCATCAGCGAGGACGTGTGGCCATAGTGGTTCTTCGGCAGGCCGAGATGCTGGGCCCATAACCGCTCACCCTCGACCGTCACGCCCACGAGCTCCCCGGTGGCAAAGACGGCGGCGACACGCAGGCCATCGGTCACCACCGTCGGTGCCGCATAGCCGGTTTCTTCCAGGACCTCGGGCAAACCGTAGTCCGGGGCGCCGGCCACACCGTCTACATCGTGATGCCACAGCAGTTGGCCCGTGTCCGCATCGTAGCAGAGCACCTGGCGTGTGAGGTCGTCGGCCGCGGTCAAGAACACTCGGTTTCCCGCGATCGCCGGGGAGCTCATGCCGTGCTTGGCAATGCGCGTCTTCCACAGGACGTTCTTCCCGTCCTTCGCACTCCAGGATCGGGGTGGGGTGGCAGAGCTGGCGTGCCCAATGCCTCCGGCCCCGCGAAAGCTGGGCCAACCCGGCGAGGGCTGGCCAGGGGAGGCCAGGCCGTTCGCCGCGCGCGCGCCCGTCGCCGCGACAGAACCGCCCTGCGCCCAGACCGACGGATCGGACGCCAATCCAACGAACCCCACAGCAGCCGCCACCAGCCATCTCCAGAAAGCCGTTGGCGTTGGCGGCCAACAGCGAGCCAGCGCCCGTCGCATCGGGGTCATTTAGCCACCTTGACGCACTTGAGCTCGCTCTGGTCGCGCAGCAGGAGCTTGCCGTCGGAAAGCGCCAGCGGCGCCCAGTTCTGCGTCGAACCACCCACGCGCGCGGCGATGCCCCCGCCGTCTGCGCTCGATTCTGAAAGCAGCGCCGCGGAAGCCACCAACTTGAACTCGGTCGGGTTCGGGTCCACCAGATACAAGGACTTGCCACCGTCGGTGGCCAAAATGAGGCCATCGACCAGAATCATGCTGCCTTTGTTGAAGTCCGGCGAGCGCCTGGTTTTCCACATGATCTTGCCGTCCAGGCTCATGCATACCAGGCCATCGCGACGGTTGTTCGTGCCGTACTGCGCATAAAAATGGCCCTTGTGCAGTAGGGGCGGTTTGGTTTGATCGCCGAACTCTTCCGTGGTGAAAAGCTCGGTCGCGCCGTATTGGCCGTCTGCCTTCTTCTCGACCTTGATCATGGTGGCGCCCAGTTCGTACCCGCCAACAACGAGGATCCGGTTCTCACCCGCATCGACGGCGCTCGCCACGGAGATATGACAATTCCAGCGGTCGTACTCCCAGAGGAGCTTGCCGGAGGCGGGTTCGTGGCCGACGACCTTGCCCAGGACGTTCTCATCCGGGCTCGACCGCCGGAACGGATTCGTGGACGGCGTCACCATGACCACCTGGTCTTGGCCGTCCACCCGCACGATCGCCGGGCTGACGTAACCCACATAGCCGAGCGAGGGCGTCTTCCATTTGACCTTGCCGGTGAGTTTGTCGTAGGCGACCACACCGGCCTCCGGCGCTTGCGACGCGACCAGAAGCAAATCTCCATAGATCAGCGGGTTCTGCGTGATCGCCCAGATGGGAAAGCCTCCGGGCTCGCGCGCTCCGCGTTGGAATCCGCCCTCCGTGGCCCCTCCGGGTTTGCCGCCGAAATCGGTCCAGACGTTCGCGTGCCAGACGGGTCGATGCGTGTCGAGATCGATGCAGTAGAGGTCGCCGTTGTGGCCGCACGAATACACGTGTTGGCCGTCCACGGTCGGGACACTGCGAGAGCCAGGAAACATCACGGTGCCGGGGGCATCGTAGCGAAATACCCACAGTTCCTTGCCGCTGACAAGATCCAGACACCGCAGGCTCTCGCCGACCGCATCGTCTCGGTCTAAGAGATAGACCTTGCCGTCCTTGACGACCGGGCCGCCGAAACCCCGGCCGACCGAAACCTTCCAGAGAACTTGCGGGCCGCCGTCTGGCCAGGAGCGCAGGATGCCTTTCTCCGGCGAGGTGCTGTTCCGGTTGGGGCCAAGGTACTGCGGCCAATCCGCGGCGGTGGCGGAAGCCACAAGAACACCGACCGAGACGGCGTGAATACAGGTTGTCTTCATCATAAGGTCACTACGTTAAGGCGGCCTTGAGCCGCTCATCGAGCGAATCGTGCCGCCAGCGCTTTCCTATCTCTCCTTGAGACCGCGACCAGCCGAAAACGGTTTCGCCCTTAGGCCTGCACGACCGCGCGCGCCCCGGCTCGCCCACCGGCGTGACCGCCGCCTCAAGCCTCCCGACCGCCACGCCCGCTCACCGCCGCGAAGGTCTCGAGGAACCGTTCTTCGGCCTCGAGCGTGCCCACCAGGACAATCTCCCCCCCATCATGCAGGATTTCCTCGGCGGTGGGGTTGACCACGCGGCGACCGGAGGCCTGGAGGGCCACAATAGTGCATCCGGTGCGGGTGCGCACGGCCGAGTCCTCGACGCTCTTGCCTGCCAGACTGGTGGGCACCGACACCGAGAAGACGTTGACGCCCTCGGCCAGGAGCACCGTGTCGCGCCGGCGCAGGAGGTTGAAGATGGCGTTGGCGCCCATCGAAGCATACGAGAGCACCAGGTCGGCCCCGGCGCGTTGCAGGGTGGCGACGTTGCGGTCGAGGCTGCAGCGGCTGATGATTTGCACATCCGGTTGCAGGCGCCGGCAGAGAATCGTCAGGTAGATGTTGGTGTCGTCGTCATGCGTGGTCACTAGCACCGACGCCGCCTCGCGCAACCCCGCCCGCTCGAGCACGTCCGTTTCCGCCGCATCCCCTACCACCGTGCGGGCGGGATCGTGCACTTGGCTGGCTTCTTTCTCGATGATGCGGTAGTTGAGCCCGCGTTCGGCCAGGGCCTGACCGGCGGCGCGACCCACACCGCCCCCGCCAATGACCAGCACATGGCGGTCGCTGAGATGGTAGATACACATCAACTCGTTGTACCGATCGAACTGGGCGCGCGTGCCGGCCAAGACAAAGGCGGTGTTATGCCGGATGGGGGTATCGGGGGTCACCTGAACGAACCGGCCCTGTTCCCAGAGCCCGATGACGTTCACACCGGTCTGTTGCCGCAGGCCGGATTCGCGGAGCATCTTGCCCACCAACGGCGTGCCCGCCGCGTTCGCCTCCGCAATGATCAACCCGTCAATCTCCCCCACCCCATGCGCAACCGCATCGGTCCCAATCACGCGCCGCGCCAAGGTCTGGCCCATCATGACTTCCAATCGGAGCACGTGCGTCGCCCCTGCCAACTCGAGCACGCCGCGCGCCGCATCTGAAAGGGCCGAGGCCACGATGGGGACGCGCTCGGCTAGGTCGCGCACGGTGAACGTCACGTTCGTGTTGGCGTGGTCCGACCGGGTGGTGACGACCAGGGCAGCTTGCTCGACCCGAGCGCGCCGGTAGGTGTCCGGGTCGTCCAACTCCCCCACGACCACCTGCAGGCCCTTGTCATGCAGGTCGAGCGCCTCGGGCACCGTGGCCACCAGCACCGCATACCGGTAGCGGTACTGCTCGAGGATCGGAATCAGCAGGCTGGTGATCGGGCCGTGCTGGGTGAGGAGGACGTGGCCCTGCGTGTCCGGGGGCAGTTCCCGCGGAGCTTGGGCGGCGGCCTGGGCCCGCATCCAGGGGGCGTAGAAGAACTCGATAAAGGTGAACGGCAGCAGCACCAGCATGAACACCATGCCGCTCAGCAACACCCACATCGAGAAAACTCGGCCCAAATCCGTATTAAAAGTGATGTCGCCAAAGCCCAGCGTGCTCATCACGGTCAGGGTCCAGTAAAACCCCGTCACCCAACTGTGCCGCTGCCCTTCCCGTTCCATGAGCGCGTGGAACAGCAGGCTGTAGATACAGACCATGCCGAGCAGCACCGCGAGGAACTTCAGCAGCAACAGCAAGTTCTGCCGGTTCGTCCGACTCCTCTGAAACGCGCTGACAACTGACAACAGTGATTTCACACGTTAACCCTCGCCCCCGCGCCTGGCCGCCCGTGGGAAAGGAAAGGGGGCTTTTCGCAGGTCTTAGCCCGGTCTGTCCAGAAAAACGCTCACCCCCCCGCCCCGCAAGGCAGCCGGGGAGATTCCGCGGGGGCCCGTGCTGGGCCTATCTCCGTTGTTGACACCGCTTATCCAGCTATCGAGGATCCCCGCCATGAACGAATCTTCCAATACCGCCAGCTTGACGTCACGTCGCGACTTTCTCAAAGACACCGGCCGCCTCGCCGCCGCGTCCGCCTTGGCCGGCGTGGCCTTGCCGCACGTCCACGCCGCCGCCAGTGAGACCATCCAAATCGCCCTCGTCGGCTGCGGCGGCCGCGGCACCGGGGCCGCCGCCGATGCCCTCCGCACGAAGTTCGGTCCCACGAAACTTGTGGCGCTGGCGGACGTGTTCGAGGATCGGGTCAACAACAGCTACGCGAACTTGCGCAAGCAGCTTCCCGACCAGGTGGACCTGCCGGCCGACCGCCGGTTCGTGGGCTTCGACGCGTACAAGAAGGCCATGGATTGCCTGCGGCCTGGCGACGTGGCGATCTTCGCTAGCCCACCGGCCTTCCGCTGGGTGCACTTCACCTACGCCATCGCCAAGAACCTTAACGTGTTCATGGAAAAACCCGTCACCGTCGACGGCCCCACCTCCAAACGCATGTTCGCCCTCGGCGAAGCCGCCCAGAAGAAGAACCTCAAAGTGGGCGTCGGCCTCATGTCCCGCCACAGCCGCGCGCTCGAAGACCTCGCCAAGCGCGTCCACGACGGCGCCATCGGCGACATCATCCTCCAGCGCGGCTACCGGATGCACGGGCCGATCGGGTATTTTTCCTCGTTGCCCAAACCAGCCGGCGCCAACGAACTGCTCTATCAGATCCAGCGCTTCCACAGCTTCATCTGGGCCAGCGGCGGCAACTACAGCGACTTTTACATCCATATCATCGACCACCTCGGCTGGCTGAAGAACGCCTGGCCCGTCAAGGCCCAAGCCCTGGGCGCCCGACATTACCGCCAGAGCCCGGAAGGCGTCACCTACGTGGACCAGAACCTCGACGTCTACGCGGTCGAATACACCTATGCGGACGGCACCAAGTTCGACTTCGACGGCCGCTGCATGACCGGCTGCCAAGACATGTACTCGAGCTACTTGCACGGCTCCAAAGGCATGGCCATCGCCTCGCGCAACGGCGATTGCGGCATGCCCTCGAGCATCTATAAGGGCCACACCATCCGGCGCTCCGACATGCTCTGGCAATCCCAAGTGCCGCCCGGGGAAGAAAACCCTTACCAGAACGAGTGGAACGACCTCATGCACGCCATCCGCAACGACAAGCCCTACAACGAGGTCCAACGCGGCGTCGAGGCCAGCTTGGTCACCTCGATGGGTCGCATGGCGGCACACACCGGCCAGGAAATCTCCTACGAAGACATGCTCAACTGCGAGCATGAGATGGCCCCAGGCCTTGACCAACTCGGCGCCAATTCTCCCGCCCCCCTGCAGGCCGGTCCCGATGGCCGCTACCCCGTCCCCACCCCGGGTGTGACCAAGACCCGCGAGTATTGATCAGGTCACCCGCGGAAGAACAGCAGCCAGACCAGCGTCAGCAGCGGCAGCATAAACGGCAGCGTAAACCGGAAGACAAAGCCGAGGAAGCTCGGCACATGCACCTTCTTCTGTTCGGCGATGGCCTTGACCATGAAGTTGGGGCCATTGCCGATGTAGGTGCATGCACCGAAAAAGACCGCGCCCACGCTAATCGCCACCACGTAGTTGTTGTAGGCGACGTTGCCCAGCAGGAAAGCCACCTCGATCTGCTCGACGCCGACCGTGCCGGCCGCCACCTTGGCCGCGTGATACTTCTCGAGCGCCAAAAACGTCTGCCGCACTTGCTCCGCGTGCGGCCCCGTGACCGCCGCCAAATCGGCCCCGTGAGTGCTCACCAGGTGCTGGACCTGCTGCACCACCTCGGGGTTGACGAACGACCCAAAGATCGCGCTCAGGAAGCTGAGATAAGTCGGCGCATTGTCGAGCACGCTCGACAGCGATCCCGACGCCCAAAAGAAGAAGCCCACCGTCGGATTGCCCAACTGCGCCGCGTTGCGTTGGAGCCAATCCAACGCCGGCATCATCGTGGCAAAAATCCCTAAGAACAGGATCGCCACTTCCTGGATCGGATGAAAGTTGAAGTGGTTTGCCTCGTGCACTTCCCGCCGCGTCAGGTAGTAGGACCCGATAGCCGCGCCCACCATGATCACCTCGCGCAGGAAAGGTGGGTGCTCGATGAACACCGCCCCCAAGATCACCGCCAAAAAGAACAAGTTCCCCAACCCCTCGAACCGCCATTCGTCCGCCGGCTCCGCCAACCTCTCGCGCACGTCTTTCGGAGCCCGCAGGTAGTTGCGATGGTCCACCAAGTAAAACATCGCCAACAACACCCCCACCCCCACGCCCCACATCGGCCAACAATGCTCCGCCGCCCACCAGAACGGAATCCCTTTCAAATAACCCAGAAACAGCGGCGGATCGCCGATCGGCGTCAAACAGCCCCCAACGTTCGACACGATCAGAATGAAGAACACTACATGATGCGCCGTGATGCGGTACTTGTTCATCCGTAACCAGGGCCGAATCAGCAGCATCGAAGCCCCCGTCGTCCCGAACAGATTCGCAATCACCGCCCCAATCAGCAAAAACACCACGTTCGCCCACGGCGTCGCTTCCCCCTTCACCATGATGTGGATCCCGCCCGAAACCACATACAGCGACCCGATCAAGGCGATGAAACTCACGTACTCGTGCGCCACATGGCCCACCCGCGTGTAAGCCTGCAACCCCACCAAATAGTAAACCAACGTGATCGCCCCCAACGCATACGCCACCTTCGGATAGTGCCGCAACCACCAGTCCAAAAAGAACCACGGCGCTAGTGCAATGGCGGCCAAGAGCACGCCAAACGGCACGATCATCCACGGATTGGGGGTCGGGATCGCCTCAATACCCATGCGCCTCAGGCTAGTAACACAGCCTCTACGCGGTCAACCGTCAAAAAACCATGCGCCCCAACCGGCATCCGGCAAGCCGGAGCCTGGCGAAATCGACTCGACACCAAGCCTGCCCGGCGGTAATCGGAGGGCCGCTCTCAATACCAACCATGAACCGCACTCGCCCCCACCTCCGCCCCATCCTCTCCGCCTGGCCAGCCCTGGGCCTGCTCGTCGGCGCCCTCGCCGCCTGCCCCTCCCGAGCTCACGCCCAACCGGTGCGCCTGGCCAGCCCCGCTCAGATCGTCACCGCGCAACTCGAGACCGATGCCAACGGCCGACTCCACTGGTCCCTCCAACGCCGCGGCGCCAAGCTCATCGAGCCGTCGCCCTTGGGCATCACGGTCGGAGATGTCGACCTCGGCGCCGGCGTCCGGCTGGGCGAACCCAGCCTGCGGCTGGTCCTCGAGTCCTACCCCTGGCGCGGCGGCAAGCGCATGGCCACCAACCATTGCCAGGCGGTCCACCTGCCCGTCCGCCACCACGCTAGCGGCACCGACTGGGTGCTCGAGGCGCGGCTCTTCGACGACGGCTTCGCCTATCGTTACCGTGTCCCCGGCACGGGGTCGCGCCCAGTCACCCGCGAGGCCTCGAGCTGGACGCTCCCCGACGGCGCCCAGGCATGGTATCAGACCGATACCCGCAACTACGAAGGCGTTTACGAACGGCGCGCCCCAGCCGACATCCCAGTGCGCGTGACCACCGACCGCGGCACTCGCCCCGTCTTTCTCGGTCCGCCGGTGACTGTCGAACTCCCGGGCGCGGGATTCCTGCTGATCACCGAGGCGAACCTTTTTGGCTACAGCGGCATGACCTTGCGCCCTACCGGCACCCTGCGGCTCGAGGCCGCGTTCGAAGACGATCCCCAAGGATTCACCATCGCCGGTGAGATCGTCTCACCTTGGCGGGTGACCCTCGCCGTGGATGACTTGAATGCTTTGGTGAACTCGGACCTGGTGCCCAATCTGTGCGAGCCCCCCGACCCGAAGCTCTTTCCTGCCGGCATGAACACCGACTGGATTCGCCCGGGCCGCGCCCTGATCACCTGGTGCGTCTTTGGCAACGACGGCGCCCAGTGGCACCTGCAGAAGTGGTTTGTGGATCAATGCGCCGCCCTCGACTGCGAGTATCTCCTGGTCGATGCCGGCTGGCGCACCGAGCGTTGGGGTTGGCTGGCCAACGGCGGCGATGTGTGGGCCCGCCTCAAGGAGTTGTGCGCCTACGCCGCCGAACGCCGCGTGGGCATCGTGGTCTGGCACTCGTTCCCCGAAGGCCGCGACGATGGACCCGGCCTCACCCGGCCCGAGGCGCGCCGCGAGCTGTTCGGACGCTGTCGCGACGCCGGCGTGCAAGGCGTGAAGATCGATTTCTTCGACTCGGAACGTAAAGACATCATCGAGGCCTACGAACACCTCCTGCGCTTAGCCGCCGAGCATCGGTTGACCATCAACTTTCATGGCGCCAATAAACCCACCGGGGAAGTCCGCACCTGGCCGAACGAGGTCACGCGCGAGGGCATCCGCGAACAGGAATACTTGCTCTGGGACAAGCTGCCGCTGCCACACTACGCCGCCCTACCCTTTACCCGCATGGCGGTTGGGCATTCGGATTTCTTGCCCACCTACGTTCGGACCAAGTACCTCAAGAACACCAGCGCTGTCTTCCAAATGGCCACCGCCATCATCGCCACCACCTCGTTCCTATGCTGGCCGGATCATCCCGAAGATTATCGCGCCAGTGTGTTCCTGGGCCTGGTCCAAGCCCTGCCCCTGGTCTGGGACGAAACCCGCGTCCTGACCGGCTCGACCATCGGGCAGTGCGTCGGCTTCGCCCGCCGGGCCGGCGAGGAGTGGTACGTGGGCGTCATCAACGGGTCCGACAAGACTAAACCGTGGGTCACCCGTCTCGACTTCCTCGGATCCGGCCCGTACCTGGCCACGCTCTATCGAGACGCAGAGCCGCGCCCGAGCGGTGTGGCGGTCGAGGTCGGCCGCGAATTGACGGCCGCGGACAGCCTCGAGCTCGAGCTGCCGTCGGGCGGTGGGTATGTCGCCTGGATCAAGCGCAAACCCTGACGACGCCCCTGACGACGCCCCTCCCCGGCCTGGCGAGGTTCACCGCAGGGCGAGCCCGGGTCGCGCGCCTCCGCCCGGTGACCTCGCTCGGCCCTTGGCGTGAACCTTTCAGCCCGCTCGCGCACTGAATGATCAGCCCCCGGGATAGCCGGCCGCTTGCAGGCAAGGTAGGGCGCGACGTTAGCAGCTCAGGCGGCAGGTGCATGGCTGAGATTGGGGATCGTCGGCCGCTTGCAGGCAAGGTAGGGCGCGAGCCGCTGTCGGCAAGGTAGGGCGAGGCTCCTGCCGAGCCTCCGATGGCAGGGTAGGGCGAGGCTGCCGAGCCGCCGAAGCCGGTGGACCCCGAACTCGAAATCGAGACGCAGACAGATCAGGACCTGATCGCGGCCGTCAACGACGGCAGCGCGGCGGCCTTCGCCGTCCTCTACCACCGCTACCGCGATTGGGTCGTGGGCCAAGCCGTGCGTGTCACCGGCGATCCTGATCTGGCGCTGGACGTCCTCCAGGAGACCTTCCTTTACCTGCTCCGCAAGTTCCCTGGGTTCAAACTGACCGCCAGCCTCAAGACCTTCCTGTACCCGGCCGTTCGGAACCTGGCCATTGCGGCACGCCGCAAGACCGCCCGCTACCAGTCCAGCGCCGCCGAGCAAGCTGCACTGAACCATACCCCGGTCAGCGCGCCTGACGTAGGCGCAACCGAACCACTTGAACTCGCCCTGGCCGGACTCCCAGAAGAACAAAGCGAGACCCTGTGGTTGCGGTTCGTCGAGGGATTCACTCTCGCGGAGATTGCCCACGTGCTGGACGTGCCTGTTGGCACCGTCAAGTCGCGCATCCACAACGCCCTCGCCACCCTGCGCCGCGATCCGCGTATCCATGCTCTCTTCACTGAATGAACCTTTCGGGCCGGCGCCACACTTAAGCAGTAGTGCACGTCAACACCATAGACCGAACCGCGGTTGGTCGGCTCCGCGCCAACCCTCTGGCTATCCGCAGCAGTTGCCGCCCTGGACCTGACCTCAGTGGTAGGGCGCGCAGTCCTCTGCGCGCCGCGGCCTCCAATGTCCGCAGCGGTTGGCGGCACGCAGAGGACTGCGCGCCCTACCCGCAGGCTGGAGTCTCGCTCGAGGTCCCATCCGGAAGCCAAAGCTCGGACGCTACAACCGAGCCAAGGAGGTTTAGGATTTAGGATTTAGGATTTAGGATTTAGGATTTAGGATTTGGAGCTCTGAAGGACTTTCTGCGCAGATTACGACCAGCAAACCCTAGATCCCATACCTCCTCGCCCAACTCCGCAAGGCTGCCTCATGGATCCTTCCCCACCACCACCGCGCGACAACGACCTTCTGCCTCCCCCCCGCCTCGTCGCCGCCCTGCGCCAACTCCGGCCACCCACCGTGCCGGTTCCGCGCCACGTGGACGAGACCGTCCTGCGCCACGCTAGGGAGCGTCTAGCACATCCGTTCCCCGCACAAGCTGTCCCTGCGAGGAAGAACCTCGGCTTGGCCTTGCTCGCCTTTGCCAAGGCGGTTCGCCAACAACTCCGGCCCGCGTTCATGCCGTGGGCTGCCGTGGCCGTGGCCGCCGCAGTCATCCTGGGCGTTTGGCTGGTCCCGCGCTGGGCACAGCGGGACCGCGCCCCCAACACCCACCGGACAAGCGCTGCGGCCGAGGACATCAACCGCGACGGCCGCGTCGATGTCCTCGACGCTTACGCCCTCGCCCTCGAACTCGAGCAGGGACACCGTTCCAGTTCCGACCGGCTGCGCGATCTCAACGGCGACGGCGTGACGGACCGTCACGACGTCGAGTTCATCGCCTACCAAGCCGTCCGGCTCGAACACCCCACCCGGTTATGAACCCGTCGCCACCCCCTCGCGCTCACACGCCGATCCCGCCCATCCCGCGCGGCCGATCCAGGAGCCACGGTGATGAATTACAGGAGGGGGGCGGTAGGGCGCGCAGTCCACTGCGCGCCGCGGCTTCCTTTGTCCACAGCGGTTGGCGGCGCGCAGGGGACTGCGCGCCCTACCGGCAGGCTCGAGTCCCGCGCGACGTCTCATCGGCGCGAGGTTGGTTGACCGCGTTGCTGCTGAGCGGCTGCGTTGTCCTGTGCGGCTGCAGAACCACCTACATCCCCCCGAGCGGTCGAGCCGACTTCTCAGCCATCGCCAGCGCCGGAGCAAGCCTGCGCGAGAGCTTCGCCGCTGCTCCAGCCGCGGTCTTCCCAGCCAGCATCGTAGCCGTGCGGGTCCAGGCGCCGCGCTACCGGAGCTACTTTACCGAGCGGGAAGGCGGCGTTTTCGGTCAAGGCCGCTACGCGGTCGTCACAGTCAGCGAGTTCGAGGAAGAGGCCGACTTCCAGCGGTTGGCCCGGCTGCCTGGGGTGGGTGGCTTCATCAACCTGAGCCGGCTACTCCTGCCGCAGACGCTCGAGTCGGATCGCGAACTGCGAGAAGCCGCCGCCCGACTCAAGGCCGACATGCTCTTGTTGTACACCCTGGACACGTCGTTCTACAACCACGACGCATCGATCGCCCTCAACGTCATCACCCTGGGGCTCTCACCCACCCGCCGTGTCTTCGTGCGCGCGACCGCCTCGGCCCTGCTCATCGACACGCGCACCGGCTTTATCTATGCCGCCTTCGAGGCCAACGCCAAGCGCGACCTCCGCACCAACGCTTGGGAATCCCGTGAGGCGGCCGATCGCGCGCGCCGCGACATCGAGCGTACGGCGTTCAACGATCTGGTGGGCGAATTCGAGAGCCATTGGCCGCTCGTTCTACAACGCGCCAAGCAAGGCGCCTAAACCTGCTGTCATCATGGTCAAGTCCTGATCTAGATTTGTCACCCTGTGATCACTGATCTGTCGACGACGAGAAGCGCTCCGCTCGAGCGAGTTCGGCACAGCTTGCTGCTGGCTCTGGTCCAACTGTTGGCGGTGTGTTCGCTCGGGCAACCGGCACCGGCGCCCACCAACCAGGTCGTCCGGTTTCGCACCGTAGACCTGCTCGCGGACACGCAGGCCGAACCGCTGGCCGCCTATCAGCTCGAGTTCAGCGCCCAAGGCGGCCAGACCAAGATCGTCGGGATCGAGGGTGGCGAGCACCCCGCCTTCCGTTCCCCACCCTACTACGATCCCAAGGCCATCCAACACGAACGCGTCATCCTAGCCGCTTTCAGCACCGCGCCCGCCGACCAACTGCCCACCGGCAAGACCCGTGTCGCCACGCTCCACCTCCAGACCAGCGGGGCGGACCCGCCGCGCTGGACTGCGCGGCTGATGACCGCTGCCACGGTCAGTGGCCGGAAAATCCACCTCACTCTCACCGCCCAAGAAAGGAAATCGCCATGAGCACCGCTCGACTCGATCCGCGCAAACGCCCGGCGCCTGGCCGCGGGGCCGCCGGGCTGCTGCTGATTGGTGCCCTCCTGGCCGTGCTGCTCGCCGGCTGCATGAGCTCAGTCTCGCAAAGGGGCATCTCGCCCATCACCGCGCATGGTTTTGGCCGGGCAGGCGTCCGTGCGCAGCCTGCCCTGCCCGGTTCCCTACCCTCGATCGAGGAGGAACTCTGGGTCGTTGCCCGCGCCGAACCGGCCAGCCCGCCGGCCGAAGCCGACGCGCCCGGCAGTGGTGAGTTGGTCACGAAAACCGGCGCGGGTGAAACCGTCCCGCTCCCACTCGAGCACACTGCGGTCCGGGCGACAATCAGCGGTTACATCGCGGCCGTCCAGGTCACGCAACAGTTTCGCAATCCCTACGACGGCAAGATCGAGGCCATCTATGTCTTTCCTTTGCCGCACAACGCCGCCGTCGACGGCTTCGTCATGACCATCGGCGAACGCCGCATCCGCGGGATCATCCGCGAACGCAGTGAGGCCGAAGCCATCTACCAAGCGGCCAAGAGCCAGGGCTACGTCGCCTCGCTCCTGACCCAGGAACGGCCCAACATCTTCACCCAAGCGGTCGCGAACCTCGAGCCGGGCCACCCAATCGACGTCACCCTCACCTACTTCCACACCCTCGCCTACGACGACGGCTGGTACGAGTTCGTGTTCCCGACGGTCGTTGGGCCCCGGTTCAACCCGCCCGGCTCGACCGCTGGCATCGGCGCCGTCGCCCGCGGTCAACCCGGCCGCTCAGGCCAACGCACCGAGGTCCAATACCTCCGACCCGGCGAACGCAGCGGCCACGACCTCGCCCTCGAGGTGCACCTGGACGCGGGCGTAGCCCTCGAGGAGATCTCCTGCCGCACCCACACGATCGCCCAGCAAAGGCACGAACCGGGTCGAGCCACCGTCACGCTCAGCCCGGCCGATCACATTCCCAACCGCGATTTCGTCCTCCGCTATCGCGTGGCCGGCGATCGGATCAAGTCGGATTTCCTCGCCCACCGGGAGGAACGAGGAGGGTACTTCACCCTCATGCTTTACCCGCCGCAATCCCTCGCCGGACTAAGCCGGCAGCCGCTCGAATTGGTGTTCGTGCTCGATTGCTCGGGGAGCATGTCCGGCCAACCGCTCGCTCAAGCCAAAGCCGCTATCCAACGCGCCCTGCGCCGCCTCGAACCGTCGGACACCTTCCAGATCGTCCGCTTCTCGAATGAAGCCTCGCAGCTCGGACCCTCGCCGCTGCCGGCCTCACCCGAGAATGTCCACCGCGGCCTGGCTTACCTCGCCGAGCTCGAGAGCGAAGGCGGCACGATGATGATCAACGGCATCAAGGCCGCCCTCGATTTCCCCCATGATCCCGCCCGCCTGCGCTTCGTGACCTTCCTCACCGACGGTTACATCGGCAACGAAGTCCAGATCCTCGATGCCATCCGCCAACGCCTCGGCCCGGCGCGCATCTTCAGTTTCGGCGTCGGCTCGGCCGTCAATCGGTACTTGCTCGAACACATGGCCAAGGCCGGTCGCGGCGCGGTCGCTTACCTCGGCTTGCGCACGGATGCGGCCGAGGTGATGGACCGGTTCTTCGACCGCATCGCACACCCGGCGCTGACCGACCTGACCATCGACTGGGGCGACCTGCGGGTCACGGACGTTTTCCCCCGCCAACTGCCCGACCTCTTCGTCGGTCGACCGGTGATCTTGGCTGGCCGATTTGACGGAACCGGCCCCGCCACCCTGCGTGTCTCTGGCCTCGCCGGGGGCCAACCGACCACGTTCGCCATCCCGATCACGCTGGCAGAGGCCGAACCGGCGCGGCGCGCCTTGCCCGCGGTCTGGGCCCGACTCAAGATCGCTGACCTTGCCGACCAAGCGGTGCTGGACCCCGACCATGAGCTCGTCGGGGCAGTCCGCCAGGTGGCCCTCGACTACGGCCTCATGTCGGCCTACACCGCTTTTGTGGCCGTGGACACAAGTCGGCGCACCGCAGGAACCGAAGCCACCACCGTGCCCGTGGCGGTGCCGGTGCCGGAAGGCGTCAAGTACCGGACAACCGTCGGCGAAGAATGAACCTGCAAGCCACTGTCGGCGGGGCAGGCTTGAACCTGGCCGGACCGCTCACGTCCCGGGCGCAACGGCGGTCCGCGGACTAGCCGATCGGGGGCGTCATGGTCCATGGTGCTCGGGAACTGGCTCATCCGCGTGAAGTCCGTCGGGCCAAAGAAATCGCACACGGCCTGGACGCGACTCGAGTGTGCCAGGTGCCCGCCGGTATCGAACTCTTTCACGTCGCCCGTCGTGCCGAGCAACGCCACCAGGTGTCCGCCCGCTGACGCGCCCCAAACCCCGATCCGGTCCGGATCCAGCATGTAGGTGGTCGCCTGCGCGCGCAGCCAGCGCACGGCGGCTTTGCAATCTTCGATTTGGGCCGGGAAGAGCGCGTGCTGACTGAGCCGGTAGTTCACGCTCGCCACCGCAAAACCGTCACGCAGGAAGCTCAACGCCGGACATCGGTCTTTGCTGCCCCCGAGCCACGCGCCGCCGTGCACCCAAACAATCACCGGCCGTTGCCCACCATCCGGCGGCAGATACAAATCCAGCCGCTGCCGCTCGTGGCCGCCCGCGACGTACTCGAGATTGCGCAGGACTTGCGTGCCCTCCGGCCGTGCGGCGTCCGTGTCGAGGGGCGCGCGGTTCGAGTCGGACCTTTGCCAAATAGATGCTCGTCTGGCCCTCGTGCGACGAGTAGTAGCTCACCCAGAGCAAACCGTCGTGCCAGACCAGCCCGGGGTAACTGGTGTCGCCCCCCGAAGGCAGCGTCAAGATCTCCCTCAACGTCCCCGCCCCAGGCTCGACCCAACCCAACGCCGTCCGCGCTCCGCCGTCGTACAACCGCACCGCCGCGATCAACCGCCCGTCCGGCAGTCGCAGCATGTGCGGCCCGCCAATCTTGATGCCCAGATCTTTCCAGGTCCATTCGGTGTAGGGCGGCTGAGCTCGGCCCAGTTGACCCGTCCCGGGTTGGCCGTCGCGCCTCAGCAGGCACAGGCAATCGCCGTTGGGCAGGAACACCAGGGAAGTCTCATTCGGATAGCCGGCGTCAAACAAGGTCCGCACCAAGGGCTCGAACTGGCGCCCGTCCCGACTCGAGTACAGCCGGGTGAAACGTTCCCCCGCGGTGTCGTACCCGACTCCATAGGCCCGGTCGCCGCGCCAGCTCACCCGCCATAACCACAGATTCGGCTCGCCGATCGCGCTCGGCTCACCCCAGGAACGACCGTCCGTCGAGAACCACGCGTGGGTCTGGTGCCTGGTCTCGGACGGCGGGTGGAGGGCGCCCGCCGCCGTCACCATGAGCCGGTCCTCGGGCGTCACCACAATCTTCGGGTCGCGCAAGTCCGCCGTGCTCGACGTGAGCCGAGCCGCCGATTCCCACTGGTCGCCGTCCGTTGAAACCAGGATCCGCACCGCGCCGTCGGGCGAAACGTGGCCCTTGCCTTCGCGAAAGACGCAGTACCAGGCGCCCCGCCAGCGCGTCAGGTCCGTAAAGGCGTTGTGCGGCGCCTGATCCCAGATTCGTCGCACGTCGATGAGCGTGGCATCGGCCGCTAGGAGGGGCCGTGGTCAAGGTCACGCCAGCCATGCCAATGCCAGCCAGGTATTGCGCGCAGGTCTTCATGGCGCGTAACCCTGCCAAAACCGACCGAGCGCGTCACCTACCAACCGACGACCGACGTTTCAACGCCTCGGCTTCATTGCGTTCTTACGTACCCTTCTTTTCCTGCCTACGCTGCCTACGTTCTCCTTTTCCTTTTCCTTTTCCTACGTACGTTCCGCTCGCCCGCCCCATCCGGGACCCTTTAAACCCAACGCAGGCAACATGCTGGCCTTCCCACCAGCCCCCGCCCCCCGCTCAGTGCAATATGACAGTTATAAAGAGGTTGACACACTTGTCCCCTCGCGCTCGCGCGTTTCGGGTTGGCCTTGGCCGCCGTAGCCGTAGCCGAGAGCCCTTTCGCTTTGAACCCACAACCAGCGCAACACCCAAGCCTTCCCGCCCAGCAAGAGATGACAGTGAGACAGTGATAAAGACGTTGACAGACCTGAACGGCCCGGCCCAGCCACCTGCCGGCACACCGCCCGCACCAGGTTCTACCAGACATCCGTCCGGTCCGACCGCACCTGTTGGCCAACCCGCCCAGAAAAGGCTGCCTCGAAAAGGCTTTCCCAGCCCGCCGCATCTTTGGTTTAACCGAGGGGTGTCGAGTCATCCGGGTTTCGGGGCGCACACCGACCCCACCTTCAAATCGCAGCCGCGCCGGACCGGCGAGGTCGTGCGGCGTGTGGCCGTTTACCTGCGACCGTACTGGGGGCTGTCCCTGGCAACGATCGCCTGCGCCGTGCTCTCGTTGGCCTGCGCGTTGTTGTACCCGAAACTCACGCGCGTGATCATCGACGATGTGGTGGCTCGGCAACGACAGGATCTGCTCGCGCCGGCCGCGCTCGGGTTGATCGGGGCCTTCTTCCTCCGCGAGGTCTTCAACAGCCTGCGCATCCGCGTCAACAATCGCCTCGAACAAAACGTCATCTTCGACATGCGCCGCGATGTCTACGCCCGGCTCCAACGGTTGCCGGTCGCGTGGTTCGATCCCCGCGCATCCGGCGACCTCATGACGCGCGTCATCGAAGACGTCAACAACGTCGAGCGCCTCCTCATCGACGGCGTCGAGCAGGGCGCCGTAGCCGTGTTGAGCATCGGCGGCGCGTTGACCTTCATGTTCCTCTACAGCCCGTCCCTGGCGGTGCTGGCCTTGTTGCCCATGCCGCTGTTGGCCGCGGGCGCTCTCTACTACACGACGACGGCTCACCGGCGGTACCGGCGCCAACGCGAGGCGGCCAGTGCCATGAACGCCCTGCTCATGGACAACCTCCAAGGCATCCGGCAGATCAAGGCCTTCGGCCGCGAGCGACAAGAGGACCAGCGCTTCGCGGCCCGGGCCGATGACCTCCGCCAAGGCACCCTGGTGGTCATGCGGGCCTGGGCCTGGTACGGCCCCGCCATGCAATTCGTCGGGGCCCTCGGCATTGCCCTGGTTCTTTGGTTTGGCGGGGCGCAGGCGATCGCCGGCCAACTCGAGGTAGGTGAGTTGGTCGCCTTCATGTTGTACGCCGGCATGTTCTTCTACGAGCCCATCGGCCGCTTGCACATGCTCAATCAGATGCTCCAGTCCGCCCGGGCCGCAGCCGCCCGTGTGTTCGACATCCTCGACGCCCCGGAAGAAGCTCGGGCCCGCGCCGGACAGGGCGTGCCTGGGGGAACCGCCCTACCTTCGGATTGGCGCGCCCGCGGTGAAGTGGTCTATGATCGGGTGGGCTTCAGCTATGGCACCGGCAAGGTGGCACTGGCCGACATCAACCTCGAGGTGCGGCCTGGTCAGATGGCGGCTCTGGTAGGCCCCACGGGCGCGGGCAAGTCCACCCTCGTTAACCTGCTGCCCGCCTTCTACGAACTGACCTCGGGTCGGATCCTCATCGATGGGCACGACATCCGCCACTGGCCCCTGGACACCCTCCGCGCCCAAATCGCCGTCGTCAGCCAGGAACCCTTCCTCTTTAACGGCACCTTGCGCGATAACATCCTCTATGGCCGCATCAACGCTTGCCAGGACGCCCTCCTCGACGCTGCCCGTGCCGCCAATTGCCACGACTTCATCAGCCGGTTGCCGGACGGATACGACTCCCGCGTCGGGGAGCGGGGCGTGAAACTCAGTGTCGGCGAGAAACAACGCGTCAGCATCGCCCGGGCCCTCCTCAAGGACGCGCCCATCCTGATCCTCGATGAAGCCACGGCCAGCGTGGACACTCAAACCGAACGCCTGATTCAGGAGGCGCTCGAACACCTCATGACCGGGCGCACCAGCTTCGTCATCGCGCACCGCCTCAGCACCATTGTGCGGGCGGACCTGATCCTCGTGTTGCGGCACGGAACCATTGTCGAGCGCGGCTCGCACGAGGAACTGCTGGCCACCGGCGGGCTCTATGCCCGGTTGGCTCGCATTCAGAACACCACGACCATCGAGGAAGGATTCGAGCGGTTGGGCGACCTGCCGCCGGTCACCGCCTGACCCCGCTCTCCGCCCGCGCAGTTGGCCGTCCGAGGGCCGGGAATCGCCCCAGGCCGCTCCACTCTCCGGGGCCCCCGCTGGCCAGTAGGCCGTACCGTCCGTTCGCCTCCCCACCACCCGCCAGCCACTAACCCCTAACCCGGCGTTCGGTCCCGTCCCGCTCCATCTCCCCGTCCTCCCGCCCTCGCAATGGGTTGCGGCACAAAGAGAATCCTAATGGTCTGCCAGCTTCAAAGAAGTTGACAGGACGTTGACAGAACGTGAGCCTCAGTGCGTCTTGTGCACCGAAGACCCCGGCTCGCTGGCCACCCCCGGCCGGACCTACCGGGCGGAGTATCTGTCGGGACCGACTCTCGGATCAACGACCTCCATTGTCCCCTAGCCTTCCCATCGCCCCGTTCCCTGTGTCGCCCCTCTTTGTCGCTCGCCTTTGTCGACGGTCTTCGTCGCTCCCTCATTGCGCCTAGCAGGTCGTACTGCCCCGCTGCCCGGAGCTGCGATCCTCTGCCTCCGCAACCGCGCAGCCACGAACCGGACCAAGGACCAAGAGCGCTTCCCCATGGAGTGCTGGGTGCCAACAGCGCAAAGGGCGAGGGAGGAGAAGGGAAGGGAGCGACAAAGGTGGGCGACAAAGGCGAGCGACAAAGGCGAGCGACAAAGGTGAGCGACAAAGGCGAGCGACAAAGGTGGGCGACAAAGGTGGGCGACAGAAGTGAGCGACAAAGGAACCCGACAGAGGTGACGGCGGTTTGCTGGTAGAGCGCGCAATCCTCGACACGCCGCCAACCGCTGTGGACAGAGGTGGCCACGACGCGTCTGGGCAACTCGACGCCGTCAGCCGGCACTTTCACCGCTCTCGCGGACAGCTCGGAAGAGGGCTTCGACGTTATCGATGGGGGTATTGCCCTGGATGTTGTGGACGGTGTTAAACACGTAACCGCCGTCTTGGTTGAAGATGCCAATTCGCTCGCGCGCTTCGCGATAGACCTCTTCCGGTCGCCCAAACGCCAGGGTCTGCTGCGTGTCAGCGCCGCCGCCCCAAAACACCAGGTCCCGGCCGAACTCGCGTTTAAGCCGCGCGGCGTCCATGTCCGTGGCCGAGCACTGCACGGGGTTGAGCACGTCGAAGCCGGCAGCGATGAAGTGCGGGATCAGGGCGTACACCGAGCCGCACGAGTGGATGAAGGTCTTCCAGCGAGTGCGACGGTGGACCAAGTCATTGACCTGCCGATGGAACGGCTGAAACAGCTCGCGATAGGTCTCGGGTGAGATGAACGGTCCGCGTTGGGTGCCGAAGTCCGTGCCGGTGATCAGGGCCACTTGCAGCCAGTCGCCGAACAGGCCGATGAGCGTCTCGAGATTCTCGAGCGCAACCGCGCACTGGCGCTCGAAGACCTGTCGCACGTAGTCACGGCGTGTCTTGGTGGAGATGTACCACTCGGCCACGTCGCGGATGCCTTTGGGGCGCTTGAGCCAGGGCGCCGGCACGAGCGCGATGTCCCCAAAGCCCGTGCCTGGGACCACCAGAATCGCGCCAGAGTCGGACCGGGCCTTGAGCCGATCCGCTTGGGCGCGGAAGTGGGCCAGATCCTCGGGGCCGAGCGGGCCGAATTCCTCACAGTTGTCGGCCGGGTCGAGGTGGGCCTCGTCGATCGGTTCCTGCCGGATAATGGCGTCGAAGAAGTAACCGCCTTGGGGCATGTGCCCGCTGGGGGGCGCGTTGGTATCGCCCTCGGGGTGCATGAGCCAACCGCCATCGGGGGCGGGCGTGAGGTTCAAGGTGCCCGGCACGAGGCATTCGGTGCCGTCGAACAGGGTGAAGGGTTTCCAGTCTTTAGCTTCGGTGCCGAAGAGCGAGCGGCGCGGCGCGGCGCCCAGCACATCGATGCCCAGGGTCTGGCGCAGGGCATCGTCGATCTCGCCGAGCATTTGGTAGGGCTCGATCACCCGCACCCGGTGATCGCGCTCGCCCAACAGCCGTTGACGCAAACGCTGAACCACCGAGACGTGGATGCCGGTCACAAAGGTCGCGCCAAAGTCCACCGGCACACGGTCCGGGGCGCGGTGGTTCAAGGCCGACTCGAGTCGTTGGCGGCTGTTCATAAGCAGGGAGGACTGATCCGGGCGCAGGTCAAGGTTCCGGCACCGAGGTATGTTCGGTCAGCCAGAGCATGTCGCGGTTGTTCGGGGAATCGACGCCGAGCGTCAGCCAATTCGAGTGTTTGATTTGGGCCTTGGTGCGGCCATCGAGCCATTTCTTGATCTCGCCGTGGCCGTCGGCGAAGGAGAACCCGCAGGCGCCGTTGTGGTAGCTGGCTGGGTAATCGAAGATGTAGGCTCGGGTCGGGTTGGCCAGATCCGCCATCCACACGCCAAAGGCGCCGTTGTTGATGCTGTCCGGGTGTTCATCCACGAACACATGGACCTTCGTGGGGGCGCCGAGGCTAAAGTCGGAGGTTTTGTAAAAGACGACGAATTTCGGGCGCGCGACGCGGTAGTTGAGCCAATTGCCACCGGCAGGGTCGGCGACGGCCACGCTCATCGCCACGCTGCGGACGCGCGGTTGCGTGCGGCTGCCGACCCGGACGGCGCTGCGGTCGGCGGGGCACTTGTAGATGCCGGCCGCTCGGTTGCTGTACGGGGCCAGCTTGGCGTGCTCCGGATCGGTCAGATAGAGCGTGTTGGTGTTGTCCGTGCTGGAGGTATAATCGAGCCAGCCCTTGACCCAACTGCCCACGGCATTGCCCGGCTCGAGGTTGGGCACCAGGCGGTCCTGGTATTCGTCCGCGTACAAGGCATGGGCCAACTGGAGTTGTTTGAGGTTGCTCAGGCAGGCGATGCCGTGCCCTTTGGCTTTGGCCTTGCCCAAGGCGGGCAACAACAAACCGGCCAAGATTGCAATGATAGCGATCACCACCAACAACTCGATCAACGTGAAGCCGTGCCGCGGAGATTTGGCTGGTCCCGCGACCTGTTGCAAGTAGGACAAGTGGTGAGCGCAGGCGTGTTGCGCGCAGGGCCACGGGCGAGACGCCCGTGCTCGCTTCTGAGGGGCTGCTTGGCTAGGCATACTCATAAAAGTCACGGAGCTGGGGCAACCGGCGGCGGTAGGGCGCGCCGTCCTCTGCGCGCCGCAACTTCCAGGGTGCACAGCGTTTTACGGCGCGCAGAGGACTGCGCGCCCTACCTGCAGACGCTCGTTGATCCCGACGTCTCATCAGGAACGACCTTCATGGAACGTGGTTCTTGCTCCCCTGGCAAGCTTTCGTCCACCATCTTTCGTGCGCCGTCGACCGCCCCTGGGTGGTGCGCCTGAGGTCTGCGCCCGGACCGATTCGCCGCCGGGCTGCTGCGGACCGGGCGGTTGGCGGGACGAGGAGAGTTCGGGGGTAGCTACCCGTCTGCCTTGCGTTCGGTCCGGCTCGGGCGCATGTTTTTCCTCGGATTCGCCATGAACCGCAAACGCATTCTCGTGATCGAGGACGACGACCTCCAGTACGAGATTTACGAGGAGGCGCTGGCGGACTACGACCTGATGCGCGCCAAGACGGGATCGCGCGCGCTAACGTCAGTGGCGCGGGATCGCCCGGACCTGATTGTGTTGGACCACGTGCTGGCGCACGGAGAACGGGGCCTGGAGTTTCTGCCGGAGCTCAAGGACCTGTTGCCGTACGTGCCGATTATTGTGGTCTCGGGCGCGCTCGAGGTGCACCAGCAGATGCAAGCGCTCCAGGGCCCGCGGAGGGCGCATTATTGCCTCACGAAGCCGGTGGATCTGGACGATTTGCGGCGGACGGTGGCGACGGCCCTGCGCGAATGCGGCGAGGCGGAGATTGTGCGGCAGTTCGAGGCCCTCGAACGCTCGAAGCGGGTCGATATCGAGGAACTGCTGAGCCGGTCCACCGACCGGCTGAGTCGCCAGACGGAGATCCGCAAGCGCCTGCAAGGGACCACTGAGCGCCCGAATATCTCGGCGTTGGCGCGCCAGTTCCGCGTCGCGCGTCGCACCATCATCCGAGATCTGCAAGAGCTGATCCGGAGGGCGGAGATTGCCCCGGAGGTCTACCCGAAGAGCGAATTGGCAGAGGACGCAGACGCGGACTAGGACTAGGGCATCCAGGCGCCACCCTGGGCAACACTGACGTCATCCATCCGCAGGGCGGCGTGGCGGAAGCGGTGGCTTATCTCGCAAGGTCGGAGTTGGGCGCAGGCGGCGTGGTTGACGCGCCGGCCGAGGCTTGGCCACAATCCCGCCCATGTCAGCTTTGCCCAAGCGCGGCGCGACCGCGCTCGATTCAGGACGATGAGCGCTGAACTCCGCGTCGTGCCGCTTCCCCGATGCCGGGCGGAGGTGCGGCGGTTCCTTGAAGTCAGCTACGCGATCTACGACGGCGACCCAAACTGGGTCGCGCCGTTGCTGTTCGATCTGGAGAAAGTGTTCACGGACGCGAACCCGCTGTTCCAGCATGCGGAGTTGCAGTTGTGGGTGGCGGAGCGGGCGGGGAAGGCGGTGGGCCGGATTGCCGGCATTCTGGATCACCATTACAACCGCCATCAGAACGAGCAGACCGCCTTCTTCGGCTACTTCGAGTCGGTGAACGAACCCGCGGTCAGCGAGGCGCTCTTCGGGGCGGTGCGCGACTGGGCGCAGCGCCACGGCCAACGCAAGTTGCTCGGTCCCATGAACCCGACCAGCAACGACGAATGCGGGTTGCTGGTGGATGGGTTCGGTTCGGACCCGGTTCTGATGATGACCTACAACCCGCGTTATTACGTGGACTTGGTGGCGGCGGCCGGTTTTCGGAAGGCCAAGGATCTCCTGGCGTACCACATCGACCTGGCCCACAGCCCGCTAGACCGGCTCCACCGGATTGCCGACAAATGCCGGAGGCGCAACCCGGACCTGACGTTCCGGCCGGTCCGACGCCGCACGTTGCAAACCGATCTGACGAAGATCAAGGAGGTCTACAACGCAGCTTGGGAGCAGAACTGGGGGTTTGTGCCGATGACCGAGGCCGAGATCGATTTCATGGCCGACCGCCTCAAGCCGCTCTTGGTCGAAGGGTTGGTTTGGCTGGTCGAGGACGGCGATGAGGCGGTGGCGTTCTTGCTGGCGGTACCGGACTTCAACCGAGCCCTTAAGCCCCTGCGCGGGCGCCTGCTCACGCCGCGCCTGCTGGGCCTGCTGCCGTATCTGTTGGGCTGGAAGATGCCGCCGCTGGGGCGGGTGATCATTTTTGGGGTTAAGGAGGGCTACCGCCAGCGCGGCCTCGAGTCCGTCATGCTCGCCGAGGGTCTCCAGACCGGGTTCAAGATCGGCTTCCGCGAGGCCGAGGCGTCGTGGGTGCTCGAGGACAACGTCAAAATGCGGCGGTTGATCGAGTTGTTCGGCGCCCGGGTCTACAAGACCTACCGCTTGTACGAAAGGGACCTCTAGACTAGGCACCGGTGGCTGGGTGAAGTTCGGATTGCCTCACCGGGGTCGCCAGGAGTAGGCTCCCTCCCATGAAGCCCTTATGCGGTTGGCTGGCTGCTTTGGCCGGGTGCGCTTGCCTTGGCGCAGCGACGGAGGTTGGCCCAGACGAGTTCGCCGAGTTGGCGCGGCAGATCCAAGCCAGCCAGCAATGGGATCAGGCGCGGCTGGCGCGGGAGACTCGCCGGCCGGAGGCGCTGATCCTCGAGGTCGATCGCACCCCGGTCGATGTGGTCTGGCGCCGGACCAGCGCGCTGCTGGCCGACCTGCGCGTATTGGATGGAGCCCCTGACCTGAGCGGGGAGGAAGCGGCTCTGGCGGAGTTGCGGGCGGAAGTGGAAGCCCTCCGCAGCCAAGTCGCCGCGTCCGAGGTCGACCAACGCGCGTTGTTCCGGAAACTGACGGCCCTGCGCCGGGCCATCTCGTTTAAGAATCCCCTGCTCGACTTCGATGCCATTGTCTTTCTCAAACACAACAAGCAGGTCCGCGGCCATCGCCACATGGTGGATCAGTACCTGGGATTCAACGCTCAGAAGGCGGGCGGTGCGTTCGTGCTCGAGGAACCTTTCGGCCCGGCCCCCCGGGTGCGAAGCGTGCTGGGGCATGCCAAGGTCGTATCGGGCCGGCTCGAGGGCCGGGTGCTCGAGAACCAAGGCGCGTTCATCTCGCTCGATTTGGATTACGACGGGCAAACCATCCTCTTCGCGTTCAGCGAAGCGGAACACGAAATCCCTCCGGGCGCATCCTTTGCGGAGCAGTATTGGCGGCCCGAGGAGATCTTCAATGACCGGGTGGCGGCCCACCATTATTTTCGGCCGGAGAGCACCTATCACATCTTCCGGGCGCAGGTGGATGGGACAGGCCTGCGGCAGTTGACCGACGGGTGCTGGAACGATTTCGATCCGTGTTTCTTGCCCAACGGCCGCATTGCGTTCATCTCGGAACGCGCGGGCGGGCAGGTGCGGTGCGGGATGCGGCCGCTGCCCAGCGGCACGCTGCACGCCATGATGCCTGACGGCAGCGACATGATCCAGTTGAGCTGGCACGACACCCAGGAATGGCACCCCAGCGTGGATAACCACGGTCTCATCGCCTACACGCGCTGGGACTATGTGGATCGCGACTCGGACGTAGCCCATCACCTTTGGCTTTGCACCCCGGACGGCCGAGACCCGCGCAGTCCGCACGGCAACTACCCGGATCAACGGGAACTGCGGCCCTGGATGGAGATGTCCATTCGCGCGATCCCGGGTTCGCACAAGTACGTGGCGGTGGCCGCGCCGCATCATGGGGAAGCCTACGGCTCGCTGGTGCTGATCGATGTGCGGCAACCGGAGGACCGGGGCACCGCTCAACTCGAGCGGGTGACGCCGGAGGTGCCTTTCCCGGAGTCTGAGTCCGCCCCGGGCGTGCCCCATGCCAAGGGCAAGCACGACCCGCTCAGCGAGGTCTACGGCACGCCTTGGCCCTTGAGCGAGGACTATTTCCTCGCCGTTTACGACCCCGGCCAGCGGAACTACGGGATCTACCTGATCGACACCTTTGGCAATCGCGAACTGCTGTACCGCGACCCTGCAATCGCATGTTTGGATCCCATCCCGTTGCGGCCGCGGGCGCGTCCGGTGGTGTTGCCCACGGCGACGCTCCAGGCGCAGGCGGATCGGGAGCCGGAGGCGGATTTATCCGAGGGCACTGTGGCGGTGATGAATGTGTACGCGAGCCACCCACCCTTGCCGCCGGGCACGACCATCAAGGAACTGCGCGTCATCAACTTGTTCCCCAAGGATAACCCCTTTCAAGACGCTCCCAACATCGGCGCCGCTTCGCAGTCCCTGGCGCGCGGCGTGTTGGGCGTCGCGCCGGTCGAGGCCGACGGCAGCGCGTATTTCCGCATGCCCGCGGGCGCTCCGGTCTACTTCCAACTCCTCGATGAGCAGGGCTTGGCGGTGCAGACTATGCGCAGCGACACCTACGTGCATCCCGGCGAACACCTCAGTTGTGTGGGTTGTCACGCCAACCGGCATGGCACCCCCAAGATGCCCGGCCAAGCCCCTCCGATGGCCTTGCGCCGGCCCCCATCGGCGCTCCGACCGGAGGCGCCGGGAGCGTATCCACTGACCTTTCCGCGGCTGGTCCAACCGGTGCTCGATACCCAATGCGTCGAATGCCACGACAACGAGCCTGAGGCGCCGAGTCTGCGCGGGGATCGGCTGGCCAAGTTCGGGTGGTCGGAGGCCTTCCACACGCTGCGGCCCTTGGCCTGGGGCAAGAGCGGCGGCAACGGCATCGCCCTCAAGGAGCGGCAATACTCGATCCCGGGGCAGGAGGGTGCGCGCGTCTCGAAGCTCTACCAGTTGCTGGCGGCCGGCCACTACGATGTGCGGCTGACCCCGGAACAGCGGCGGCGGATCACGCTGTGGTTGGACTGCAACAGCAACTTCTATGGCGCCTACACCGACGTCGAGCGCCAGGCCCGCGGCGAGGTCGTCCGCCCGATCTGGGGTGTGCCACGGTGGAGCGATTTCGAGGCCTTGGTCGGGCCCGGTCCCGAGGGCGGCCGCTGGGCGGTGGCGGTTGAACCAACGCCGTAACGGCACCTGCCGCAGGAGTCCACCGAACGGATGACCAGTCAGCAGGGCGCGCAATCCTCTGCGCGACGCAAACCGCTGCGGACATGGGAGGTCGCACTGCCAGCAACCTCTCGTCGAGCACAAGCTCGCATCAGGAGGTGAGCCGCCCGAGATCCTCCAACAGCAAGCGCGCGCTGATCCGGGCGGACTCGAAGATGACGGGTAGGCCGCTGCCGGGGTGGGTGCCGCCGCCCACCAGGTACATGCGGTCGAATTCCTCGAACCGGTTCCGGGGACGGAGGTGGAGCATCTGACCGAGGTTGTGCGCGAGGTTGAAGGTGGCACCCCGGTAGATGCCCAGTTCGCTCTCCCATTGAGCCGGGGTCACCACCCGTTCGCACCGAATCCGCCGCTCGAGGTCCGGCACGCCCAGCTTCGCCACTTGCCGCAACGCCACCTGCCGGTAGCGCTGCCGTTCCATGGCCCAGTCGATGTTCGGGTGCTGATGGCTCACTGGCACGAGCACGTAGAGCGTGCTGTGGCCCGGAGGCGCCAGGGTCGAATCGGTCACGCTGGCGTTCTGCACGTAGAAGGAGGGGTCCTCCGTCAGCACATGGCGCCGTTCGATTTCTTCCAGGTTCCGCCGGTAATCGGAGGCGACGTAAATGTTGTGGTGAGCCAGTTGGTCCAGCCGCCCCTCGACGCCCAAATACAGCATGAACGTGGAACAGGAAAAACGCTTGCGTGCCACGGTCGCGTCCGTCCAGCGCCGGCGCAGGTGTCCGGGCACCAGGCTCGTGACCGCGTGACCGAAGTCGGCGTTGACCACGACGGCGTCCGCGCGCACTTCGCCGGAGGCGGTGCGTGCCCCGACCGCTCGGCGGCCCTCGAAGAGGATTTCCACGGCCGGTTCGCCCAACCGAAAGACGGTGCCCAACTCGGTGGCCACACGGCCCATGGCCACACTGAGGGCGTTACAGCCGCCGATCGGGTGCCACACACCGTGTTCGTACTCGAGGAACGACAGGATCGAAAACAAGCTCGGACACTGGAAGGGCGACATGCCCAGGTACTTGGACTGGAACGTGAAGGCCAATTGCAGCCGCGAATCGCGGAAATAACCGGCTAACTCGGCATGCAACGACTTCCACGGCTTGAGATACGGCAGCACCGAAATCAGACGCGCCTGCAGGAGATCGCCCCAGCCCAGAAACGGCGTCTGGAGACAAGGAGCGAACTTGGCGAGCTTGACCCGGTTGTCCGCCATGAATTGCCGGAAGCGCGGGGCATCCGCCGGGGCCAGCTTGGCGATCTCGCCCACCATCCGCTCCGTGTCGGGGCAACACAGCAGTTCGCCGCCGGCACCGAAAATCAGGCGGTACTGCGGATCGAGTTGCTGCATCGGCACCTCCTGCCGCAGGTCCCGACCCACCGCCTGGAAGATCTCTTCCAGAATCTGCGGGTACAGAAAAAACGTCGGCCCGAGATCGAACCGGTAACCGTCACACTCGAGGACGGAGGTGCGCCCGCCAATCCGCGGCTGTCTTTCGAGCACCGTGACTTCCAGGCCGGCCTTGGCCAGCAACATGGCGGTGGCAAGCCCGCCAGGACCGGCGCCCACGATCAACACGCGCTTTGACATAGCAGGGCTGTTCCTAGCGGAACCGCGCATGCTGGGCAAGCTTTGCCACCGCTCTCCATGCATGCTCCCCTCCGGTTCAGCTCCGTCCGCTGTCCTCAGCGGGCTGGTCCTGGAAAGAAATCCCCTGGCGCCGAGGTCCAGTTGGCCATGGCACAGACGCCCGTTAGAAGACCGGCGGTACGGGTACCGTGCCGTTCCGGTCGGCCCGAACGCGCGCTCGAGCGCAGGACAGACGTCTGGCCTGTCCCAACCGGACCTGTCATCGAGGTGGCTACCCCCCGAGCAAGAAGCGCCAGGCGCGCTTCAGCGCGGCCAACCCAATCCGCGGCGGCGGATAGCGCAGACTGGGATCCACCGCCAACGAGCGGCGCAGCACCGTCCGCCGATGCGTGAAGGCCTCGAAGCTTGCCTGGCCATGATACCGGCCCAGGCCGCTCTCTCCCACGCCCCCAAAGGGCAAGTCGAGTCCCACCATATGGCTGAGGGTGTCGTTGAGGCAAACGCCGCCCGAGCGAGTGGTTGCGAGCACGCGCCCTTGCGTGGCGCGGTCGCGGGTGAACAGGTACAGCGCCAGCGGTATCGGCCGGTCACGCAACCTCCCAAGCGCCTCATCGAGTCGCTCGAACTCGATCACCGGCAGGATGGGCCCGAAGATCTCCTCCTGCAGGACCGGCGCATCGGCCGGCACCTCGGTCAGTAGGGTCGGGGCGAGGTAAAGGTCAGCAGCATCGTGTTGGCCGCCATGGGCAATCTGGCCGCGGGCCAGGTAACCAGTCAACCGCGCGAAATGTCGCTCGTTCACGATCCGCCCGTAGTCGGGGCTCTGGCGCGGCTCGGCGCCGTAGAACTCGACCAACGCCCGCCGCATGGCCTCGACTAAACCGGCGGTGCGCCGCCGATCGACCAGGACGAAGTCCGGCGCGACACAGGTTTGGCCCGTGTTCAGGAATTTGCCCCAGACAATCCGGCGAGCGGTAACCTCGAGCGGGGCATCGGCGCAGACCAAACAAGGACACTTGCCCCCGAGTTCGAGGGTGACGGGCGTCAGATGTCGGGCGGCCGCCGCCATCACGGCGCGACCGACTGGGGTACTGCCGGTAAAGAACAGGACGTCGAACTTCTCGCGCAAGAGCGCCTCTGCCGTGTCGTGCTCGCCCTGAACCATAGCCACGTAATCCGACGCAAAGGTGTCGCCCACCAGTCCGGTCAGGGCAGCCGCCGTCTGAGGCGCGAGCTCGGACGGTTTGAGCACGGCGCAATTGCCCGCAGCGATGGCGCCTACCAGAGGGGACAAGAGCAGTTGTACTGGGTAGTTCCAAGGACCCATGATGAGCGCCACGCCATACGGCTCCGGACGAATCCAACCGCGCGCTGGCCAAGTCAGCATCGGCGTGCGGCGGCGCTGGGCTTTCATCCAAGCGGACAGATTCCGGAGCGCGTGTCCGATCTCGCTCTGCACCAACCCAAGCTCCGTGGCAAAGGCGTCGTAAGCCGACTTGCGCAAGTCGGCGTGCAACGCCTCGAGCAAGCGACTCTCGTGGGTCCTCAGCGCGTCGCGTAACCGCACCAGTTGGGCCCGGCGATACTCGAACGGGCGAGTCGCGCCGGTCTGGAAGAGGGCGCGCTGACGTTGGATGAGGTGGGAGAAGTCCATAAACGGATTGGCGGAAGTTGTGCCCCTAAGCTAGACTCGTCAAGCCATGACTCGGTGGTTTCTCATCCTGACCATGACGCTATCTCTGCTGCGGCTAGCGGAGGTCTCGCCGGCACGAGCCCAAGCGTCCGCCAACGACGTCATCGCCGCCGGCATTGTCGAGTTCTCCGCCGCCTACGGCGAGTGGGACGGTAACCGCTTCGCGGCAGCCGCCGAGTTGTTCCGAGCAGCCAGCACCCAGGCGCCCGCCTCGAGTGACGCCTGGTACTGGTTGGGCGCGGCGCGGTTCCATCGCCTGCTCCACCTGCGCGGGTTACCGCCCACGGCGGCGAACACAGGAGCGGCAGAGGCGGCGTTGGAGAGCGCCCTGACCGCGCTCGAGGAGGCGGCGAAGCTGGACGACCGCAACGCGGAGGTCCACGCGCTACTCGGAACCCTGTACGGGATGCAGATCGGAGACCATCTCATCCGCGCGCTCCGTTACGGTCCGCGCGTGCAGAAACACCGGCGGTTGGCCCTAGCCTACGGAGCCGAGAACCCGCGCGTGCGCTACCTGCTGGGCGTGTGCCATTTCCACACGGCGAAGAAGCCCGACGGATTGCGCGAGGCGTTAGTATCACTGCTCGAGGCGGAGCGGCAGTTCGCGGCCGAAGCACAGGAGCCAGGCGGTCGACTGGCGCCGCGCTGGGGCCGCAGCAGTTGCCTGACCTTCCTCGGGCGGACCTACGAACGGTTGGGCCAACCCGCGGAAGCAGCAGACTATTTCCGGCGGGCGTTGGTCGCGCACCCGGCCGATTACCTCGCCCGCGAGGGGCTCATCCGAGTCGCGGGGACGCATTAGAGACACCGCATGGCCGGCAAACAAGTCATCGTGGTCGGGGCGGGCCTGGGTGGCCTGTCGGCGGCGATTTCGCTGGCGCAGGAAGGCTATGCCGTCACGGTCCACGACAAAAACGCCCAGATCGGCGGCAAGCTCAACGTGCTCAAGCAGCGCGGCTACAGCTTCGACCTCGGCCCGTCCATCTTCACCCTGCCGCACATCTTCGAGCGGTTGTTCACGCGCTCAGGCAAGCGCCTCGCGGACTATGTCCCGCTCCGGTCACTGCGGCCGCACTGGCGGAACTTCTTCACTGACGGCACGATCGTCGACCTTGATCCCGAGCCGGAACGGATGGCGGCGGAAGCGCGTAAAGTGGGCGAAGACCCAGCCAATGTCGAACGATTCCTGCGGTACTCGGGGGAGCTGTATGACCTGGTGAACGCGGGCTACTTCGAACAAGGCCTCGACACGCCCGCCGACTTTGCCCGGTTCTATGGGCTATGGAAGTTCCCCAAATTCGACCTGCTGCGCACGATGCACGGCGGGGTGAAGCGGTTCCTCCGAACGCGCTATCTGCAGGATGTCTTTGACTACTTCATCAAATATGTCGGGTCGTCTGCGTACCACGCGCCCGCGTTCATGAACTGCCTGCCGACGATCCAGTTCCGCTACGACCTCTGGTACGTGGACGGCGGCCTCTACCAACTCGCCGTGGGGCTAGGGCGACTGATGGCGGAGTTGGGCATCGAGGTCCGCCTCAACAGCGAAGTCACCGAAATCCGCCGCCAGGGCGCGCGCGTGACGGGGTTGGTAGCCCAGGGGCAGTTTTACCCCGCGGACATCGTGGTCTCGAACATGGAGGTCATCCCGGCCTACCAACGGCTCTTGGGCGAGGATGAACGGTTCCTGCGCACGCTCGAACGGTTCGCGCCGGCCTGCTCGGGTTTGGTGCTTGAATTGGGCTTGGACCGCCAGTATCCGCAACTCGCGCACCACAACTTCTTTTTCTCAGAGCACCAACGCGAGCATTTCCAGACCGTGTTCCGCAAAGGCCGCTTGCCGGACGACCCCACCATCTACCTCGTCGCAGCGTCGAAGACCGATCCGACCGTGGCGCCGCCCGGGTGCGATGGTCTGAAGGTGCTGCCCCATATCCCGCCCATCGACGAGGCGCGCCCGCTGGGCCGCGAGGATTACCTGGCCTTCAAGGAGCGGGTGGTGGACAAGCTCGAACGGATGGGTCTGACCGACTTGCGGCAACACGTGGTCTTCGAGCACTGCTGGACGCCCCTGGACATTCGCGAGCAGTACTACTCGAACCGCGGCGCCATCTACGGCGTGGTGAGCGACCGTTGGAAGAACCTGGCCTTCAAAGCACCCAAGCAGAGCACCCGCTATCCGAACCTGTTTTTCGTCGGCGGATCCGTCAACCCAGGTGGCGGCATGCCGATGGTGGTCTTATGCGGCCAGAACGTGGCCAAGCAGGTCGTCGCCTGGGACCGGCGGGATGCGGGGTCACAGACGCTGAGCTCGCATGGATCTTGAGACGGCGCTTGGGTGGGCGACGGCGGCGTTGGGGGCGCTCGGTTGGATCGTTCTCGTCCGGTTCGGCCGATTCAAACCTGGGCCGCCCGCGCGACCCGCCCCCACCGTCAGCGTCATCGTCCCCGCGCGCAACGAAGAGCATAACCTGCCAACCCTCCTCGGCTCGCTCTCCCGTCAATCCGTGCGACCGCTCGAGACGCTGGTTTTGGATGACAACTCGACGGACCGCACAGCCTCGCTGGCCCAGCAACTGGGCGCAACGGTCCTGACCGCCCCACCTCTGCCCGCGGGTTGGCGCGGCAAGCCTTGGGCTTGCCACCAGGGCGCACAGGTGGCGAAGGGCGAACTCCTGTTGTTTGTGGACGCCGATACCTGGCTCGAGCCAGACGGTCTGGGTCGGATTCTCGCCGGTTACCCTGGCGGCGCGTTCTCGGTCGGCCCCTACCACGCCGTGCGCCAGTGGTACGAGGAGCTGTCGCTGTTCTTCAATATCGTCATGGCCGCGGGCACGGTCCCGGACGGTCTGTTCGGCCAATTGCTGCTTGTGGACCGGGCCAGCTATCGGCGGGTTGGCGGGCACGAATCGGTGAAGGACAAGATCCTCGAGCACTACCGGTTAGCGGCGGCGCTGCGCGCCGCGGGCCTGCCGGTCGGGAGCGTGACGGGGCAGGGTCTGTGCTCGGTCCGGATGTATCCCAAGGGCCTGGGCGAGTTGGTGGCTGGTTGGACCAAGGGCTTCGCTTCTGGCGCCGAGCAAACGCCGCGGTTCAAGCGGCTGTTGGTGATTGCCTGGATGGTCGGGCTGGCGAGCGCTCCGCTCGGAGTCTGGGGCGGCAGCGACACGTTGGGGTGGGGCGCGCTCTATCTGCTCGGTGCCCTGCAAGTGGGGTGGCTGAGCCGGCGGGTGGGCGCCTTTCGCTGGCCCTCGGCGCTGCTCTATCCCGTGCCGCTGTGCTTCTTCTTTGCGGTCTTTCTCCGCTCGGCGCTGCGCTCGGGCAAGTCCGTGACCTGGAAAGGACGGGAGATCCGTGCTGATTGAACTGCCCATCGGCTGGGTGATCGCCCTGAACGTGGTGGGATGGCTCTTTCTCCAACTGGCCCTCGCCTGGATCTTCACGCGTTTGCCGGTAGCTTGGTTCAACCCAGGCAACGGCTTCGCCTGCGAAGCGAGCGGCCGCTGCTACGAGCGAGTCTTTCGAATCAAGGCCTGGAAGGATCATCTGCCCGACGCAGCCCGCTGGTTCGGCGGGGGCTTTGCCAAGGGTAACCTCGCCGGACGCGGCCCCGAGTACCTGCGGCGGTTCATCCGCGAGACATGGCGCGGTGAGCTTTGCCACTGGGCCGCGCTCGGCTGCGCGCCGCTGTTCTTCCTTTGGAACCCGTGGTGGGGCGACGCGATCGTCCTCGCCTACGCCTTGGGGGCCAACGGGCCCTGCATCTTGGTGCAACGCTACAACCGCGCCCGGTTCCAACGCCTCCTCGCCCGACGCCCGCGTTCGGACTATCGTCTTCCCAGCCAACCGGCGCTACTTCGTCTCCTCGGACCGGATTCTGATCCGGAACACGGGGGAGGCACTGTTCTTCCGCCAAGACATGCCCGGTCACATCAAGCACGAGCGCGGCGACACCTTCAGTGAAATCTACTTGTGGAGCGGGTGTGCGACCAATACCGCGGCCACACGGAGTTGGTCGTGTCACCGGGAAGCTGGCACCTCATTCCCTAAGGCGCCCGCACTGTAGCCCCTAAACGGTAACGGAACGACAACGCGCCGCGCCACAGAACTCACTTCTCTCGCGTGTAGGGTTCTTCCTCCCAATTGTTCGCGGGCCAGAAGAAGCTGTCCACACTGCCATCGTACCGGAGGCAGAGATCTTTGACGTTGGTCTTCTTGCTGAAGCTCTTCTGCGGATCGAACTTGTCGCCGGTCCAACCGCTGAACAGGTGGCGGTGCCAAGGACAGGCGGCCACGATGAAACGCGTGCTCCACCGTTCGAGTTGGCCCTTGAGCCAGGCCTTCCCCTCGGGCGTGGTCTGCTGCCACGGGCCCAGGTGGTAAGCGTAGCTGGTGGTGAACTCGCCGAAATACTCCCAGCCCAGGTCGATCGTGATCCGGCCACGCGTTCGGTCCGACAGGCAAATGAATGAATTGGTGTTGGCGACATAGCCCTTCTCGAGGTAGGGCTGGTTGCCGCCCGGAAAACCATAGGTCCGATTGGTGGGATTGACCAGGTACAGGGGCGGCCGCTCGGTGTGGTCGTCGCGGTACATCTGAATGCCCAACCCGATCTGCCGAAGGTTGTTCGTACAATGCATCCGGCGGCTCAGTTCCTTCGACCGCCCCAAAACCGGCAGGAGCAGGCTCGCCAAAATCGCAATGATCGCCACCACCACCAGCAACTCGATGAGCGTGAACGCGCCCGTACGCCGGCCGCACGTCAGGGTGGTCTTCATGAGGTGCAGGTTGGCGCGCCGCGCCCAGTTTGTCAATCCGCAGCCCGGCGCCTCCCCACCGCGGCCGTCACGCGGCCGCGTGCTTGCCTTTCCCGGCTGCAACCGCCTCCGCCTCGCGCTTCAGTGGGGTGAAGTTGCCCTGCTCACAACAGCGCACAAAGCCTTCCGTGACCGATTTGAGGTCCTCCCACCGAGCCCGAATGCTGGCCGCTTCGGGCGGGGAGATCTGGTTGTCGGCCGCCGCCTTGGCAATGACCGAAAGCAGATCCGCGAACTCCTGCACAATCTGGTTGGTCGCCGGTATCAAATAGTGCGGATGCGGCCACATGGCCGCCGGATTCTTGATGAAAAATCCACCCGCGCGCTCGCAGAGCCATTGGACCACCCGCACGTCGCCGGTGCATTTCACCAATGCCTCGATCCGGTCCAGCGGGTTCATCGCCCCACTCCCCGTGGCTTCCGTGGGCTCCGCCCACTTGTAGATCAGGGAGAGCGACAGACCCAGTTCGGCGGCGACTTGCTTGGCGTTGGCGCGATCGTACACCTCGCGCAACAACTCATGCGATTGCATGCAGAGCAAAATGGGCCGCAAGCGCGCCCTTGGCAAGCGTGAAGGCTGGGCTCTGTCCCATGCCCGACGGAGCGCGGGCGTCTCGCCCGCGGCAACTCGATGAGCCTCCCATCGCTCCTAGCCCTCCGCTTCAGCCGCTTTCGGGCTTGCCCCCCGTTTGCGTCGGAATTTTACTACGCGTGTTCTCTGCGATGAGTTCAACCAAGAAGACCCCCGCGGCCGTCGAGATCCAGGGACGCCCCCTGAAATGCCTGCTCTGTGGCCACACCGAGTTTTGGAAACGCGAAGCGCAGCTCAATACCACCGGGGCAACGCTGCTGGGCCTCGATTGGGCCAACGAATTGGGTTCCTGTTATGTGTGCGCCCAATGCCGCTACATCCATTGGTTCCTGCCCGAGTAAACTCCGCCTCCCTGACTCATGACGAACCGACCTATAACCACCTCGAACCCGTGTCCGGCCCTCCACCCGCGCCTGGCAACCAACTGCCTCGCAGCCAAACGCCCAGCGCTTGGCCTGGGCATCGCGGCCTTTGCCGTGCTCCTCCCAGGGCTGATTTGGAGCCAACCTGCCGATCAGGCCACCGCTGACCTCCGCCCCAAGTACACCGTGGGCCAGCGGTTCCTGCATCGCTTGAGCACCCAGCAGGACCAACAGATCTCCAACCCGGGGGCGGCCGAGCCCATGAAACAGGAGACCCAACACACCCAAGACGTGGCTCTGCTCGTTGCCAAAGAACGCGCCGGCGGCGGCCACGAACTCGATGTCGAGTTCGTCGCCCAGCAACTCGAGACCCGCATGGGCGGACGCGTGGCCATGAGCTTCGATTCCAAAACCAACCCGACTGAGGATTCGGCCAATCCCCTCGCCCCGATGCTCCGGCACATGACGGGCGCCAAGATCAAGTTGCTGACCGACGCCCAGGGCAAGATCGAGCACGTCGAGGGCCTCAAGGAACTGGCCCAAAAGATGGCTGCCGACGGTTCGTTGATCTCCCAGGCCGTCGTCCAATCGATGGTGGGCGGAGACAGTCTCAAACATCTGGGCCTCTTCCCGGAAGGGCTGCCGAGCAAGCCGGTTAAGATCGGCGACCGTTGGCCCGTCCGCACGGAGTTCTCCCTGGGCCCGCTCGGCAAGGTCAGCCTCTTCATGCAATTCGTCTTGCGTGGCTGGGAAACCCGCCGCGGACATTCCTGCGCCATCCTAGATCACACCGGCACCATCTCGACCCCCGCCCCACCAACCGGGGCGCCTGCCCCACCGGCGAAGGTCACCGGAGACAGCTCCGGCCGAACTTGGTACTGCCCCGACCTCGGTGTGACGGTCGAGAGCAACGCCAAACAGAAGATGAACCTGCGGCTCACGATGATGGGCCAGCAAATGGCCATCCTCGTGCAAGTCGCCACGACCAACCAACTCGTCGAGGTGGGCAAGATCGACTCCGCCCCGTAGACCCATCCTGTCGGCGGCGCTTTCTCCTTGCTGGCCAAGTGAACGTGCGGCTAAATGGCCCCGGTTTTTGCCAGGGCCCACGGAATGCGGACTTACGAACCCCGCCAGGGCCGGAAGGCAGCAACGGTAGTTTGCTCCGCATTTGCCGTGGTCACCCTGGCTTCTTGATTCTCGATCTCTGGAGCGGGCAACACGGCGCAAGCCCAACCCGAACCGGCGCCGCCCGAGCGTGGCCGGCGCGGGCTGGCCTGACCGTGCGCGGCGTCGCACCATGCCATGAGTTACCAGGTTATCGCGCGCAAGTATCGGCCGCAGCGGTTCGCGGACGTGGTCGGCCAAGACCACGTCACGCAGACCTTGGCTAACGCCATCGCGCAGAAGCGAATCGCGCATGCCTACCTGTTCTGCGGCCCGCGCGGCACAGGCAAAACCACCATCGCCCGCATCTTCGCCAAGTGCCTCAATTGCACCGGCGGCCCCAAAGTGGACTTCGCCGACACCGACTCGCGCTGTGTCGAGATTGCCGAAGGCCGGTCGATCGACGTGCTCGAAATCGACGGCGCCAGCAATAACGGCGTCGAGCAAGTCCGCGAGCTGCGCGAAACCGTTCGCTACGCCCCAGCCTCCTCCCAGTTCAAGATCTACATCATCGACGAGGTGCACATGCTCTCGACGGCGGCGTTCAACGCCCTCCTCAAAACCCTCGAGGAACCGCCCGCCCATGTGAAGTTCATGTTCGCTACCACCGACCCCGAGAAGGTCCTCCCTACCATCCTCTCGCGCTGCCAACGCTTCGACCTGCGGCGCATCCCCTCCGCCCTCATTGTCCAACACCTCGCCCACATCGCCCGCCAAGAAGGCGTCCAAATCGACGACGCCGCCCTCTACGCCGTCGCCCGAGGTGCCGATGGCGCCATGCGCGATGCCGAGTCCGCCCTGGACCAGTTGATCAGCTTCTGTGGCCAGGAAATCGCCGAGGCCGACGTCCTGGCCATGTTCGGCCTCGCCGCCCACGGGCAGATCCTCGCGCTGGCTGAGGCCGTCATCGCCGGCACACCCGAACCCGCGCTGCGCCACCTCGACGAACTCGCTCGCCATGGCAAAGACCTTGGCCGGCTCCTCGCCGACCTCCTCCATCACTTCCGCAACCTCCTGATCTACGAAGTCGCCCACGCCGATCTCGGCCTGCTCGAGGTCTCCGAGGCCGAAGCAGCCGCCCTCAAGACCCACGCCGGCCAGATCGACGCCCCCGCCGTCACCCGCGTCATGGAGGTGCTCAGCGACAGCGAAAACCGGCTCCGCGAAGCCGTGTCCAAACGCATCCTGCTCGAGGTCAGCATCCTCAAGGCCATTCAGGCGCGCAACGCCGTCAGCGTCGAAACCTTGCTCCACCACCTCGAAACCCTCCGCCAGCAAGACGGCGCCGAACCGCCCCCAGCCAACCCCGCCGCCACCACGGCCGGCCCGTCGCCAGCGACCCGTGCCGCCGCGGCCGGGCCCCAATCGGCTGCACCAGGACCGGCCGTCGCCACTCCATCGCCCCCCGCATCGTCACCGGCCTCCGGCTCGGTTGCCCCACAGCCAGCCGCAACAGACGCACCCAGTCTGACTGCACTCTGGGACGCGTTGCTCGCGGCCGTGGGCAAAGAAAGCCGGTTTGCGCGCAGCTACCTCGAGAAGGGTACCCCCATCTCATGCGTAGATAGACTCCTCACGATCGGCTACGACCCCAGCGCGCTCGACACCCTCCAACTGGTCGACAGCACACGGTACCATACCCTTCTGCAGACCAAGCTCCAGGACCTGGGCATACCCGGTGCGCGGGTCAAGTTCGTCAAGACCGACGGACCGACTGCCGTGCCGGCGACC
>VHCO01000044.1 GCA_016871715.1 Verrucomicrobiota bacterium
GTGGTGCTTGGATCGAAGGGTTTTGTGGACGGGGTGTGGTTGGCACATCGGGAGCGGTTTGGGTCGAAGCGGCGGAGTGGGGCGCGGCCGATTCGAGGGGCAGGCGCGCCGCTGGCATGGTTGAGCGCGTTGCGGGATTTGCGGGTGGCGGCCATCACGTGAGCAGCGAGCCGAAGAATCTGGCTCGACGGAGAGGTTGGCGGACCTTGCCTGCGTGGCGGTGGACGACGAACTGGCCCGGTTCTTGGTGGTGGCGGTGCCTTCGTGGCTTCGACCCAATGGGCAGAATGTGCTGTTCACGGCACGAGTGGTGGCCGAGGATGGGGAGGGCATCCCCTCCCCGAGCGCCTCGGATGATCTTCGCGAGGAGCCTGGTGGTCTCGGTGCACACGAGGTCGGCTGCGAGTTATGGACAGTATTTCGGTTTTTGGTCGCCGGGTAATCGCCGGCCTATTGACGTTGACCGTAGCGGTTGGGGCCAGTGTGGTCGACTACCCGCGGACCGTGCGGATCTCGGAGTTCCTGGCGGTGAACAACGCCGGCTTGCGAGACGAGGATGGGGAGCTCGCCGATTGGATTGAGATCCACAATCCGACGGCGTCGGCGGTCGACCTGGCTGGCTGGTACCTGACCGACGAAGCGGATCGGCTAACGAAGTGGGTGTTCCCATCCACGAACCTTGCTGCAGGTGGGTATTTGGTGGTGTTTGCCTCGGACAAGGACCGCGCTGCCGCGGGGGCGCCGCTGCACACCAACTTCAAGCTGACCAGCACCGGCGAATACCTCGGGCTGGTCGAGCCCGACGGGGTGACGGTCGCCAGCGAGTATGCGCCGAGCTACCCACCGCAGCTTGCCAACGTTTCGTACGGTTTGACGCCCGCGTCTACGGAGTCTGCGACGTTGGTTCAGTCCAACAGCACCGCGCGTGTCTTGGTCCCCAGCGGCCCGGTGGAGGCGGGGTGGCCGTCGATTTCGTACCAGCCTGATGCGTCGTGGGCGGTGTTGCTGATGCCGGTGGGCTATGAAGCGGCGGGGTCTGTCACAGGAGCCAGCGTTCTGTTCGTGGTGGCCACCAACGCCAACGCCACTGGCAGAGCCGGGGATTTCGCGGTAATCGATCGTCTGACGCGCGTGCTGGGATACCAGGTCACCGTCGTCCACGATGCGGCGGCGGAGACGAGCGATGCGCTGGGCCGGGACCTGGTGGTGGTGTCGTCGACGTCGGTTTCTGGCAACGTGAACACGAAGTTCCGCGACGTGACGGTGCCCGTGATCAACTGGGACCGTTCGTTAGTGGATGAATTCCGGATGGGGGTGACCCCCTCGGCCACCACCAGCAGCGATAGCGTGGTGGTGACGCCCGCCGGTGCAGGCCATCCGGCGGTAGCCGGGTTGGCGGCCGGTGTGCACCTCATTCGCCGCAGCCCCACCGCCATGAGCGTGGCTCACACCACGGGGCTCGCCCCCGGCGCGCAGGTCCTGGCCACAGCCAACAACTGGCCCGCCGTGATCTTGGTCGAACCGGGCCAGCCTCTCCTCGATGGCCAGGCCGCCCCGGCTCGGCGGATCCACATGTCCTGGGGAGACGCGGGCCTGACGGAGGTGAACGAGGTGGGGTTGGCGGTGTTCGACGCGGCTGTGCGCTACTCGCTCACGGGTTCCTCGCAGCCGTCGATCGAGCCCTTGCTTGGCACCGACCTCGAATCGTGGATGAAGGGCCGCAGCAGCACGGTGTTGGCGCGGTGGACGTTCTCGCCGCCGGAAGGTATGCCTCTCGAGTCGCTGGTCTTGAACATGTGGTACGACGACGGGTTTGTGGCTTACCTCAACGGGGTCGAGGTGGGGCGGCACCACGCGCCGGCCGTGCTGGACTGGAGTTCGACCGCAACGGCCGCGCGCGGTGGCGCGTCCGTGCTGACGCCCCTGTCGTTGAACCTGCGGGCTTGGGGGGATCTCGTCTCTCCGGAGGAAAATGTCTTGGCTTTGCACGGTTTGAACTTCAGCGCCGCCGACGGGGATTTTTTGCTAGCAGCGGAGTTGATCGGGGGGGGGCCCGTGGCGGGCACGCCCGAGTACTACACCCAGCCAACGCCGGGCGCGGCGAACGTCAACGGCAGCCTTGGGCGCGTGCCCGAGTTGGCGTTCAGCCACGACCGCGGCTACTACACCCAGGCCTTCGATCTGACCATCACGAACTCCCTGCCCGACGCGATCGTTCGCTACACCACCAACGGCACCCCACCGACGCCCGGCAGCGGCTTGGTCTACGCGGGCCCTGTGCGGATCCAAGGGACCACGGTGGTTCGGGCGCTGGCGCATCGACCCGGATACGTGGGCGCGAATGTGGCCACGATGAGTTACCTGTTCCTGGAAGAGGTGCTGCGGCAGCCAGTCGGATTGGCCGGTTGGCCGCAGCCGGTGGTGAGCGTGGGCTCGGGCACGCGTCCGCACGATTACGAGATGGACCCGCGCGTGGTCAACGCTCCGGCGTACGCGCGCGACGTCCGGGACGCTTTCACCGCGGTGCCCACCCTGTCGCTGGCCGTGAATCAGCCCGACATGTGGGATGGCAAGGGCAACGGCGGGTTCTACCGTGGCGGCGCCGAGGCTGCCGTCTCGGTCGAGTTGCTCTTCCCATTCGCCCCGACCAACAACGTCCAGGTGAATGGGGGGATCGAGGGCCACAGCCATGACCGCCTCAAGCGCACGCTGCGACTCTCGTTCAAGGCCGAGTACGGACCCACGCGCTTCGCGTCGGGGCTCTTTGAGGCGGCGCCGTTATTCGGCGCCAGCGCGCAGCGCGCTGCCGACAGCATCGTGCTGCGAGGCGGCAACAACCGGGCCTGGTCGAGGACCTGGAATCCCGGCCGCACCACTTACACCGAAGACGAGCTCTACCGGACGACGCAAATCGCCATGTCGGGCGTAGGTCCGCGCGGGCATTTCGTGCAGCTCTTCATCAACGGCCTGTATTGGGGGCTGTACAATCCGGTCGAGCGCCCGGACCACGCCTTCGCGGCCGCGTACCTCGGCGGCGACGAGGACGATTGGTTCGCCGCGAACCATGGGGGAGCGCAGTCGGGCGACTCGACACGTTGGAATTATCTGACGGGGACTCTGCTGGCGAAGGACCTGACCGATGCGATCCACTATGCGGAACTAACGCGTTACCTGCACGTCCCCTCGTTCATCGATTATCTCCTGAATAGTTGGTACCACGACCTGCGCGATTGGCCCGGCAACAACTGGTGGGCCTGTGTGCGCAACACTCCGCCTGGGCCGGCCTATTTCTTCACCTGGGATGGCGAGTGGTCATTTGGCACTCGCCCGGGCGAGGGCGCCTTGACCAACGCCAACGTCCACCCGGTCTTCCGCCCGGGCGGCAGCAGTTCGAGCCCCCTCGCCAAGCTGTGGCACGCGGCTCGTCAGAATACCGACTTCATGATGCTGGTGGCTGACCGCGCTTACGAACACACGCGTCCCGGCGGGGCGTTGCACGACGCGGAGATCACCGCCCGGTGGCTAACCCTCAGCAATGCGGTGCGCGTGGCCGTGGTGGCCGAGTCCGCGCGCTGGGGCGACGCCATCGAGCCCAGTCGCGTGCGGACGCGCGACGTGGACTGGGTCAACGAGAAGGCCTACATTGGCCGCCTCCTGCAGGGCAACGGCGCTCGCCTGATCGAGTCCCTGCGCAGTTACGGTTTCTACCCGGCGCTGGATCCGCCCCAATTCAGCCCCCCGGCGGGCCTGCTCTCGCCGCCCACCCCGGTGACGCTCGATGGGGGCCCTGGAGGGGGCGACCTTTACTACACGGTCGACGGCAGCGATCCGCGCTGGGCGGGTGGCGGCCTGAGTGCGGAGGCGCGGCTGTACCGCGAGCCGATCGTGTTGACCCAGAGCACGCGCCTCCAGACTCGCGTGCGGCGGGCTGGGGAATGGAGTGCGTTGAACCGATCGGTCTATGCGGTTCCCGGAGCCATCCATCTCCAGGTCACGGAGCTGATGTATCATCCGGCCGATCCTACCCCTGCGGAATCCGCTCTCGGCTACCTGGACGACAGCGCCTTCGAGTTTATCGAGTTGAAGAACAGCGGAGCCAACCCCATTGCCCTAGCCGGCCTGCGGTTTACTGAGGGCATCGAGTACGAGTTCACCCACGGGCACCTGGCTCCGAACGAACTCCTGCTGCTGGTGCGCGACGCCGGCGGGTTCGCGGCGCGTTACGGCTCGGGCTTGCCCGTGTGGGGCGTGTATGGCGGCGCCCTAGACAACGATGGGGACACCGTCCACCTGCGCGACGCTGCGCACCAACTCGTGTTCGGCTTCCGCTACGAAGATTCCTGGCAGCCGAGCACGGACGGGCTGGGGCATTCGCTGGTGCCGACCTCACTGGGTTGGCCGCCGCCAGGCGGGTCGGCCTCCGCGCACTGGCGGGCCAGTCAGGCGCCGGGAGGTTCGCCGAGGCAGGACGATCCAGCGGCCCGCTCGGGTTATGCCGCTTGGCTCGGTGCCCACTTCAGCCTGATCGAACAAGCCAACCCGGAAATCAGTGGACCTGACGCGAACCCAGACGACGATCGGTGGCCCAACTTCGCCGAGTACGCCTTTGGAGCCGATCCGCGTCGTTGGGGCGCCGAACTTGGGCCGCAGGCGCACTTGATCGAAGACCAACTGAAGGTCCGGTTCCGTCGCCCCCGCGAGGCTGCGGACGTGGTTTACCGGGTGGAGATCAGTGCGTCCCTGGACGGCGACTGGACGGACGCCACGGGCGAGGTGACGCTCGAGGCAGTCGCGGCTGATGGGGACGCTGAACTGGTCGAGGTGAGCTTCCAGACGCCGGTATCGGCGCTGACAAACCGGTTCGTTCGTGTCGTGGCACTGCGGCTGCCGTAAGAGGGGCGCCACGCTGAGGGGTGTCTCGGGTTGCCGCGCCCTAGCCGCCCACGGCCGTCCGTCCGGAGGGATCCTCAGTGAGCGTCGCGGCGCCTCACACCCCGGCACCGAACTGCGCCCAAGCCAGCGAGGCCAAATCCGAGCAGGGCAACCGTTCCGGGTTCCGGCACGACGGCGACGTAATTGTCGAATGTCACGTCCACTCCGCCGGAGGTGCTGGCGACCACCAGGCCGGCAGGACCGCTGGAATAACGGGAGTCCGTCGCTTGGAGGGTGGCAATCGGCGTGGACAGATTCCCCAGCTCGAACAAGGCCGCGCTGAGCGTACTGCCCTGGCCGTTGAAGACCATCCGGTAGCCCGTGCTCGGGTTGAGCACCAAACCGGAGACCGCGTCCAGGTTGAACGTGCCTTCGTTCACCAGATAATCCAGGTGGAGTTCGTCGTTGGCCGGATAGTAATGGAAGTAGTAGCCCACGCTCTGACCGAGGCTCACGCTCCCCATGCGCGCGCCGATGCCGAACCATGTGTCGGAGGCGTCACTGTAATCCAGCACGTCGACCGACACCGAGAAGTCGCTGTAGCTGACGTCCGCTCGATAGGTCGCCCCGCGGGAGATTCCCAGTTGCGGATGCGCGAACGCCGGGTACTGGAGGCGGTAAGCGCCGTTCGGAAAAGTGAACGTGCCCGGTGCGCCAAAAGAGGCTAGCGGACTGTAGCGAGTCCAACCCAGATCGTCGCCATCGTCGAAGTTGTCGGTTTGGGCCCGGGCACTGTGCAACGCGGCGAGGGCGCACAAGAGGGCTATCGACACGAGCCGGCTCAGGCGGCGGGTGGGATTGCGGTGGTCGGAAGTCAGGTCGTTCAGCATATAGGCGGTTAGAGTATGGCTTTAGTGGGTGAGTCGAGCCCGCCGGAGGCAGGCGCTCCACCGGGTCTCATCAGATCGAATCGTCGGGTTCAAGTGAATCATCCGAATTAACTATAGGAATTAGGATATCATTCAAGCGAGTTTGCAAGCAGAATCTTTGGCCGCGGAATCTCAGAATCTCAGGTGGGATTTCCATCGAGACAGGGCCTCAGGGCAGAGTTCGGGCATCTCGCCTAAAGCCACGCGGGCAAGATGCCCGCGCTCCTACCTTGGCCTGTAGGCTCGAGGTTTCGGAGTTGGGGCGGGAGCGTGGGCGCGGCCTAGGGCCGCTGCGTGTTCCAGTCCTCGGGGAGCATTCGCTTGGGCTTGAGGGACTCGGAATGACCGTCGAACAAGGTGGCCACGATCGTGCCGGCGTGACGGTCTTCGGCGACGCGTCGTTCGGGCTGCAGCCGCGTGCCGGTGCGATCGTAGGGCAGATGAGCCGGGTGCCAGGCGTCGTTCCAGCCGATGTTCGCCGGATCGCGAAAGCCCTTGATCGCGTTCGGGACCACGCCGCTGGAACTGTCGACGATGTAGACGGTTTTGGTGGGATTCCGCACCGCCGAGAGCTTCGAGGGGCCGATGTGTTCGCTACTCGCGATGGAGGTTGCGCTGGCGAAGTCGAAGCCGTTGACGGCGTAGCAGATCACGACATCTTTCTGAGGGTAGCTGGGGCACTTGAAGATACGCGAGCCGCGGTAGTCGTTGGTTCCCACGCCCTCGGGCACGTAAGGCATGAACACCCAGAACCAGAGCGGCTCGTTGGCGCGCGGGATCCAATCCAGGTAATCGTTCGCGTACATTTGCATGGCCAAGCCGACGTTGTGGAGGTTGTTGAGGCAATGGGTTTTCTTGGCCTTCTCCTTGGCCTTAGCCAAGGCCGGCAGCAACAACCCCGCCAGGATCGCGATGATGGCGATCACCACGAGCAACTCGATCAACGTGAAACCGCCACCGGCGCGACTTGCCACACCTCCCCTGCGACGGTCCCGTGCGTCCGATGAACCTAAGTTCGGCATAACTGGGTCTTCAAGAGCTTTCGCTGGTATGAGAAGGTGCGGTTAGGCTTCCGTCCATGAGCTTTTGCGTTTTTCTCTTGAGCTTTTGCAGCCCATCGACGCACCGGACGGTGTGGGCTCGTGGGCTGGCGGGCACGCCGATCGGGTGCTAACGCGGCCAGGCGCTCGCCTCCCGACCCCGGGCTAAACCGGGCGCCGTAACGGGACGATCCAGTAGGGCGTCGCCTCGTTTAAATCAGGGTAAATCCGGCCGTTACCCACCCGGTCCATAACTTCCAAGAAGTACATCAAGTCCCAGGTAGGCGGCACCTCGTCGGCGGGGATGACGGCGCGGTACTCGTCGGTGGCGCCGGTGCGCTCCATCGGCAGCGCTCGGTAGTCCAGGTGCTGGTTTACGCTTCGATAACGCAGGCGCACCCACTTCACGCCGTCGGCGTCAGTCGCTCGAGCGGTGATGACCACGGGTTGGCCGGCCTGGGCGGCCGTCACGGGCTGGTGGATCACTTCCGGCGCCCGGCCATCGCCGCGGGAGGCGGAGGGCGGGAACGGCGGGGCCGTCTGGGTTGGGGTTTTCGAGGCGCCGGCGCGCCGGCTCTGTTCGAGGGCGGCGAGCCCGGCATCGAGAGCGGCTAACTCGTCCTGCCAATGGCCGCAGAGGTTGGCTCCGCGCACTCCCATCATGAGGTCAGGGGCGTAGAAGTCGCCCGCCGCGCTCACGAGTTGGCGCCAGGCCTCGACGGCGTTGCGCTCGTGGGCGATCGCCGCGTCGAGGGCGCGCAGGTCCTGGGTCCGCTCGAACAAGCGGTAGTTGACGGCCGCCGGGATGCGGCGCGCGTGGAAAAGGGCCAGGTTCGCCAGGATCTTCAGGTCTGTGACAGTCGAGTCGAACTCTCGATTCCGGTTTGGGCCGACGCGCGCTTCCGCGGCGGCGACTCGAGCGCTGACATGCGCGGCTGTGTCTTCGAACCAGAGGCGGTTGGCGGCGGGCCGCAGTTGGGCCGTCTCGCCCCCCTCGAGCAGCAGTTGGGCTTCCTGGTCGAAATTGGCGAACTGTTGGATGTCGCTGCCTTCGGCCTTGGCGTAGGCGGGCAGATCGCCGAGCCGCTGTTTTTCGGCCCAGCCGCGGGTCATGGGGAAAGCGCTGTAGGGGTAGCAGGACGCCACGATAGGAGGCAGGACGCCACTGGCTCGGTGCAATCCCTCCTCGATCAGAGGCGCCGCGTCGGGGCCGAAGCGGCGGGTGAATTCCCGTCGCCAAACCTCGGGTGGGGTGTCTGGGTTGTAGCCGACGCGGCCGAAGACTTGGAAGAAATGCCAGTAACGCTCGAACTCGTACTGGTAGTAGCGACGTGCTGGGTTGAGCAACTCGAACGGCGGGGCGTCGTGTGGCTGCGCCTCCATCTTGGTGCAGAGCGGCTCGTTGACCTCGAAGCCGGCGCCGTGGTACAGGTGGGTGCTCTCCGCGAAGCGCCGGGCGTACTCGGGGTCGCCCCACAGGAGCACGCGAGCAGTGCCGCCGTTCCACAGCCGCCAGTGCATGGTGTAGCGTTGCGGGTAGCGGAGCATGTCGGCGTAGCCGTGGCGGCGATCGTGCTGGTTTTGTTTGTTGATGTGCGTGGGATGGAAGGGCAGGCCCATTTGCTCCATCCAATACTTGGTGGTGATTCGGAAGGGCACCCCCACCTCCGCGGCGGATTCGATGACCGAGTCTGGCAGCTCCTTCGCCCGCAGGTCGAGACGCAGGTTCGGGGCGGCCTGCCTCATGCCCACAAACACGTCCCGCCAGAACGATTCCTTCTCGCTGTTCCGCAGCCCCGACTCGTTGTGCATCCGGAACTGAATGCCGTCGAGCCCGGGCACAACTCGCACGAGCTTGGCCAGGGCCGCCTTCGTGTAGGGAACCAGGTTCTCCGCAGTGACACCCCAGACCAAACCGTGCACGGGTCGGCGCGTGGCCTCGTCAGCGCCGGGAATGCCCCCGCCCTGCACCCCGCCACGGTAGATATGGTCCCAAATGCCAACGGTAAACCGGAGTCCGCGGTCGTGGGCCATCTGCCGCAACCGGTTGAGCGCCGCCAGGTTCCGCTGCTGCTCCGCCGGTGTGATCCCCACCATCCGCACCTCGGGGAAGCCCTCGACGTCGAAGAAGTAAGGGTAACAGGGCGCCAGAAAACCGCCGTTCTCGTACCCGAAGATCACGACCAACGAGTTAAACCGGTTCCGGGCGAGGACTTCGAGGTACTTCGCCCAGTACCCTTCGTCGTAGAACCGGCTTTCCCAGTAGGCCCGGTTGAACGTGTAGAGGGAGAGCCCCCGCTCCGGCGTGTAGGGTTGTTCGTCGGCGTCGGGCACTTCGCTGAATGGGTCCTGGAGTGACCTGCTCCCAACCACACGCTCGGCGATGTCCAGCAAGGCGTACATCAACCCGCGCGCGTCCGATCCCACCGCGAGCACAAGGCTTCTTCCTTCGCGCTCCAACTTCCGCACCCGCAGGGCTTCTGGTCCTGGCCCAGGCACTATGCGGAACTCTCCGCTGAGACGGGCGGCTTCCCCTGGCTGGGCCGCGAGCCCGCCCACCAGGATCGGTCCGCGGCCTGGCGCAGGCCAAGCGGTGGTTTCGGTCACTTGCACGCCTTGCCGCTGAAGGGCTTCCTTGAGTCGGTCCCAGGCGAATCGGACCGGGGCTGGTGGCGTTGGGTCATGGACGAGGGCCACGGTTGGGAGGTCGGCGCCGCGGACGTGCCCTGCGAGCAATGGGCACGCCAGGACCAGGAGCAGGGCTGTCCGGGCGGTGCGCTCTGCGGTATGGATGGGACGTAACATGGGGGGAATTAGACCTTGTCGGCCCCCGTCAGGCGAGCGCGAGTTCCAGCATATTCTTGGATTAAAAAGACATGATACTTATTGTTGACACGGGGCAGTAGGTCGGAATCACGATGGCGAGTGAGAGTGACGGACCGCGCCGAAGCGGCGGCGCTGAAAGAACCGGCGCGGTGCCTGGTTGCGCCCTACGAACGGGAGGAGCGGGAGCGGCCACCTCGGCCAGGTGGTTCGTGGCATCAGCCGTCCCGTTGCCTTAAGGCAGCCCTGCCGAGGGGCGGACGTTGCGGGAGAGAGGTTGCGGGAAACAGCTTGCCTTCGGCGAGGCGCTCTGGCTCTGTGTCGGCGGCGAAGATTTCCATGGCTGATCCTACCATCACGCCGGAACTGGTGCGGAAGCACAACCTCACCCTAGAGGAGTATGCGCGTCTCCGGGAGATCCTCGGGCGGGAGCCGAGCTATACGGAGCTGGGGATTTTCTCGGTGATGTGGAGTGAGCATTGCTCGTACAAGAACACGAAACCGCTGCTGCGGACCTTTCCGACGCGGTCGCCGCGGGTGCTCGTGGGGGCTGGGGAAGAGAACGCGGGGATTTTGGACATTGGCGACGGGTTGGCGATTGCCTTCAAGATCGAGTCGCACAACCACCCCAGTGCCGTGGAGCCGTTCCAGGGTGCAGCCACAGGGGTGGGGGGGATCATCCGAGACATTTTCACGATGGGCGCGCGGCCGGTGTGCGCGATGGATTCACTGCGGTTTGGGGAACTGAGCGAACCGGAGGTGCGGCGGCTGTTTGGCGGTGTGGTGGCTGGGATTGCGCACTACGGGAACTGCTTTGGCATCCCGACGATCGGTGGGGAGGTCTATTTCGACAAGTCCTACGAAGGCAACCCGTTGGTGAACGTGTTTTGCCTCGGCGTGCTGCGCCACGAGCAGATCGCGCGGGGCGCGGCGAAGGGGATTGGGAATCCGGTGTTCTATGTGGGGCCGGCCACGGGGAGGGACGGGCTGGCGGGCGCGGCCTTTGCCTCGCAAGATTTGACCGAGGAATCGGCCGAGCAACAGCGTGGGGCGGTGCAAGTAGGGGATCCGTTCATGGAGAAGCTGGTGTGCGAGGCGTGCCTGGAATTGCTCGCGACGGGGGCGGTGGCGGGGATCCAGGACATGGGGGCGGCCGGTCTGACGTGTTCGACCTGCGAGACCGCGGCGCGTGCCGGGACCGGGATCGAGATTGAGCTGAGCCGCGTGCCGCAGCGCGCGCCGAACATGACGCCTTACGAGATCATGCTGAGCGAGTCGCAGGAGCGGATGTTGATCATTGTCCAGCGGGGCCGGGAGGCCGAGGTGCAGCGCATCTTCGAAAAATGGGATCTGCCTTGGTCGGAGATTGGGACGGTGACCGACACGGGGCGGATGGTGGTGAAGCACCATGGGCGGGTGGTGGCGGACATACCGGCGCGGCAGATCGCCAGTGAATCGCCGGTGTACGAGCGTGAGGCGCGCGAGCCAGGTTACCTGGCCGCGGTGCGCGCCTTTACACTGGCGGGTGTGCCGGACACGCAGGATCCGGGCGCCGATCTGAAGGCGTTGTTGGGGTGGCCGGTGATTGCCTCGAAGAACTGGGTTTACCGGCAGTACGATTATATGGTCCGGAATAACTCGCTGGTCTGCCCCGGCAGCGATGCGGCGGTGCTGCGCCTGAAGCCTGACTCGCTGCCCCCGCTGAGGGTGCCGGAGCCGGAGCAGCCGTTCGAGAAGTACCTGGCGCTGACCACGGACGGCAACGCGGTGTTGGTGTACCTGGACGCCTACGAGGGGGGCAAGGCGGTAGTGGTGGAAGCGGCCCGCAATTTAGCCTGTGCTGGGGCGCGGCCGTTGGGACTGACGGACAATCTCAACTACGCCAATCCGCACGATCCCGAGCGCTTTTGGCAGTTGCGGGAGAGCGTGCGCGGGTTAGCGGAGGCTTGTCGCGCGCTGCGGATCCCGGTGACGGGCGGCAATTGCTCGTTGTACAACCAGAGCCCTGCTGGGCCGATCGATCCCACGCCGACGGTGGCGATGGTTGGCCTGATCGACCGGCCCGAGCACATCACGACGCAGTGGTTTAAAGACGAAGGGGACGCCATCTTATTGTTGGGTGAGCCGGTGAACTTTGCGGATCCGCTGCAAGGGTTGGGCGGCAGCGGTTACCTGCAGGTCGTTCGCGGTCTCAAGACGGGGACACCGCCGCAGTGCGATCTCGAGCAGGCGCAGGCGTTGCATGAGGCCTTGCACAGCCTCATCTGCAGCGGCCGGGTCAAGAGCGCCCACGACTGCAGCGAGGGCGGCCTACTGGTCTGTCTAGCGGAGGGTTGCCTCAGCCAGAACCTGGCGCGTCACACATCGCGGCTGATCGGAGCCACGGTGGACCTTCGGCTCGCGATACCGGCCGCTGTCGTGGACCGGATCACGGCAGAGTACCTCGAGGAGCAACTTGCGCCTGGTTCGACGGCTGCTAGCCCGGCGGTTGACTCTGCCCCGGGGCCCGCGGGCGCAGCCCGTGGGGAGCCGGTCGTCGACGCGGGTTCGGCGGCGGCGGAGTCGGCGCCGGAGTTGGTGCGGCTCGACGCCTTGTTGTTTGGCGAGACCCAATCGCGGGTGGTCATCACGTGTGCGGCGGAGGATGCCACGATGATGATCCAACGGGCACGGCTCTTGGGGGTACCGGCGCGCCGGTTGGGCACCGTGGGCGGGGATGAGCTCGCGGTCCAGGCGGCGGCTGGGCGGTGGAGTTGGCCGGTGGCGGAGCTCCACGAGCTCTGGTGGCACAGTCTGGGTCGCGCGATGGGGTAGGCCCGGCGGCCGCGGCTGGGTGGGCGGTCGGGCTTGGCTACGGACTCCGTGCCGGAGCAGGTTTCGGCAGGGCTTTCGGATCGATGGCGATGAGGACCGTGTTGGCCTCGCCGACGGGGAAGTTGCGTTGGGCCAGCGCCCAAGCGACAGCGCGCTCGTCGATCTCCGGATACCCAGAGCTGGAGCGCACCTCGGCAAGGACAGGTTTGCCGGCGGCGTCATGAGCGACCAGCATCAGGACGAGGGCGGGGGCCGGGGTAGCCTCGGAGCGGGACTTCTTCTCGGCGGCGAGTTCCTGCTGCAGTCGGACCTGTGAGGTCGACGATGGCATGCGATCCTGGTAGGTGTGCGGGATATAGAAGTCGCGCTCGGGGTTGCTTTGGCAGGCGCAGAGCAGGAGCGAGAGGAAGGTCGCGCTCACGCCCGCTTGGACGCGGTTCTGGAGGGAAGGCGCATGCATGAGGGGTTATCCATAGCACAGGATGAGCGCCATGGCCAGCGTTCTGCGCGGAGATCGGCTCAGCCCGAGTCCTTAGCGAAATGCTTGAGGGCTGCCATCGCGGGTGAGATCCAGCAGGCTCCCTGTGGGGCGCAGGTCGTCAGACCCGCAAGGGGGACGTGACCGTCCGCGCTCCGCCTCGCTGAGGATTCGGGGCTCGGGGGCTCGGGTTCGGGTTGGTCTTTGAGACGGGCGCGATTACCTTCACGGCATGCGCACGCTGATCGTCGGCTGTGGTTATGTCGGGCTCGAGTTGGGCTCGCGCTTGGCGGCGCACGGCCATGAGGTGGTGGGGGTACGGCGCTCGGCGGGGGCGGAGGCGGTGTTGTGCGCGGCAGGCGTGCGACCCGTAGTCTTGGACATCAGCCGCGCCGAGGAGTTGGGTCGTTTGCCGGGTGCCTTCGACTGGGTGGTTAATTGCGCGGCGGCCGGGGCCGGTGGTGGTGGCGTGGAGGCTTATGAGCAGGTGTATTTGGAGGGGACACGAAACCTGGTGGCGGCGCTGAGGCTGCGGGGGGTGAGGCGTTATGTCTACACGAGCAGCACGGGGGTCTATGGCCAAACCGACGGGTCGCTCGTCACGGAGTCGAGCGAGACGGATGCGACCTCGCCGACTGGTCGGGTACTCTTGCAGACGGAAGAGGTCTTGAGCCGGGCCTATGCCGACTCGGCGTTTCCGGCCACGATCCTGCGGGTGGCGGGCATCTACGGTCCCGGTCGCGGTTATTGGCTGAGACAGTTCTTGGCTGGGGCGGCAGTGTTGGAGGGCGAGGGGCAGCGGGTGTTGAATATGATCCACCGGGACGACGTGGCCGGGGCGATCGCCGCCGCGCTCGAGCGGGGTGAACCCGGCGAGATCTACAACGCTGTGGACGATGAACCGGTGACCCAATGGGCGCTGTTCCAGTGGCTGGCCGATCGGTTGGGTCGACCGCTGCCGCCGGCCGCACCGGCGGGCGCAACGACGGGCGCGAATCGGACCCGGGAGCGGACCAGCAAACGGGTATCGAACCGGAAGCTCAAGACGCAGCTTGGCTATCGGTTCCAGTACCCGACCTTTCGGGAGGGGTATGCGGCCGAGCTCGATCGGGGGTGAGGCGGCGGACCCGAAGGCGCCGCGCGGTCTACCGCCCGCCGGTAGTCCATTTCGGTGGCTCGATCATAGGGGATCGAGCTTAGGCGTGCAGATGGGTGGATTGGGGGTGTGTTGCGCTACAGGGTCCAGCCGGCGCGGTATTCGCGTTTGACGAACTGGTTGGCCTTCTCGAGGTTCGTGAACTTCAGGTTAGCGGGGTCCCAGAGGAGGGCGTAGCGGGTCAGGTCTTGGCGCAGTTGGACCCTCAGGGCCACGTTACCGAGGAGCACGGCTTCCGCCAGGGGCGCTGCCCAGTCGAAGTTCGAGCCGGCCGGCTTGCCGCCTTTGCAGGCCTCGATCCACTCGAGGTAGTGATCGCGGACGCGGGGGATGGTGCGGGGCGGGTCTTGAAACTCGCGGCGGCGGGATTCCGGATAGATCCGGTTGCCGAGGAGGAAGCCCTTTTCGCCGATCAACAAGCGGCCGTTGTCACCCATGACCTGCTCGTCCTCGAGCCCTTCGGGTCGCGGGGGACGCAACCCACCGTCGTACCAGACGACTTTGACGGGCGGCATGGGCACGGCGCCGGCCGCCGGTCCGGTCTGGCCTTGGACGTGGTAGTTGATGGGTTGGACCTCGGCTGGGCGGGCTGGGAACCTGTAGGTGACCATCGAGCCGAGCGGGAAAGTCTCCTCATTGACGCGGGTGGACGAGGCCTGGACGCTCGACGGGGCGGTGTCGCCCAACTTGAGCGCGCGGAAGACGGGGTCCATCGAGTGGCAGCCGATGTCGCCGAGGGCGCCCGTGCCGAAGTCCCACCAACCGCGCCAGCGGAAGGGGCAGTAGATGGGGTTGTAGGGGCGCTCGGGGGCTGGGCCGAGCCAGAGGTCCCAGTCGAGCGTGTCTGGGACGGGGGGTGTTTCTTTCGGGCGCGGGACGCCTTGAGGCCAGTACTCGTTGAAGAGGCCTTGGGAGGGACGGTCGGTCCAGATGTGCGCCTCGGTGACGGGGCCGATCGCACCGGCCCAGACGAGTTCGCAGAGGCGGCGGGTTTCCTCGGAGGCTTGGCCTTGGTTACCCATTTGGGTGGCTCGTTTGGCGGCGCGCGCGGCTTGGCCCAACTGGCGCGCTTCCCAGACGGAGTGGGTGAGTGGCTTTTCGCAGTAGACGTGTTTGCCGCGCTTGAGGCCTTCGATAGCGGCGAAGGCGTGGTGATGGTCCGGGGTAGCCACCACGATGGCGTCGATCTCCTTCACCTCGTCGAGCATTTTACGGTAGTCCTTATAGGGCTTGGCGTTGGGGTAGCGGCGGAAGGAGCCGGCCGCGTGTCGCCAGTCGACGTCACAAAGAGCGACGATGTTCTCCTCGCTGACACGCTGGATGCTGGCCAGGTCGCTGGCGCCCTGGCCGGCCGCGCCCACGCCGGCGAGGTTGAGTTTACTGTTAGGGCTGGTTTGGCCCCGAAGGCCCAGCACGCTGCTCGGCACGACCAGGAAGGCGGCCGCCGACCAGGCGGTGCGGCCGACAAACTGACGGCGAGTGAGGATGCGGGTTGGTTTCACAGGGTGTGGCTGTGCGTTCATAAATCTTGGGGTTAGGCGGGCCGGCGCCGCTGAACGGCCTTTTGCCCGTCGGAGGCAGGGACGAACACGTGTTGCGGGCCGAGGCCGAGCGTGCGCGCCATCTGGACGGCGTAGTCGAGTTTGCCCATGTTGGGGTAGCGCCCATTCGAGCCGAAGCTGAACTTGGCGCCTGCGGCTTTGGCGAGCTCGAGGAAGGGGCGCCGGGGCAGGCGGTAGCTGGCGCTGATTTCGAGGGCGACTTTGTGTTGGACGGCTGCGGCGATGACCTGGGACATGCGGGCCGGTGTCCACAGACGGTCGTAGTGCGACAGGAAAGGTTCAGGCAACCAGGTGGTGTTGGCGAGGATGTCCACCGGTTGGCGTTCGAGGATCTGCACGTGCCACGCGACGTAACGGTCCATGAAGGCCTCTGCGTCCTCGAGTCCGACGCGACCGAGGGCACCCGGCTCCCAGAGTTTGACGCGCTGGTTGCTCTTGCCGGGCAAGGTCATTGCGTCGGTCAGCACGTAGTCGAGCCGGGCCAAGGTGCCGGAGGCAAAACACCCCATCCAATCGGTCCACTCCGCCTGGACGCCTTTGAAGACAGGCTTGCCTTCGAGTTGAGCCAAGTAAGCCTCGAGTTCGGCGTCGTTGCTCAGGACCACGGGATATTGGTTCTCGCGCGTGCCGGCGTGCTCGACAATACCGAATTTGACGCCCCGCTCCTGGGACAACGGCAGCACTTGCTCCAAGCTGCTGTTGTCCAAGTGGACGTGCAGATCGAGCAGTGGAAAGCCGAGGTCAGGCGCCATGGCGGGTTCGGCAGCGCCGCGGGTCGACGCGTGAAATGCCGGTGCCAGGGCGCACACGGCGCTTCCCTGGGCGAGGAAACGGCGCCGCGAGATGGGTGTTGGCATATGTGAGGGGAGAGACTGGGCTAACGCGCCAGAACTGCAACTTGTTTTTCGGCTTGTCATTCGGCGCCAGGACTTTGGCTGCCAGGACTTTGGCTTGACTTTGCGATTCGCAAATCGTATCCAGGCGTCGTTCGGTTTTCGGTTCCGTTGCTGGTTGCGGTCAATCTTCACCTCATAACTGTCACCGTAGACAGAACGAGCAGGCCATGAAACGCACGAAATGCTTGAGCACCAGGAGAACTCGTTGGATCACCCCTGAACGTTGGCGCGGCTGGGCGAGTTGCGCCCTGATTCCGGTCGCGGGCCTCATCGCGTTGGGGGCTCCCCCTGGCCCCGAGCCGCAAGTGCCGGCGGGCGGGGGCGCGCCTGGGTCCTTCCCCAACACGAGCGTGACGGCTGTCAATGTGATCGCCCGCGGCAGCACCACCTTTAATAGTAACGTCGAGGTCGTTGGTTTCGACGGCCAAGGGCCGATCCCGTGGTCCGTGAACCGCTACAACCGGGGGGACTTCGCGCTCCGGTTGGCTCCGGCCAATCCGGTGGCGGCGAACGAGTCGCTTGGGCGTGGGTTTATCGATTTTGCAGATACGAGTCCTGGGCTGGCGGCCAGCCAGGCGTGGCGTCCGCACCCAAGCTTGGGGGTTATCATGCCGACCAGCCGGCAGAACGGCCCGATCGATTGGAACGACGGCGAAGGGCCGTTCTACCCCACGATCGCGTTGTCGGAGGCTTCGAGCGGCCCGGGCTATGACATGGTGAGCGGGGCGTACGGGAACGGGAACCTGGACATCAACACCGGGCGGGCTGGGACGCATCCGTCGAGTCCAGAAGCGAACTTCAGTTTTTCGGTGGCGTGGTTTCCCTACGATGAGGGCTGGCTCGGGGGCGAGATGGGGAATCCGACCTTGGCCGACCCGAGCGGGCTGCCGGATGGCAGTTCGCGATGGACGCAACCCAATGCCCACGCGGCGGGGCTTGTGCCGAGCATGGTGAAGTGGCTGGAGTTTCCTTCGTTCACGGGGATTTTCGGTGGGTTGGCCGAGGTCCGCTTGCCGGGGATCGACGCCCGCGAGGACGGCATGCTGTTCGCGACGTCGTCGGACGGGAACAGCGCGGTCAACATTGTGGGGGTGGCGCCGAAGGGGGACGGGAGCGGGTGGCTGGTGACGATTCGGGAGGATTCAGAGGTGAGCGCGGAGGTGTTGGCCAGCGCGAGTGAATCCGAGTTTCAATTCTTGTACATTTCGTACCAGTCGGAGCGGCTGGTGGGTGGGCAGATCGATGGGAGCACTGGCCAGAAACGCAAGGCGGTCGGCGACTTCGTGTCGGTGCGCAGGGGGCCTGGCACCTACGAACTCACTGTTCCGGGCAAGACCGGGGGCTCAGGCATGTGGTTGCTGCAGGCGGCCGAGCTCGAACCCAACACGAGCGAACCGCTGGCCACGCGGGCGTTTCTCAGCTACGAATACCAGAACGACAAGTTCGTGGTCCAAAGCCGCGTAGTCGTGAGCGACACGCAGGCCGACCTGCGCGACACGAGCTTCTACGCGGTGTGGGTCGACTTCACGGACCCGCTGTCAGCGCCGGCTGGGCCGCGGCTGCGCAGCCTAGGCCCGGTGGCGGTCAATCAGGAGAATGTCACTCTCAAGGAAGCCAATGTGGCTGCTCACACGACCGAACCCGAGGCCCTGGTGACAACGATCGACTCGGTGAATGCGGGGTTCTATGTGGACCCGATCAGCGGGCAACTGGCCGCAGCCGCGTTGGTGGGCCGCTTCTACGACCCCCGCACGCTGGCTCCGTTGGGGGATGAGTTTGTCATCCTGGGCAATCCCTACGGCACGTTCACGCGCCACGACGTGAAGTTTAACCCGGTGTCCAAGCAGTACGTGGTGGTGGCCAACGCGCGCAGCCACGGCCCGAGCGCGCGCGCGGTGCCGATGGTGGCGCTGGTCAAGTCCGCCGCCGATGCGGCGGGCGGACCGCCGGTCGCTCGAGCGTTCACCTACCAGGAGAACACGGCCATCGATTTCGACGATGTAGCGGTCGCCGTGAGCAGCCGGAATGGCAATTTCCTGTTGGTGGCGGAGTACAAGTTCGCGGGCGAGGGCGAAGGCGCCGTGGGGGCGTTGTTCGGCAAGGACGGCACGCTATTGACGGCGCAGTTCGGGCGATTGGACTTGTTCCAGAGCATTGGCGACGAGGACGACCCGGATGTGGTGTATCTCGCCGACCGGGACGCCTTTCTGTATCTGTCGAACACCGACAACTCGAACGGGTCAACGGGCCCGTGGAGCAACCGCATCGTGGGGTCCATCGTCGACGCGCAACCGGACGCTCAAGGTCGACTGGTGACGCGCCCTGAACAACTCCTGTCGGATGGGGAGCCGGCGGGTCAGGCGGAGGGGCACGCCGTGGCGTTGCTGAATCCGTTCAATGGCGAGTTGATCATCGCGTATGACGTGGGGGGCAACAACGTCGCCAACGGGCATTTGTCGTTCTTCAACCTGGGCCAGGCTCCCGACTACGCTTTCACCGCGGCACGGCCGGAAGTGCCGTATTTAACCGGGTCCGGCGGCGATCCCTTCAAACACCAACATCCGCAGTTGGCGGTCAATCCTGGGCGAGGCGTGGTGGTGGTGGGCCACAGCGCTACGGCCAGCGATGTCGGCTACCCGAACGGGTATGTGTTTAGGGTGTTGGGCCCGGACGGATTGCCGTTGGCGAGTCCGTTCGCTACGCCCACGTTCTTGGCGGAGATCCCGGGCGGCATCAGCGGCAGCCCGAACTATCACCAGGTCGTCTATTCCCCTGCTACCGATTGGTTCGTGACGGCGTTCAACTCGAGCCCGGGGATCACCTATTTAGCAGGGTTGCGGGTGACATCGGACCACTTGCCGGCGGTGCAGCCGCCCACCCTTAGCATCGGGCGCAGCGGGAGCGAGGTGGTGCTCAGTTGGCCGACTTCGGCAGCGGGTTATGTGCTCGAGGGGGCCGATAGCTTGGGGCCTGCAAACTGGGCTGACGTCGTCGGGGCACCCACACAGGAGGGGGGCCTGAACAAACTGACCGTGCCCGCTACAGGGGCGGCTAGGTTCTATCGGCTCAGGAAATAGGCGGTGCGGCGCAGGGTAGCTTGGGCTGGCGCAGACGGCGCACGACGGCGAAACCGCCCAGAACCGTCGCGCAGATGGCGGCGTAAGCCTCGGGCTCGGGGACGGGGGCAAAGCTGACCGGGCCGACGTAGAAGGACATCCTGCCGGAGTCGTAGACGGTCGAGTTGAACGAGTCGCCGTCGGAGAAGCCGGAGATGGCGATGCTTTGCACGGGGGAGGTCTCCCATTTCAGGATGGCACGACCGTACTCGTTGGCGCCTTGGTATCCTTTGCCGTACAGGTGGTAGACGCCATCGTCGGCCGGGGAACCGGCGTTGGTGGCCAGGCCGTTGGGATTGAGGGTCAGTTGCGGATCGACCGCCAGGTTGCTGAGCTTGTTGGCCGCTCCGAAGTTCGGTCCGGTGGCATCCCACAGGCCGTGCGCCAGGGACGAACCATCGGTCAACGCGCTCGCATTCCACAGGGAGCTGGCCTTGATGACGGGCCCGGTGGCGTCGGCACTGCCGAAGGCGCGAATGACGGCGTGCTCCCAGGTGTCCAGGATCGACAAGCTGCCGACCAGGAACTCGCGCACGAAGACTGGCTCCGAGAACGAGAGGACGACGGTGGCCGGGGTGATGGGCGGGTTCGCTGGCGGGACGGAGCCGGTGTCGATGATGTCGCGGGTGACGCGCAGGGCGTAGGTGCCCGCCACACGGCTGTCGGGCAGGGGCTGACCGGCGCCGGGTTTGCCGTAGACATCGGGGCCCTGGCGCTGACCGCCGGTCTGATCGTACATGTTCTGCGAGTAATGGACGGTCACGCCGACGCCCATCCCGACGACGCCAAGAGCCTGGCTGAGGAAGTTATTCAAGCCGCCGCTCGCCGAGCCCAGGCCGGTGTACGGATTGAGTTCACGATTGACCGAGTCCAGATAGGTGTCCGAGCCGTTGAGGACGGCATTCTCAGTGAAGGGGACGGTACCCCAATTCAGGACGGCGTATTAAGCCTGGCCTGAGACCGAGAGCGCAGCCGCGGCGATCGCAAGTTGGCTTGCCACTTGTACCATGGGTCGCATAGATCGTGTCGCTTACGGACGGATGATATCGACCGAGGAGTGGCAGGCTCCTCCCCGGAAAACCGCCGAAATAAAGCTCATCCGTGGCGGTTTGTCAAATCGGCGTACACGGAGCCGGGCGCGTGTCGGGTTTCGGGACGCCCCGTTGGCGCGGTGGCGCGCTTGGCGGAGTGGGCTGGAATGGGACCAGACTATTTGCTTGCCGCCACAGGCAAGGTGGGGGCGGGGCGCTTGAGGAGTGCCGCGAGGTCGAGCAGGATCCGCTTGGTTTCGACGAGCACGACATCCGTCGTGACGCTCTTGTCCTCCTCGTCCTCCGCTTCGGGATCGGGGTTGTCGGTCGGAGCAGAGGCGGAGGTCACGGCAGCCGGTGCGCCGGTCGAAGCCTGAGCCAAGTCGGGCGCGGCGGTGTTGGGGGTAGGAGGTTGGGTTGGGCTGGCGGGTTCGGCGGTGGGGTCGGTGGCGGCGGTGGTCTGGTTGGTTGAGAGCGGCGGGGGAAGTCCTGGCGTGTCGGCCAGCTTGAGCGTGATCTCGTAGGTCACAGCCTGCGATTCAACTCGGGCTAGGCGCTCGGCTTTTCGTGCTTTGGCGCGGGCGTCGTTTTCATCCTTTTCTTTCCGGCGCGCTGCTTCGTTGAGCGAGACGCTCTTGTCAGCCATCAGTTTGCGGAACCGCTCGGCGTCCTCGCGCACGTAAGCGAAGTCCGGGTCGATTTGCTGGCGCTCTTCACTGCGGCGGCGCAACTCCTCGATCAGGGCGGGCAACCGGTTTTCACGCTCGAAGGGTTCGCCGGCGATCGTATCCCAGGGCAACGCGTAATCCTGGGAGTCTTCCCCGACTTCCATGTGGTTGTTGACCGAGGGTAGGACGACGTCGGGGGTGACGCCCCTGACTTGGGTGGAGGAGCCGGTGGCGCGATAAAACTTGCGGATGGTGACTTTGAGGGCGCCCGGATTGAAGTTGCGGGGGAACCGGTTGCTGTACTTGCCCAGCTCATAGATGGTCTGGACGGTTCCTTTGCCGTGGGTGTTGCGATCGCCCACAACGAGCGCACGGCCGTAATCTTGGAGGGCGGCGGCGAGGATTTCGGAAGCGGAAGCGCTGAAGCGGCTGGTGAGGACGACAAGCGGGCCGTCATAGAGCAGTCCCGGGTCGGGGTCCATCTCGACGTTGATATCGCCGGAGGTATCGCGGACCTGCACGATGGGGCCTTCTTTGATGAAGAGGCCGGTCAAGCGAATCGCCTCTTCGAGGGACCCGCCCCCGTTGCGGCGGAGGTCTAGGACGATCCCGGACACTTGTTCTGCCAACAGTTTGCGGATCAGCTTGGCGACGTCCTCGGTGGTGCTCTTGGGTTCGCTGCGGCCCTTCACGCCGGCCAGATCGAAGGTGGCGTAAAAGGAGGGCAGATCGATGACGCCAATCCGGCTGAGGCTGCCGTGGGAGTCGGGCAGTTCGATGAGCTTGGCCTTAGCCTCTTGGTCCTCGAGCTTGATCTCGTCACGCACCAGGCCGATGACTTTCCGTTGCGCGGGGTCGGCAGCGTCGACGGGAATAACGGTGAGGGTGACCTCGGTGCCCTTGGCCCCGCGGATCATCTCGACGACCTTGGTGAGTTTCATGTCGACGACGTCCACGGCCTCTTGGCCGGGTTGCTGCACGGCGATGATGCGGTCGCCGGGCTTGAGTTTCTTGCTGCGGGCGGCGGGCCCGCCGGCGACGAGACTTTCGATCTTGCAGTAGCCGTCTTCGGAGCGGAGGAGGGCGCCGATGCCGAACAGGGAGAGCTTCATGCTGATGGCGAAGTTCTCGAGTTGGGCCTTGCCCATATAGTCCGAGTGCGGGTCGTAGGCCTGCGCGAGCGCGGTGAGGTAGAACTGGAGGACTTCGTCGGCGTCGAATTCGCCGAAGGTGCGCAGAAGCCGCTTGTAGCGGTTCGAGAGGGTCTTGACGATCTCCTCGGGTTTCTGCTGGTTAAGCTTTTCCTGGAGGTACTCGTAGCGGAGGTGGGTTTTCCAGAGATCCTGCGCGGCGGGCAGGTCTTTGGGCCAGGCAGCATCCTTGCGGTTTGGGGTATAACGATCTTCCCCAGTGAACTCGAAGCGGTGTTCCTGCAGCAAGCTGGCCACGAACTCGACGCGTTGCTCGATGCGCTGCAAGACGCGCGCGAAGATCACGTTCGCCGGCCCGGTGTCGCCTTCGTTTCGCGTCAGGTCGTCCAGCTTGGTGCGGTAGCGCTCGAACTCGGCCAGATCCGGCTGCAGGAAATGGATGTGCATCGGATCGAGCAGTTCCAGGAATCGATCCAGGAACCGCGCCGAGATCTCGTCGTCGAAGGCGTGGCGAGAATAGTGGGTTCGTTCGAGGAGATGGGCGGCTAGGCGGGCGATGCTCGAATCGTATTGGCCCGCCACCAGCGGCAGCACTGTGGCGTATTTGCTACTGAAGGTGATCAGGTCCAGGACCGGGTCCGTGGGTATCGGAGCCTGCGCGACCTTCGGGGCCGAAGGCGCGGGTTGGGGCGCTGGATTCGCGGCGAAGGCGCCCGGCGCCAGTAAGATCCCGAGCACGCTCACACTCAGGGCCAGCCGCCCAACCGACCCGCGCAGGACGCCAATGATTCCTTTCATGTTCATACCCGATCTTTTGGACAAGATAGACGAAATGACCATCAGGGCAAGCGAGTTGAACGGGCGCTCTCATCGGTGCGCGGGCGCTCCGTGGCCAACCGCCTCGCGAGTGCGGCGCCGGGAGAGGCGGCCTTGGGGCGTGGCAGGGGTGACTGGAGGCGTGCGCGGCGCGCAGCGCAAGCGTGACAAGGAGCGGGTCGCTTTGGCATAAAGAGGCGCGATGCATGAGTTCCGTTATGTGGGCGGGCAACTGCACTGCGAGCGAGCGGCGGTGGCTGCGCTGGCGGAGCAGCATGGCACGCCGCTATTCGTCTATTCGCAGGGCACGCTCCAGGCGCAGTACGAGCGCCTCGACAGCGCCCTAGCGCCGCTGGATCATCGGATCTGCTACGCACTCAAGGCGAACTCGAACCTGGCCGTGCTCCGGACGTTCGCACAAGCAGGGGCGGGGTTTGACCTCGTCAGTGGCGGGGAGCTGGAGCGCGTCCTGGCCGCGGGCGGGGACCCTAGCCGGTGCATCTTTGCCGGGGTGGGCAAGACCGAAGGGGAGATCGCGTTAGCCTTGCGGCACGGTATCTACGCGTTGAACGCCGAGAGCGAGGCGGAGTTGGCGCGGATCGATCGCGTGGCGGCGCGGCTGAAGCGGGTGGCGCCGGTGGCGGTGCGGGTGAACCCGAATGTCGAGGCTGGCACCCACGCCAAGATCACTACGGGGACTTACGACAACAAGTTTGGGATTGCCTTCGAGGAGGTCGAAGCGGTGTATGCCCGGGCCGCCCGACGGCGGCACCTGCGCCTGCGCGGCGTGCAGATGCACATCGGCTCCCAACTCACGGCGGTCCAACCCTTCGAGCGCGCGGTTCGCAAGGTGGCACCGCTGGCGGAGACCCTTCGCGCACGGCATGGCTTGGAGTTCTTCAGCATCGGCGGTGGCATGGGCATCGTTTACCGCGACGCGCTGGCTAGCGGCGCCCCGGCTTGGTGGCGTTCCGCCGCGGCTCGGCGGCTGGTGACACCGGCGCGCTACGCGGCCGTGTTGGTGCCATTGCTGCGACCGCTGGGTCTAAAGATCTTGCTCGAGCCCGGCCGGTTCCTGGTGGGCAACGCCGGCATTCTGGTCACGCGGGTCGAGCACGTGAAGCGGACCGGCCGGAAGACCTTCGTGATTGTGGATGCGGCGATGAACGACCTGATCCGGCCGGCGTTCTACGATGCCTACCACGAAATCGTCCCGGTCCGACGGCGTGGCGGCCGGCGACGGGCGGCGGACGTGGTCGGGCCGGTGTGCGAATCTGGCGATTACTTCTGCCAGGATCGGCCGTTGCCTCAGGTGCGGGAGGGGGAATACCTGGCGTTGATGAGTGCCGGGGCCTACGGCTCGGTGATGGGTTCGAACTACAACAGCCGTCCCTGGGCAGCGGAGGTGTTGGTGCGGGGGGGGCGATCGAGCGTGGTGCGAACCCGCCAGGCAGTGGTAGATCTTTGGCGGGGGGAACGCCTCGCGGCCTGGCAAGGTTGAAGGTGCCCGAGCTGAGGTTGTCGACATGTTGCTGGGTGATTTGACTTGTGGTTGAACCGGGATTACTAGTGAGCCTGCGTGACTCGCTCCCCGCCCTGCGGGCGAGAGGGTCGCACGCTGGACCTGACGAGTTGAGGAGATGCCCCGAGCCTCACGGACTCCCGTGGGCTAACCCAGTGCAGGAGTGAGAACTGAAGGAGAGCGTTATGCCACCGAAAACCTCTGAAAAGTCATCTGCCCCCGAGAGAGTTGCCCCGGACGCGACCCGGGTGGCGGCGGTACGCCAGCGCGATCTGGACGCCGCCATCAGCAGCATCACCAAGACCTTCGGGGAGGGGAGCATCATGCGCTTGGGCGACGCCCGCGCGCAGACCAAGATCGAGGTGATCCCCACCGGCGCCCTGGCGGTCGATTTGGCGCTCGGGGTAGGCGGGATTCCGCGCGGTCGCGTGGTGGAGATTTTCGGGCCGGAGTCGTCGGGGAAGACCACGCTCATGCTGCACGTGATTGCCAGCGCGCAGCGAGGGGGTGGCTTGGCGGCGTTCATCGATGCCGAACACGCCCTGGACCCGGCCTATGCGAAGAAGTTGGGGGTGAACCTCGACGACCTGCTGGTCTCGCAGCCGGACAGTGGCGAGGAAGCGCTGACGATCTGCGAGACCCTCGCGCGGTCGAACGCCCTGGATGTGATCGTGATCGACTCGGTGGCGGCCCTGGTGCCGAAGGCGGAGCTCGAGGGCGAGATGGGCATGGCCACCATGGGCATGCAGGCGCGGCTGATGAGCCAAGCCCTGCGCAAGCTCACCGCCATTCTTGCCAAGGCCAAGACCACCTGCGTCTTTACGAATCAAATCCGTGAGAAAGTCGGAATCATGTTTGGCAACCCCGAGACCACCCCGGGCGGCAAGGCCCTGAAGTTCTACGCCAGCGTTCGCCTCGACATCCGCCGCAAGGACTCGCTCAAAGACAGCGCCGGCAATGTCATTGGCAACCATGTCAAGGTCAAGGTGGTAAAGAACAAGGTCGCTCCGCCTTTCGCTGAAGCCGAGTTCGACATCTACTTCAACCAAGGCATCAACAAAGAAGGCAGCATCCTGGATGTCGGCCTGGACCATGGTGTCGTCGAGAAGAAAGGCGCCTGGCTCCAGTTCGCCGGCGAGTTGATCGGGCAAGGCAAAGACGCCGCCCAGCGCGCGCTCCAGGAGAAGCCTGACCTGGCGCGGAAGATCCTCGAGGCCATCCTGGCCAAGCGTGCGGCCGCTCCGGCTGCGGCCTGAGCCCGAGCCGAGCGCAAGCGCGCGAGTCGCTCGTTTGCCCTTGCCCCATTGCTGCATGCACTCCGAGAGCCGGCGCGGTGAGTTCGTGGTGAGCACTGACCCGGCCCAACTCGACGTCGACGCGGTGCACGCCTTTCTGTCGGAGACCTACTGGGCCAAGGGCGTCAGTCGCCAACTGGTCGCGCGGTCGCTCGAGGGTTCGTTGGCCTTCGGACTGTACCACGACGGCCGACAAATCGGGCTGGCCCGAGTGATTACGGATCGGGCCACGTTCGGGTATCTTGCCGACGTGTACGTGCTCGAGGGATACCGTGGGCGCGGGCTGGGTAAGTGGTTGATCGAGTGTATTTTAGATCATCCAGAACTGCGGAGCTGCCGCCGTCTGTTGCTCGCCACCCGGGATGCACAAGGGCTCTATAACCGGTTCGGCTTTCGTGCCCTTGCCCATCCTGAGGACCACCTGGAACGGCGGCCGGTTGGGGCAGATGCTGGCAACGGGCGGTGACATGGCGACGCGGTTTGCGTGACCGTCAGGAGGAAATTCTTGCGGAGTTTGCTTGCCAAGGCGCGCTGGGCAAGGCCAAGGCCAAGGCTCAAGGCATCATGTGCATGAACAATACCAAGCAGATGATGGTGGCCTGGCACATGTACAATGGCGATAACAACGACCGGTTCCCGGGGGCCTTTCATGGCGGCCAAGCGCAGAATCCTGTGCCCAACGACCCCAACGCCCCGTGGGTGGTGGGCTGGCTGGATTGGGGCACTCGAGCTGACAATACCAATGTCCTGTACCTCATCGACCCGCGCTACTCGAAGCTGGCCACTTACTTCAGCAACGCTAAGAACATCTTCAAGTGCCCGGCCGATAAGTTCCTCCACGGCTCCCAACGCGCGCGGGGTTGGACGGAACGGGTCCGGAGCATTTCGGGGAACATCGTCGTGGGCGAGGGCAACGCCAGCAGCGGTCCACTGGACGGGATCTACCTCCACGCCAAGAAGACGTCCGACCTCAACATCCCGGGGCCAACCGAGACGTGGGTGTTCGTGGACGAACACCCGGACAGCATCAACGACGCGGGTTTCTTTTCCCCTTATGCGAACGAGTGGGTGGACATGCCGGCCAGCTACCACAACGGCGCTGGCGGCTTCGCTTTTGCCGACGGGCACTCGGAGATCCACAAATGGATCAGTGGCACGACCAAACCTCCTGTTCGCCTGGTGGACATGTCGCGGACCGCTTACCGGCCCAACGACCCGGACGCAAAGTGGATCCGGTACCGCACACCGCGCAAGACCGAGAACTACTAGACCCGCAACCCAGGCCGCCTAGGGCATGGAGGCATGGGTCGCGCACCGGGGTGGGCGACGCGCCCTGCCGGCAAACGATCGTCAGGTTCGAGATCGCGTCGCGTCGGGAGGTGGGGCGGGCCGTCGCCGGCTACGTCAACGGCTGTTCGTTAAGATCAGAATGACGGCGATGATCAAGGAGATCACGATCCCGAAGACGACCGCTGCCACATGGGTCCGGCGCCGGTGATGCCGGTTACTCCGCGCCATCCCGGGCAGCAGATAGTACCGGTGTTCGCCCCGCTTCTTTTTTGGCCCGAACAACCCCATGCGTGGTCCTTTGCGCCGCAATGCTTAGGTCCCGCAGGGAAAACCGGCAAACCTTTTTCTGGCGACTCGCGGGGTATGATCTCCCGCTCGAGAAGCTGAAGGTTGCCCGTCGGCGCTGAGACGCTCGCCGCCCCCCCCAAATGTGCTATGGCGCGCCAGCCGGCGCTGGTGTAATCATGCCCGGGTTATGCATCGCAAATGTCCACATCGCCTGACCCTGTTCCTGCTGCTGACGGCCGGCGTCGCCGCCGCGGAGTCCGCTTGGCAGGCTAAGTTGCAGCAGCAACTCCCCTTGCTGGGCCACCGCAACTGGATCGTGGTCGTTGACTCTGCCTATCCACTCCAGACCGCGCCCGGGATCGAGACGATCTATGTGCCGGCCGATCAACTCGAGGTCGTCAGGGGGGTACTCGCTGCGCTAGGAAAAACCAAGCACGTGCAGCCAACGATCTACACCGACGCCGAGTTGAACCACGTGGCGGAGCCGCATGCGCCGGGTATTGGGGCCTATCGGGCCGGTTTGAGCCGGGCGCTCGAGAACCGGGTGGTGCAAGTCCTGCCGCATGAGCAGATCATCGCCCAACTCGACGAAGCGGGAAAGACCTTCAAAGTGCTCGTCTTCAAGACCCCGCTGACGCTGCCCTACACGTCCGTCTTCTTTCAGCTCGAATGCGGCTATTGGAACGCCGCCGCCGAACAGGAACTGCGCGCCGCCATGGATTCGGCACCGACCCCGGCACCCTAGCGTCGACTCACGCCAACGAGGTTCCGACCCCAAAGGCGAGCGCTCGGTCCTGACCCTAGCGCGTGTTGGAGACGGCCCCGCCCTACCTCACGAGGAGCGCTCGACCGGGCGCCTACGGCGACACGATGCGGAAGAAACCGCGTGCAGCCGCTTCCGCCCCGATCGGCAACTCCAACTCGTGGACCGGCCCGGTGGTAACCACCTCGACCAGCCGCGTCCAACCATCGAGGTCGATCGAGAGTTCAACAGCGTAAGACCGGTTCGAGGCGCCGTGCAGAATGAGACGCAGCCGATCGTTGGACAGCAACCGAGGCGGGTCGAGCCGGGCTGGCTCCGTGGCCCAGCGGACGACCTCGATCTGGGCTGACTCGCTGAGGACCGAACCCGCGGCGTTGCTGATCTGGACGGTGTACGAGCCGGTGTCGGCGGCCGTGACCGAATCCAGCCGGAGTCGAGGGGAGTTGGCCCCGGGCAAGTCGAGACCGTCCTTGCGCCACTGGTAGGCCAAGGGGAGCGACCCGGTAGCGCCCACTTCGAGCGTGGCGCCACGACCTTCAACCACACGCTTACCTTCGGGTTGCGCCGTGATGCGGACCGGTTCAACGGCAGGTGCGGCTTGGACGGCGTCGATCGCCGAGCGGAACGCGGCGATCGGGGACTGCGATTGGCCGTAGCCGTCTTGGTGCAGCAACAGTTCCCAGAGCCGGTGCGAGGGCGAGTTGGCTACCCCATTGATGATGGCAAAGATGGGCTGTCCGCCAGCCTGGAACCGGCCGGCCAGGGCCCGGCCGAAGTCCTCCGCCACAAGCTCGAACCCGGCGCGGTCGACGAAGTTCTGAGTCTGACTCTCCTGGTTCGGCTGCAAATTCACTGCCACATGCACCACAGGGATGCCCGCGGGGTTACCGCCCCGGACGCGGTAATGCTCCACGATGCCTTCTGCGACCTGGGGGGCGGCAGCCTGGCAAAAGGGGCACCACCACGCAAACCACTCCAGGAAGAGGATCTGACCGGTGAAATCGGATAACCGCACCGGTTCGCGCGTGGCGCGGTTGACCAAGGCGAACTCCTCGATGACATCCCCCGCCTGATAGAACTGGGCCTGGGCAGCGGTCAAGATGCTCGCGGTTACGAGTGCGCTCACCAAGCCTAGACCCTGCCCCCACGCAGCCGCGAGTGTCCAACCACGCCGGGAGACCCGCCAACGCGCACGGCGTGCCGGCCCTCCCGCCACTCGTCGAGCCGGTAGACCGAGGGAGGGAACTCCGGCGCGGCGGCAGACGCCGTCGGGCGAGGCCTGCGCCGCCGCATCAGGGCGCCGGATGAACCTAGGGAGTCGAAGGCAGCGCATCGTCATGGGGGTGGTTCGGCTAAAACTCGACGCGATAAGCGACCTGGACAATACCCCACTCGCGGTCGCGATAGAGCCCGGCGAAGAAGGCCGTGCCCAGGCCGAAGGGGTCGTAGCGTGTGACGTACGGCGCGGCGTAGAATCGGAGCGTCGAGTTCGCCCAGCTATAGCGCAGGCCGACGCCCGCTTGCAGGGCCGACAGACCCGGTGCGGCGGTCGAGAAGAGCGAGTTCTCAATCTCGCCTGTGTCCCGGTAATACCGGCCGGCCACACTCAACGACCATGCCGGGGTCAGCTCGAATTCGAGGGAGGCACCGGCGAACCAGGCCTCGAACGTGGGCCGCTCGAAGGCGAACCCGCCGTAACCGCGCAGGACCCAGCGTTCGCCCAGGGCCACGTTGGCCGAGCCTTGGTAGGAATAGCGATTCTCGCGGCCACTGGTGGTGGCGAGCCGAACCTGCTGCAGCAACCGGAGGCGCTGTGTCACGACGTTCTCCGCGGTGAGTTGGTAAGACGCGGTGTCGAGCGTCGCCCGCCCCCGCCGCAGACCGCTGAAGTCGATCTCGTACCCCGGGGCGATGTCGTCCCGCAGCCAAGTCGCGCTCAACTGCAGAAAGCCGGTGGTGGGCAGATACTCCCAGTGCGCCCCGAGCTGAACGCCTCGGCCCGCCGGCTCCGCCTCGCGGTAACCGGGCAGGGGAGCGTACTGCTGCCGGAAATACTCGTTCAGCCAGGCCGACCGGTAGTCGGCGTACCCGTCGTAGAGCGAGCCAGCCGCCAGCAGCGTCAGCGGCGACGCCACCCGGTAGCGCGCATCCAACTGGCCACTGAGCCGGTGTTCAGCCACCTGGGTGGGGTGGCCCAAGAAATCGAAGGACACAGGCCGGTAAGCCAAGCCCAGATAGGCATGACCAAGCGTCAAGTCGCCTTGGAAAGCCCCGCGCACCTCGCGGTAGCGAAGCGAGGTCTGGGTCAAGTGCACGTCGCTCGACAGGATCGCCTCGCTGTCCGCCTCGAACTCCCGCACAGGGGGCGTGCTCGCCTCGGCGGGCTCCCCGGCCCGCGAATCGCCCTGTGCGCCGAGGTCCGCATCCAACTGCGCCGCTACGAGGTTCGCCACATTCCAAATCGTCGCTGCAGCCGCGCCGGCGGCCAGCCAACCTGCCCACCCCCTGCGCCGCGCAGGCATCTTGTGCGAGGAAATCCTCACGGCCCGGTCCCGGTTGAGGCTGGCGATTCTGGACGGGTTGGGACCCGCGCGCCGAGGCGGTCGATGGCGCGGCGCAGTTTCTGGACATTAGCCAACCCGGCGCCGCGATAGGCGATGTCGAAGCTGGGATGGGACGGCGATCCCTGCTTGCCATCGAGCACCACCACGAACGGCAACGACCTGCCCCCATACGCCGCGAGGGTCTTGCCGTTGTCGTCATCCAACACCAGCTTGAAGCCGTGTCGGCGAATGAACGCCTCGGTCCGCACCCGCTGGCCCGGTTCGACGTTGACCGCAACCACCTCGACTGCGACACCCTGCGGGTTGCCGCCGCGCTCGGAGTAATGATCCTGAATCTGTTCGCGCAATAGCCGCGAAGCCCGGTCGCAAGGACCGCACCAGTACGCAAAGAAATCCAGTACCACCACTTTCCCGGCAAAGTCCGCCAACCGAACGGTGCGCTCCGATCCCCATTGCCTAAGCGCGAAGGCGGGGGCGGGCTCGGCCGACCCATCGAGCGCCAAGGCTAGCAGCAAGCCCAGCCAGGCCAACCGGTGGCCGCGAGTGGCTGCGCGCTGGACCGTTACGCTCACGTTGAAGGGCAGTTGCATGGTTGCGTGGTCACCGGCATGAAGTACACCCGGCCGCTTGGCCGCCCCCCGAGATCGCCGCGCCCGATTCGATTTGCACCAAGAGCGCCGGCGCAACCCGCAGCACCGCTGACTCCGAGAAGAGCATGCCCGGCTTGGCGACCAACCGCTGCTGATGGACCGGCACGGGGGCACAGCCCGTGGCCACAAGACCCACCACCCCGACCGCCAGCCCTAGAGCCGGCCAGACCGTCCCGAGCCCACGGCGCCGTCCGGCTCGTCGCGGTCGCGGCCGAAGTCCGTCGAGACTCGCCGAGGTGATCCCGGCGCCGCTCCCGGCCACAGACGTTGGCTGATGAATGGGCAATGTCTTATCGAGCATTTCAGATGGCCTGCTCTATACGTTACACGCGTCGGGTGAACGGTCAACTTGGGATCTGTCAACCGATGGAAGAAATCGACTGGCGGCACCAAGTCCCGCTGAAAGCCTGACGGATCACGCCAGGCAAGTCTCCGGTCGATCCACTCGAAGCGGCCTGTCTTCTCGATCAGTTGAACTCCATGCGGCGGTCGGTGCTAGACCCCACCATCGCACGCGCTAAGCGGGCGCAGGAGAGGAGGGATAGAGCTGCAGAGAGAGTGAGGGGGCGGCCGAGCGCGAGAGCGGGGGCAAGGGGCTCAAAGCAAAGCCATCAGCGCGACAGCCTGGGGAACTCGGTCACACGGAGGTTGGTACAGCCGTAGGGGATGAGGGTCAGATCTTCGAGGGGCTCGTTCGAGCGTTGGGGCTGCGGTGAGACCTCGCCGGCCCAGCCATGCTGCAGCCTCCAGCCAGGCAGGCGACGCCCCTGGACGCGACCGACCACACCCGCACCGTCCGGCGAGAAAGGCTGCTCGCCAACAGGCCGTTCCTCGAATGTAACGCTGGCCTCGAGCCGGGTTTCGTCGACGAGCAAGGCGTAGTTCCAAGGCGTGGACGGTCGAATCTCGAAGTCGCCGTGCGGCAATTGGCGATGCGGTTTGTCCGCGTTGACCTGCGTCCAGGTCTCGCCCAGCTTGAGGGAATAGACCAACGGCCCGCGTTCGAGGGCGATCGCCGCGTTGTATCGGTGGGACGCTTTCGCCTTCATGGGGAACTGCAGTGCCAGCTCCGTGCGGGTCGACCATTCGCGTTCGAGGCGGTGGAAGCTGCCCGGCTCGAGGCTCAGCTCGCGGCCGCCAGCGATCCGCAGGGTGGCGCCCTCCGCCCAAGCTGGAACCCGCAGCCAAAGCGGGAAACGGACGGGTCGATCGGGCGCCACTTCGAGTTGGAGCGTCTCGCGGAAGGGATAATCGGTGGCGAGGGTCACGCGCACGGGCGTGCCGCGGACGTCGAGGCGCGCGGTGCTGGGGGCGTAAGCGACGGCGGCCAGGCCCTCTTGCGGGGTGCGCATCCAGAGGTGGGCGGCGAACTTGGGCCAGCCCTGATGCAGATTCGCGGTGCAACAGCCGTAGTTCGGTTCGAGGCCGAAGAGGTTCGACTCGGGGCCGTTGGTGGACCACATATGGTCGGGGTTGATGGTGCACTGGACTTGGTTGGCCTGTTGGTCGTACTGATGCGACCACATGTCGGGGGCGAAGGTGGCGGGCAAGGCGTTGAAAGCGACGCGTTCGAGCCGATCGGCGTACATCGGGTCGCCGGTGACTGACACGAGGTGTTCGAGCGAGTAGAGCGCCTCGACGACCGCACAGAGCTCGGTGCCTTGGGTGGGGCTTCGCCCCGAGAGGCACTCGTCTCCGCTAAACAGGCCATGCACCTGGCCATGGTAACGGTCCAACAGCTCGATCATGCGCCGCGCGAAGGCGCGCTCGGGCTCGCGCCGGGAGACCCGCCAAGCCAGGGCATAGGCCTTCAGTGCCATGCCCGTGTTCACCACGTGCTTTTCCCAAGTCCAGAGACCGCGCCGCGGCGTGGGGGAGCGGACCTCGCCGCCCTCGTAGAAGGCCATGTAATCGAACCCTTGGGCTTGGAGTTTGCGGGCCAATTCGAGCAACCAAGTTTCGCCCGTACGCTCGAAGACGTAATAGACCGGGATCAACCCCTCGAACCAGCGGAACTGGCCCCAGCCGAACAGCGGGGTGCGATCGAGGGCGTCGAGGGTCGCCTTGAGGTTGCGTTGGACGGCCTGCAGGACAGCCGCGTCGCCGGTGGCCTCATGGTATTGGACCAGGACCTTGTTGGCGAGCAGGATGGCCCAGAGATCGTAGGGGCGGGCGTTGGCATCGGCCGGGTAAGGGGCGTACCAACCGTCGCTGCGTTGGTGGGCGACGATGTGTTCGACGCGGCGCTTGGCCTTGGCCTGGAGGGCGGCGTCGCCCAGCACCCAGGCCAGTGGTATCAAGCCGTCGAGCCAGTAAGGCGCACGTTCCCAACCCTCGGCCTGGCCGCCGAACCACTGGCTTTGGCTGACGTCGGGCCAAAACTCATCCAGGTGCCCGGTGAGACCGTCGGCTTGGAGTCGCAGTTGCCGCTCGAGCCAGCCGGTCGCACGGATGGAACCTAAGGGCAAGGGCCGCAGCGCCAAGGCAGCCAAGGCTGCATCCGCCGCGCTGCGGTCCCTCGACTCGGCGGCCGCGGCGGGTCGAGAACGGGGCACCGCGGCCAGCGAAGCAGCGCCCAGCGACACTTGGGTCAGAAACGTCCGGCGTTCGATCCGAGGAATGCTCATAGGTGTTGGCGATCGATCCATTGAGATAGCCGGGCGCCGGGCGAATTACACGAAAAAACCGCGCCATCCATCGAGCCCGGCCGACCCGCCGCTCGTGCTAGTGATGGGCATGCTCGGCGTGCGCGCTGCCCGCCATGGACCGCTCGAAACGCTCGTGATGGCCCAGGGTCAGGCGCTGCATTTCGGCCAGGTAACGCCGCCCCTGCTCCGGCGGCATCGCTTGGCTGACGGCAAAGAAATGACGCAACATTTGAGCTTGGCACTGTGCCCGCAGGTTCCCCACTTCCGCCAGCTTCTCCTGAACCGCCTGGGTGAGGTTCGTAGCGCTCTGGAGTGCAACCTGGAGTTCGGCCTGTCGGGCTGCGATCTGCTCGCACCAACGGGCGCACTCGGGCAAGTAACCCTCGTGCAGTTGCCGAATGCGATCGAGCTCCGTCGCCCCCAGCCGGAACTCGCGCCGTAGCCACTCGAGGTCGTCGCCCGGGTCCATCCAGTGTCGAGCCGCCAACTCCTTGGCGACGAGGTAAGACGCAGCCAAGATCGCTCCGCCGGCTAACACGGCAGCTAACAGGATCTCTAGCGGGCGGCGCATGCTCAATTCCCAGCGTTCAGCGGACTGACGGCCGCCACGTAGCGTTCCTTGGCGTTCTCCTTCGCCAGGCGTACCCCCTCCGCCAGGCCCAAAGACCCGCCGAAAAGGAGCAGTGCGGTCGCCCCGGCCAGGGCCAGACGCGGACGCCACAGCCAACTCACAATCGGTCCCAGCCAATCGCGTGCGGCCCGGGTCTGCTCGATCCGCCGCCAGACCGCGGCCTGGAACCTAAGGGGTAACTCCGGCGTGACGCGCGCCTCGCGCAACAGCGTCCGCAGGGCGGAGTCGTTGGATGCACCTGACGGTTCTGACATGGCTACTATGCTTCTCGTTGGTAATACCCCGGCCGCCGTCGTACCCCGCAGACTTTTTTCTCGTGCTCGGGCTCGCTGGGGCCTGCTGCCCCATCAAAGCCACTTCCGGAGCGCCTCACGCAAGAGCTTGCGCCCGCGGTAAAGTCTGAGCTCGACCGCCTTCGCCGTCGTGTTCAAGATCGCCGCCGCCTCGGCCAGCGCCAGGTCTTGCCATTCGCAGAGGACGATCGCCTCACGCAGGTCGGCCGGCAACCGCTCGACCGCCGCCCGCACCGCCGCCGCCCGCTCCAGCCTCAGCACCGTCTGGTCCGGCGCAGCCGCCTGCGCCGGGATCGACTCAGCCCACCCCGGCTGCGCACTGCCGGTCGGGTTCTCGAGGGACACCGTCGGGTGTCGGCTCCGCCAACGGTAGTGGTTGCGAGCGAGGTTGCCGGCGATGGTATAAAGCCACGTGCTGAACTTGGCGTCCGGCCGGAAGCGAGCGCGGTACTGAAAGACCCGCGTGAAAGTATCCTGGGCCAGGTCCTCCGCCTCCGCTTCGTCGCCCAACATGCGGCACAAAAACTGGAACACCGCCGGCGCATGGCGCTCCATCAGATCGTCAAGCGCCTCCTCGTGGCCCGCGTTGAGCCGAGCCATGTCAACCCGGTCCCGCTCCTCGTCATGCCTATCCATCGACGTCGGACGGACCACGGTTTCCCGTGTCCATGGCAGTTTGCGGCGCGCAGAGGACCGCGCGCTCCACCCTCAAGCAGGCACCAAGCATGGTCAGCCGGGCATCCATGTCACGCCCGGCAGACGTTAGTCAGGCACACCGAAGATCGCAACCTCGGCGAGTTCGATCCGCCGGTCTGCCCCTTGGCTGCCAGCCGCACATCGAGGCGGTGGACCGGCCTGCCTAGCCCAGCCGACGCCAGTCGTTCTACCAGCTCGTCCGGAGACCGGAACGCGACCCAACCACCGCACGGCTGAGGGGTTCACCCCAGCGCGGTGTACTCACAACGGTAGATCGAAACCATGAAGCCGCATTCTCGAACGCCGGCCTACCGCGAGTTCATACCCGCGGCGGGTCTACTCCTGACGCTCTGGTTCCTGACCGGCTGCCGGGGGATGCCGACCCAGGGCGAACGCGCCGCACGCCAGGACCTGCAGACCGTCCGCGAGGTGTTGCGGCCGCGGTCCACGGCCGACAGGCCACCCGCACTCACCGGTGATTCGCCGCTCGCCGACTATCTCCGCTTCGCCATGCTGAACCAACCGCGCGTGGCGGCAGCCTATTTCGACTGGTGGTCGGCTGTCGAGCGAATCACCGTCGAACGATCGCTGCCCGACCCACGGCTCTCCTTCGAGTCCGACATCGCCGACATCGTGATGACCCTCATGCCGGGCCTGATGCAGGAACTGCCCGGGCCGGGCAAACTCAAAGCCGCGGCTAATGTGGCCACGGCTGAGAGCCAAACCAAGTATTTCGCCTTCGAGACGGCGGTGCTGGAAACCGCTTTCACCCTCAAGCGCGCCTACTACCAACTCTGGTTCCTGGACGAGAACCTCGCCATCAACCGCCAGACCCTCGCCTTGCTCGCCGAGTTGGAGCAAATCGCCCGCGCCCAAAACGCCGCCGGCAAGGTCACCTTGCAGGACGTCTACCGGGCCCAGATCGAGCAGGACCAACTGGCGACCGAGATCGCCAATCTCGAGGACTCACGCCGCCCCCTCCTCGCTCAACTCAAGGCCGCCCTCGGCCTCACGCGCGACCAACCCGATCCACCCCGACCGGCTCGGTTCCAATCGACCCCCTTGACCTTGCAGGCCGAGGAACTGCTCGACACCGCCTTTACCCGAAACCCCCGACTCCACACCATGGCCGCCGAGGTGCGGTTGGCCGAAGCCGCCATCGCCCTGGCCCACAAAGCGAAGGTGCCCGATTTCAGCCTCGGCCTGATGGCCGACGCTAAGGCTGGCCCGGCCATGTTTCGCCCGCAGGCAGGCATGACCCTGCCCCTCTGGCGCGACAAGATCGCAGCTCAGATCGCCCAAGCTCAGGCCAACCGAAGCGCCGCCGAAGCTCGGCTCACGGCCGAGCAAATCATGGTGACCGTGGACTTCGCCATGAAGAGCTACGACTACCGGGAAACCACCCGAAACCTGATGCTGCTCCAGGAGAAGTTGATTCCCAAGGCCGCGCAATCGTTGGCCATCGCCCGGGCCGGCTACCTCGCCGGCCAGATTGACTTCTTCAACCTCATCGACGCCGAGCGCACTCTGTTGGGCTTCCAATTGCAGGAAGTGTCCGAACGCACCCGCCGCGAGATCGTGTTGGCGGATCTGTCGTTGTCCATCGCGGGGATAGCTCCGGATGGGGCGCCGCTGCTGCCACCGACTCATGAGTCCCGCTAACTTGGGTATGAAATCCAGACTCGCCCTCACACTCCTCGCCCTGATCGCCGTGGCCCTCGGCGCGTTCTATCTCGGCCGCCTCTCCGGCCACCATCACCCTGCCCCCGCCGGGGCCGATGCGGCCGAGAAGACCCTCTACACCTGTGGCATGCATCCGCAGGTGATCCAGGATCAACCTGGCAATTGCCCGATCTGCGGCATGAAGCTGACCGCCATCCGCCGTACCCCGGGCAGCCCGACGTCCAGCGGCGGCGCCAGCGCCTCCGCCGAGCGCACGGTCAAATATTACAAGTCGAGCATGATCCCAGGCGAGGTCAGCCCCTCCCCAGGTAAAGACTCGATGGGCATGGACTTGGTCCCGGTTTACGAGGATGAAGCGGCCATGGACGCCACCATCGCCATCGACCCCGTGACCATCCAGAACATGGGCCTACGCACCGCCGTCCTCACCAACGGCCCCCTGCGCCGCGTCATCCGCACCGTCGCCACCATCGATTACGAAGAACCAGCCCTGGCCGACGTGACCACCAAGTTCCGCGGCTGGATCGAGACATTGCACGTCGATGCCGTCGGCGCTCAAGTTCACCGGGGCGATCCGCTCTTCGAGGTTTACTCGCCTGAACTCTACAGTGCCCAGACGGAATATCTGCTGGCCCTCCAGGCTGGCTCCCAGACCGGCGCGGAAGGGTTGCGCGAAACGGCCCGAACCAAACTCAAGTACTGGGACATCTCACCCGATCAGATCGCTGAGCTCGAGCAGACCCGCCAGCCGCGCAAGACCCTCCGCGTGCTCGCCCCGATCGACGGGTTCGTCGTGGAAAAATTGGCGGTCGATGGTCAGATGGTCGAGGCAGGTATGAAACTGTATCGCCTCGCCGATTTGGCCCTTGTATGGGTACACGCCCAGGTCTACGAGCAAGACCTGCCCTTCGTCCGCCTGGGCCAAGAAGCTACCGTGAGCCTGTCCTATTTGCCCGACCGCAAGTTCCGCGGCCGCGTGACCTACATCTACCCCACCCTGGATCCGAAAACCCGCACCGTCCAGGTCCGCATGGAGTTCCATAACCCCGGTTACTTCCTCAAGCCAGGCATGTTCGCCTCCGTCGAGTTGGTGGCCGAACTGTCGCCCTCCACCCTGCTCGTGCCGGACATGGCCGTGCTCCGTAGCGGGGAGCGTAACACGGTGTTTGTAGCCCTGGACGCTGGGAAGTTCCAGGCCCGCACCGTCCGCTTGGGGGCTCGCGCTCAAGACGACCTTCTCCAGGTGCTGGGCGGGCTGGCGGCAGGCGAACGGGTCGTGGTCTCCGGCCAGTTCATGCTCGACTCCGAAAGTCAACTGCGCGAAGCGATCCAGAAGATGATGGACCCAACCCGGAGCCGGTCGGCTCACCTCGAGCACGCCCCTGAAGCCCAACCGACCGACCCCTCGAACGCGGCTGCCACGCCGGCAACCACCCCGGGCAAGACCGTCTACCTTTGTCCGATGCCCGAGCACGTGGCCATCGAGTACGAGGCCCCGGGGTCCTGCCCGCTGTGTGGCATGACCCTCGTGCCGGTCGCGGCGGATGTCCTCGCCAAAATCCATCCTGGCGGCGCGGTCCAGTACTACACTTGCCCCATGCCCGAGCATGCCGACGTGCGCCTCGACAAACCCGGCAAATGCCCCCAGTGCCGGATGACGTTGATCCCCGTCATGCCTCAACCGCCCCAGCCCGCCCCCGAACCGGCCGCGCCCTTGCCCCCTCTCTACACCTGCCCCATGGCCTCCCACGCCCACATCGTCGCCGATCAACCAGGCCCATGCCCCGAGTGCGAAATGGCCCTCGTCCCCACCAGCTCCGTGAAGCACGGTCCAAAAGCCGAGGA
>VHCO01000045.1 GCA_016871715.1 Verrucomicrobiota bacterium
GCGATTCCTACCTCCGCACCCAGTACTGTCCCCGGCTCGCAGGGGACTGCGAGCCCTACCGGCATTGCGGCTGGGGGTAGGGCGCGTCACTCCGTGCGCGCCGCGCGGGCGATTCCTACCTCCGCACCCAGTACTGTCCCCGGCTCGCAGGGGACTGCGAGCCCTACCGGCATTGCGGCTGGGGGTAGGGCGCGTCACTCCGTGCGCGCCGCGCGGGCGATTCCTACCTCCGCACTCAGCACTGTCCCCGGCTCGCAGGGGACTGCGAGCCCTACCCTACCGGCATCGGGTCACCCTTGCCGCTGTCTCATGAGTAACCCTTCGACATCATCACCCTAACTCAACGGAAAGGCACAACGCACATGACAAGAAAGCACCCCACCATGGCCCGCCGGGCGTTCTTACAGCGAACCGGCGCAGCCGCCCTCGGAACCGGTCTCCTGGGCCTGCCCCAGATCGTCCCAGCCCGCGTCTTGGGAGCCGCGGGAACACCAGGCGCCAATAGCCGACTCACAATGGGCCACATCGGCATTGGCGGCATGGGGAACGGGCATCTTGGCTATATGCTCGCCCGCCAGTCCCGCGGCGAGGTGAACGTGGCGGCCTTGTGCGATGCCGACGAGCGGCGCTTGGCCGCGGCGCTGAAGAGTGCCGGCGGCGAGGCCAAGACCTACCGCGATTATCGCGCGCTGCTCGAGCGCAAAGACCTCGATGCGGTCGTCATCGCCACACCCGACCATTGGCATGCGGTTCAAACCGTCCACGCCTGCCAGAGCGGCAAACACGTTTACGTCGAGAAACCGGCCTGCTGCACCATCGAGGAAGGCAAGGCCATGGTGCGCGCAGCCAAGGAAAACAAAGTGGCGGTCCAGGTCGGTTCGCAGGGCCGCTCCCAGCGCGAAGCTCACAAGGCCCACCTCTATATCGCCAACGGCATGCTCGGCCGCATCCACAAGGTCACCTGCTGGCACTACGCCAGCCCGGCCGACAATCGGCCCGTGCCCGACTCCGAGCCGCCACCGGAGTTGGATTGGGATCTGTGGCTCGGCCCGCTCCGCTGGCGTCCGTACAACGCGCGCTACTGCCACGGGACCTTCCGCTGGATCATGGAGTCGGGCGGCGGCCAGATCCGCGACCGCGGCGCGCATGTCATGAGCAACGCCCTGCTCTTCATGAACGCCGACCACACCGGACCCGTGACCGTCGAGGCCAAAGGCACCGTGCCCACTCGCGGCCTGTGGGATTCCGCCATCGACATGGAGGTCACCTACCAGTTCAAGAACCCGGATTGGACCCTCGTCTGGGCGCAACCCGGCGAACCCGTGCCCTACTTCGACCGCGACAAACAAAAGCGCGAAGGCATCCGCGAAGGCTACGGCGCCGTCTACCACGGCGAGAAAGATAAACTGGTCGTGTGGGTGGGCGACGGCCAGGTCTACACCGAACTCAAGGCCGTGAACTTCCAAAAACCGCCCGGCGGCGTCGACGTGCCGCAAAGCCCCCGCTTCGATCATCACGCCGACTGGTTCGAGGGCATCAAGACCGGGCGCAAGACCATCATGAACATCGAGGCCGGCGCCGCCACCTCGTTCCTCTGCATCCTGGGCAACCTCTCCCTGGTCCTCGGACGCAAGCTCCAGTGGGACCCGGTCCGACAGGAAATCGTGGGCGACGAGCAAACCCGCCGAAAGATGAGCCGGCCGCAACGGTATCCGTATACCCTCTAAGGCCCGAGCCGCATGAACCTCTAGCCTGAATCATCCAGAACTCGAGAATCCAGAACCTATCCCTTCACTCAACATGAAGACCACCGATGTCCCCCTCGCAACACGGACCGTCGTTGCCGCCGCCACCGCCGCCCTCGCCGCACCTGCCTCGAGCGCGGCCTCCCCGGCCGTGGCCGAACTGATCGCCAACCTTAAGAGCCCCGACGATAAGGTCCGGGGCCCGGCCTGGCAACATGCCGGCCCGAGCGGTGCCCCGGCTGTGAAACCCTTGTCCGAGGTCATGACCGATCCGGACTTCGAGATCGCCCGAGCGGCGCGGCGCGCCCTCTGGAAGATCGTGCGGCACGCCGGCCGGCCCAACGCCGCGGCGGAAGCCCAAGCCGTCGCCACCCAACTGATCGCCTTATTGCCCACCGCCCCCACCGCAGTCCGGCGCGAACTGCTCTGGATGTTGTCCGAGATCGGCGGCGACGACGCCGTGCCGCCCGTCGCCACCCTCTTGGCCAACGCCGATGTGCGCGAAGACGCGCGTTGCGCCCTCGAACGAATCCCCGGCGCCAAAGCCGTCGCGGCCCTGAAACAGGCCATGGCAACCGCCCCCGAGGAGTTCAAGTATGCGCTGGCGCATTCCTTGCGCGTCCGGGGCGAGACGGTCGCTGGCTACCCGAGCCAGAAACTGGTCCCCACCAAGCCCACCCGCGTGACGGCCGTCCCGGGTAGCTAGACACCCACCCTACGGGCGTGCCCTGCGGCGCCGTCATTCGGCGCGCAGGGCCGCCAGGAGCGGCTTGCGAGCAGCCCGCCGTGCCGGCAACGCCCCGCCCACCGCGCCCATCAGCAGGGCAAAACCCAGCCCGCCCGCCAGCAAGCCGGGCGTGATGCGGAACTCGAAGGCGACTTCGGCGAAAGTGGCCCAGTTGAACGTGCCCGTGGCGATCCCATGCAACGGCAGTGCCAGCAGGCAACCCACCACCCCGCCCAAGGCTGCCACCATGAGCGACTCGAGCATGAACGACCAGTAGATGGTCGCGGGGCGAAACCCCAATACCCGGAGCGTCCCGATCTCGCGGGCGCGCGCCGCGACCGACGCATAAAGGGTGTTCATCGCGGCAAACGCCGCCCCGAGACTCATCAGGACCGCCAACCCCAACCCCAATACCCGGATCGGCTGCGCCGTCTTGGTCTGCTCGCGAAAGTACTCCGGCTCCGGTACCGCCCGTAACCGCATCAGCGGGTCCACCTCGATCCGCTCGACCACCCCCTCGGCCGCCACCGCGCCCGTCGTGCGCACCAACAGCGAGCTGTAGAAGGCCCGGTTGAACGCCTCGCGCGCCTCGTCCACGTCCACCCAAATCTCCGAATCGTAAGCCGTCTGGTCCGCTTCGAACAGGCCCACCACATGCCAGGTGGTCTTGCCCGAGCGAAATCGAGCCTCGAGCTGGCAATCCGCAAAACGTCGCGCCAGATTCTCGCTCACCACGCATTCCCGCATCCCCGGACGAAACATGCGCCCCTGCGTCAGCCGCATCTGGGGGCGCAATCCCAGACCCTGTGGCCCTACGCCGCGCACTTGCACATGCGCCTTCCCCCCCGATTGCCGGGGTAACGTGATGAGAATGATCATCTCCGCCGAGGCGCGCGGTTCGCCTTGGGCGTCCCGCTCGATGCCATCGAGATAGCGCGTGCGCCGCACTTCCTCGAGCGTGATTTGGCTGCTGGATTCAGCCAGCGACCCTTTCCGGAACACGATCAGGTTACGCGCGTCGCCCGTCTCGAGGTAAGTGGCCGTCAATCCGTGCGCCAGCGCCAACACCATCACGAACACACCCACCACCAACCCCATGCTCAGCACCGTGGCCGCCGTGGACCGCCACCGCACCCATAGGCTGCGCCAATTGTACTTGAGCGGTACCGCCATCGCCGATCCTCAATCCGGCCGCGTCAAGCCAGCCACCACACCGCTTCGACAAGCCCCATACGCCGGAATCAGACAACCGCCCACCCCGAGCAGCCCCGCTACCAACAATCCACCAGCCAGGATCCCCGGCGTCAGCTCGAAACTCACAAACAAACCACCCGACAGCCGGTACAGATCCACCGCCCGTAACAGCCCCCACGCCCCGAGGCACCCGATCAACCCGCCCGCCAAAGCTAACCCGACCGATTCGCCCAAGATCAGGGCGAACACGCGCCAAGTCCGAAAACCCAATGCCTTGAGGATCGCCACCTCCCGCGTGCGCTCCCTTACCGCCATGCTCATCGTCCCCGCCGTCACCAACACCAGCGTGAACACGATCACCGTCGAGATCGACCGGATCAACAGCTTGAGGTTGCCTAGCATCGACACGAAACCCAACGCAAACGCCTGTTCTGTCTCGGTCTTCGTTTCCGCGTCCGAGTTCCGAAACTCGATGTCGATCCGCTCGATCAGTTCCGGCACCCGCGCTGCCGAGTCCGCTCGCACCCAGAATAACCCCGTGAAACCCAAGTCTCCCAGCATCTCGTCCAGGTACTCGTGATGGAAGAACAGCATCGCGTCGTCGAACGTGCCCGAGTAGATCCCCCGCAGCGTCAGTTCCAGGTTCGCAGGCCACATCGCGCCCAGAAGCCGAATCCGCTCCCCCAGCCGCCAGCCAAACCGCGCCGCCGTCCGCGCCCCAGCCACGCACGCGGTTCGCTCCTCCAAGAATTGCCGGCGCTGCGCCTCGTCGATGCGCGCCTCGGTCAGCACCTCGAAGAGCGCGTCCGCATCGCAGGCGAACTGCGGAAAGAAGTTCTTCGGATCCTGATAAATGCCCCCAAACCACAGCAGCTTCGTGCAACGACTCACCCCCGGCAACCGCTCCAACCGCGCCTGATACTTCGCCGGCAGCATGTTGGCCAGCGACACACTGTGCCGCACCGCCACGCGCTCCGCCCCCGCCACGCTCCCTTCCGGGTCCGTCAACCCCTTCAGCAACACCTCCAGCAGCGTCAGCAGCAACAGGCTCAGCGCCATGCTCGATACCGTCAGCATCACGCGCCGCCGATTGCGGAGCGCGTTGCGCACGATCAAGCCAGGAAGCGTCATGACGCCCTAACCCGCTTCAGCGCGTGAACGGGATCTCCCAGTCCAAGTCGCGCTGCGCAAACTCGACCTCGTGCATCCAGAGCGGGCCCTCGAGATGGGTGAGCCGAGCCGAGGTGGGCGAGAGCGGGAAATCGAATCTCGGGTAGAACCCTACCGGCACGAGGAAGAAAGCCTTGCCCCGCATGCCAGCCGCGCGGCGGTACGTGCCGGCGAGCATTCGATCCGCGGGATTCCAGTCGAGGCGCACCAGCTCATGCCACCCCTGGAGCAGGTGCATGTCGGTGCCCACCAGTTGCGGCCGGTCCAACCGCGGGCGCAGCGCCAAGATTCGACAGGCCTGCGGCGGCAACGCGAGCGTCAGCCGATTTTGCAGTACGCCCAGGAACCGTTCCTCCCAAAACTCGAAGGCCGTGTAATCGCGGTTCGGCTCGAGGCCCAACGGCTGGAAGTCCACCTCGCGCACTTCGGGTTCGGAGCGGTGGTTGAACACGCCAACGACGTCCCAGGCTGCGGTCTCGTGGGGGACCTTGACGTGCCAGAGCGAAGGGACCTCGCGTTCGAGGAGATCCCGCGGGCGCATCGGCGGGTTGCCGGGCGGCAGGCATTGCTGCATGAGCCGAAGGCGTGAAGGCGGCAGGTAACGGAGCTCGTCGCTCCACGAAATGCTGCAGTTGGCGAGCGTCATGAGCGCCGCCCGCACCCGGACCTCTTCGAGGCTGCCCTGCATGCGCACGCTCATGTCGCAGACCTCGCGCTGGTAGAGCCGGCCATTGAGCCACCACCCGGCGGCCAAGGCGTGGGCGTTGTCGCGCAGGACATCGAACCGGCCAGGAATGCCCGCATCGAGCGTGTCGTCACCGCCATAGGCGCTGTTGGCCAAGCCGACGCTCAGGAGGGGCGGAGTTTGACAGTAGCGAATCCAGGCCGAGTCACCGGCTCCTTCACGAATCGCCTGCATGGCGCGGCGGAGATTCGACCAGCCGCGCGTGGCCTGGGAGTCTGCTTGATGGAACTGTTCGCCCCCAGCCGCGGCGATGAAATCGATCTTGAAATAGGTGGCGCCTTCCTGGACCAAACGCCGGAACGTGGCGGCCGTGTGACGGTAGGCCTCGGGTTGGGTCACGTCCAGTTCGTAGCAGTTGGGGTTGGGCGCCCAGTACCAGCGCCAGTTAACCCGCGGTTGGCCGCGGTCGTCCTTGAGCAGCCAATCGGGGTGTTGCCGGAACAGGTCGCTGGTTTCCGCCACGTCGGTCGGCGCAATCCATAACCCTAAGCGCAGCCCATGACGCTCGCGCAACCGATCGGCCAGCCACCGCAAGCCATGCGGGAAACGCTCGTTAGCGTACCAGTCGCCCGTGATGTCGCCGCGTTGCCAGCCGTGGTCGAGCTGCATGATCTCGAGGCCCAGCGGCTGGAGATGCTGCCCGGCGACCGCCGCGTTCGCCAAGACGCTCTCTTCGGTCATGCTCATCCGATGGGCGTACCACGAGCACCACAGACTCGTGGCGCCCGTGCGCACGGATTGCGGGCTGAACTTCGCCACCGCCTCGCCATAAGCCTCGAGCGCACCCAAGACATCCGACTCGGCTGCCATGTAAAGCCTGTCGAACTCGACGGTGTCACCCGGACCGAGCACGCGACCGAGGAAACGCGAACTGGCCGACAAGCTCACGCCGCCTTCCACAGCCCGGAACTGCGCGGCCAAATCGGGCGCCGCCTCGTTGGCGCTCAAGTAGCCCAGCACCAAGCTCGAGGGCGGCCCCCGGCGGGCCAGGGCCAGCACGCCGCTGCTGCGGTAACTGCGCTCGGCGGGCTTTCCAGGGTCAGCCATCTCGCCGTAAGGGACGGTGCGCAGCAAGGAATGGCCTTGGAGGTAAACGGCGCCAGGCAGCTCGTTGCCCGCACCGAGTTGCCACCGCCCATCCTTCCCCAATTCGAGCAGCTTGACCGTGCCCAACGAAACCGCCTGCCCCGTGCCGTTCACCAGGCGTCCACCGAGTGTTACCGCGCCGCCAGCGTCGTAGGCGCGCACCTCGCGCTCGACGCGGAAGCCGTCTTGTTCCCACACCTGCCGCACCTCGCGGCCCTTTCCCAGCGCATCCTGGAAGGGCCCCACCGAGCTTTGCGGGGCGGCGGCGGTGGGTGTCCGGCCTGCCACCTCGACCGCGAACTGGGCGGAGGCGATCGTGGCGGCGTGGGGGCCGTTCCAGGTGACATGCCAGGTTCCCCGGTCCGGCTCCACTGCCAGGGTCAAGCGGTCGCAGCGCACAAGAATCCGACCGTTCTCCTCCGCCGTGAGTTCGGCCTGCACCAGCCAAGCGACGAGCAGCGCCACCGCATGGAACGGGCTCAGACCCCATCGCACTCGACGACCAGGCGGCGGCCTACGTTCCGCTAGGCGGGCTGGAGAGGCGTGCGTGTTCACTGGTCGACCCAAGTCCAATCCCAGGGCCAGCCAGAGACCCAGAGCGCCCGAGGATGTCGGGCGGCCGGAGTCGCGCGCCGGAAGCGCTTCTCGTGGACCCACTCTGCGTGCCCGTCGCTGTGGGATTGGTTGTGGCCGGCAGGTTCGTTGCCGGCACTGGCGCCGCGCGTGTAACCCTGCTTGCCGTGGTTCGAGGTCCAGTAGTTCTGCGCGCCAAAAACCATCGTGTGGTCGGCGCTGAGAGGACCGACCGGGTCGCTGGCGCGCGCTGGCGAATTGGTGCCTCTGAACCGGTTTCCGGAAAGACCCGTCAGAATCATGAAATGGTCCACGTGCAGGAGACCCTTCTCGTCGAACAACCGCGGCCAGTCCGGTCGGGCTGGACAACGCCAGACCGTGGGAACTCGGGCGGTCTTGATGTCCGCGTCGAAGTCGGCGGCGCTTTGCCGGAGCCGGCCCCCCGCCAGGCCGTAACTCAGGAGTGCCATGCCCTGGTTGCTGCTCATGACGTAGAGGGCGTCGAGGCGCCACGCCGTCGTTTGGTCCGCCGTGGGGAAGTGGCCCTGATAATCGTCCGCGTACATGGTGAACGCGAGCCCTTGGTTCTTGAGGTTCGAGAGGCAGGCGGTGCGTTGGGCCTTGAGCTTGGCACGGCTGAGAGCCGGCAAAAGCAGCCCGGCCAGGATCGCAATGATCGCAATCACCACCAGCAACTCGATCAACGTGAATGCGCTCCGCTCTCGACCCGCCAACCCGCCGCCCTCACCCGCGCTCCGCTGCACCCGCACTCCGACTCGAGCGCCTCGGCAACGCCCAGTCACGCCGCGCGTTCCAGAACCGTCACCCATGTGAACGAGGCCGAAGGTGGCGCAAACGCGCAAGCGCGGCAACCGCAAAATGGCTGCAAAATGGCTGGCCGGACCGGCTCGGTGGACGGGCGCCCCGCTCGTTAGCCTACTTAGGCTGGTGTGGTTGGACGGCAGGTGCCCTGCTGCGAGTGGTTGTGAGCGGGGCGAGCCACTCCAGAAAGCAAACGACCCGCAGCGGGCTGCGGGTCGTTTGCAGTAAGGACTCTAGTCGGGCGCCCCTTGAGCGGGCCAACCGCTCGGCCCGGGCCTAATCCGCCACATTCCGTTCGCTCTTACGCGGCGAAACGTGGCTGTACCAGCGAATGTCAGGATCGCCCCGCACGGTGCCGAAGTTGTTTTGGGCATTGTAGGTCACCCCGTCCAGACCGCCTCGGGTCCGCGGTTTCTTCATGGTGGGGCCGATCCACTTGTGGATTTCCGAGTGGCCATCCGCAAAGGCGAACCCGCTGGCCAGGTTGTGATAGGTCGCGGGCGCGTCCGGAATGTTCGTGGCGCTATTGGGCGGGAAACAGCCCGCGTCGTTGATGCTATCCGGATGCTCGTCCACGTACACCCAAGTCTGTGCCGGGCCCGGTATGGTCAGGTCCGAGGCCCGCACCGCCCCTTGGTAGATGGTGTTATTGTTCGGGCCGCTGCCGGTCCCGCTCTCGACCGGGTTGGGTCCCCAGCCATTGCCCTCGCCCACGTAGATGTTGCCCGAGACGCTGCGCACGCGCTCCGTCCAACCCCGTTGGCGCTGAGCTCCACTGACATATTTGTCCGCCGGGCACTTGTAGATGTTCTTCGAGTTGCCGAAATAGACGGCCAACACCGCATAGCGCTGATCGAGCAGGTAGATGGTGTTGGTGTTGTCCGAACTCGTGCCCCAATCCAACCAGCCCGTGACCCACGGCTTTTGCGGGGCGTTGGCCCCAGGCACGAACCCGCCATGGTACGCGCCGGGGAACTTGTCGCGGTTGTCCCCTTGGTACATGTGGTTGGCGAGCATCAACTGTTTGGTGTTGTTCATGCACATGATGCCCTGGGCTTTGGTCTTCGCCTTAGCCAAAGCAGGCAACAGCATGCCGGCCAGAATTGCGATGATCGCAATGACCACCAGCAGCTCGATAAGGGTGAATGCTCCCCGGTGAACGCGGTGCGTCCGCGGGAGCCCCTGTGGTTTGGTTGAAAGGTTTTTCATAAACTAGTGCAATCCGTCTCTATCCCACTCGCTCACGGGGCCTGATGGCGTCAATTCAAGCCAGACACCCAGCCAATCGTCAAGCCCACACTCGCCAACTCGCCAACCCGCCCCCCCACCCGAGTCACCCCTGGGGCCGTCCGTGAGTCGCGTCGCCCGCCGGTCCCCCGGACTCCGCCACCGTCAGGCCAGGCCGCAACTCACCGTTTGCTGCCTTACCATTACCAATTACCACTAGCATCTTAGGGCACGGCCACGCCCGGCACACTGTGCGTCTGACGGCACATGGCCTCGCGCCGGCCGACACCGCGCCAGGCTCGTTAGGCCTGCGCAAGCGCCACTTCCACCCGGGCGTCGTTGTAACAAGCGCCACCGCCCAGGTTGTCCACGCTAGCTGGACAGAGAGCCGTCGAGGTCCAACCGTTGCGCGAGGCTCGGCGCCAGGCCCCCTTGGGCAAAGCCACCACCCCGACTCGGATCTGCGGACTGACTCGGGCGCGGCACACGACCTGGCCCAGCTCGTTAAACACCCGGACGGCGTCACCGTCTTGGATCCCGCGCGCGCTGGCATCGCTCGGGTCGAGCGTGACCCACAGCTCGGGCAGGTTGTCCTCGCCCAAGGTGCTATTGACCAACTGATGGCTCGCCGGAGAGATCAGCGCCAGGGGATACTGCTCGCTCGCCACCACCCGATACTCATAGGGCCGATCGCCCAAGCAGTCCGGTGTGAGGTGGATCTTCCCGTCGGGTGTGCCCGGGAATACGGTGCCGAACTGCACCGGCCCCGCTTCGGGGAAGTCATACCCCTGCGCCCGGCCGGCCTCGAGCGCAGCCGAATCCGCCGGCCGACCGTGCACCGTCATCGCCTCCGCCACCTTGCGCTGGCAGGTGGCCGAGTCCCAATGGAACGGCGGGTCGTTCCAGCCCATCGCACGGCCCAGCAACGCGAAGACCTCCTCGTTCGGCTTCGCTTCGCCCCGCGGGGCGATCACGGGCTGCACGCCGCCCACCACATAGGCGCCGTAACCTCGACGGATGTCGCGGTGCTCGAGGAACGTCGTCGCGGGCAGCACCAGGTCCGCAAGCCGGGCCGTATCCGTCATCACCTGCTCATGGACCACGGTGAACAGATCCTCGCGTTCAAGGCCAGCCAGCACTCGCACTTGGTCCGGCACCGTAACCGCCGGGTTGCAGTTGTAGATAAACAGGGCTTTCACCGGCGGCTCGAGGTCCGACTGGGTCAGCCACGCCCCCAACTCGACCATGTTCAGCTCCCGCGCGGTCCAGCGCACGTCGCCCCATACCTTGGCCAGGTCGAGCTTGGTGGCCCCGCTGTTGCTCAGGGTGTAGCCGGCGCCGCGTTCGCCGAACTTGCCCAGCAACGCCGGCAGCGCCAAGATCGCAGCCAACGCCCGCCCGCCGTTGGTGTTGCGCTCGAGCCCCCACCCGATCCGCACCACCGCCGGCCGAGCCTCCGCGTACACGTCCGCCAGCCGTTGGATCGCCTCGACCGAAACGCGCGCGGCCGCGGCGGCTCGCCCCAGGGGCCAATGGTCGGCCTGGTCCAGCAGCCCCTCGATGCCTACCGCGTGCCGGTCCAGGAACCCTCGATCCAACCGCCCCGCCGTGTGCCAGTACCGGATCAACGCCAGGGCAATCGGCAGGTCTGCCCCAGGATAGACCGGAAGGTGTAAGTCGATCTCCCCGGCGGAAAAGTTCTCTCGCGGATCGAGCACAGCGATGAACGCGCCCCGGCGCTTGGCCTCACGCAGGAACGGCACCAGGTGAATGTTCGAGGCCTTGGGGTTGGCGCCCCAGATCAGGATGCACTTCGCCTGGGGATAATCCTCGAACGCCACGCCGGGCATCCTCCCGTACATGCCCTGGGCGGCTGCCGTTGCGGGAGCGGCACACAGAGTGCGCGCCAGGCGAGACGCCCCCAACCGGGCAAAGTAGTAGTCGTCGAGGAAGCAATCGCTCACAAAGCCGTTCGAGCCGCCGTAGTGATAGGGCATGATCGCTTCAGCGCCCCATCGGCCGGCGATGTCGCGCCAGCGCGCCACGATGGTCGCCACCGCCTCGTCCCAAGACAACCGGTCGAATTGACCCGACCCCTTCGGGCCGCGCCGACGCAGCGGGTGCAACACCCGCTCCGCGTGGTACACCCGGCGGCTGAACCGGGCCACCTTGCCGCAGATGAAGCCACCCGTCGTTGGATGTTCGCGCGAGCCACCGATCCGTTCGATTCGCCCATCGACCACGCCCACCTCCAGGGCGCAGGTGTCTGGGCAATCCAACGGGCAACACGTCGTGTGAATTGCGGGTCGAGTCATTGCAGGTCTTGCGGGGGGTGGGGGTAGGGTCGCCTGAGGTGCAACCTCAACCTGGGCGTGTCATCTTGGCGCTTGAACATATGCCGGCACTCTAATGGCAAATGGCAAGGAAGCGCAAACTCCGCGGCAACAACTCAACGGCACATGCCCGTGTCCATATTATCTACATTATCTGACACGATTGTAGTTGTTGACACCGGAAGGGGGGCGCGGCAGCCCGTGTCTGGCCAAAGGCGCCCGCGTCATGGCGATGGCGGCGGGGCGGTGGGGCTCGGAGCTCGCTGGGGTCATTTGGGCTCATCGGTCGTGTTGGCCTTCGAGCCTCCCCGCTGTCAACGATTAAAAGACCGTCTTTTAATGCTCAGGAGCGGATTGGGAGGGCCTGGTGTGGGGGCGGCGCTTGCCGGGACCGGGTGTGCGTGCTTGACTGGCCGGCGTCCACTCCGGACACCGGACAGGCGGCCACGGCGGTCGCTGGGCCGGGGCACAGAGGTGGAAAGGCGGAACGGAATGCGAGTTGTCAGGCCCACGGACCCGAGGCGTATTGGCAAGCACCGTAAGGTGTTGGTAGAGCGCCGCGGTCTTGCTGCGCTCGCGCGGGTGGGGTGCGTGTGGCTGGTGCTAGCCTGGACAGCCGCAGCAGGGCTCTTGCCTTACCGAGTGCGGGTGTGGACGACCGAAGACGGCCTGCCGCAGAATTGGGTCGAGTGCATCGTCCAGAGCCGCAGCGGCCACTTGTACGTGGGGACGCGGTCGGGCCTGGTGCGGTTCGACGGGACGGAGTTCACGGCGGTGGCGCCGGCGGGGAGTCAGCCGGAGTTCCGGCAGGCTTCGTGCCAAGCCCTGCTCGAGGATGGCGAGGGATCTCTGTGGATCGGGACCAAGCAAGGCCTGGCGCGCTGGCGGCACGGGAGCTATGAGCAGTTCGGCCAGGACACGGGACTCGGCTCGGCGGAGATTACCGCGCTGGTCGAGAGCGGCGGTGGGCTTTGGATCGGGACGATGGGCGGCCTGAGCCGCTGGGAGCGGGAGAGTGGCCGGTTCACGACCTACGGCAACCGGATCCGGCACGGCGAGATGGTGCGCGGGCTCGCGGCGGGTGCGTCTGGGGAGTTGTGGGTGGGATCGTACGCCGGCTTGCACGGCTTCGACTCTGCAACCGGGCAATTTTTCGATGCGGGAGCGCCTGGGCAAGGGCCAGTCGAGACCGGGCCAGAAGGGGTGGCGTGCCTGCGGCTCGATCGGCAGGGCCGGCTTTGGTGGGGGACGGCGGGCGGACTCGCCTGGAAGGATCGGGCAGCGTCCGATCGGGGCGTGCGGAGTGGCCGTGAATCGCTGGCGCGGAGGGTCGGTTCGGCTCGGGTAGGGGTTGGGGCGGAGATGGAGGGGCGAGAGGACGAGCCCGCAGGCCCGCTGCCTGAGCTGGAAGCGCCGCCCGAGGTGGGCTGGGTCCAGGCCTTGCTCGAGGACGCGCGGGGGACGCTTTGGGTGTTGGGGACGGGAGGCGTGGCGTGTTGGACGCGGAGCGGTTGGGTGCAGCCGGAGTTGAGCGAGGCGACAGCGGGGGTCACGTTCCGCTGCGCGGTCGAGGATCGGGAGGGCAACCTCTGGCTAGGCACGCAGCGGCATGGCCTGTGGCGACTCCGGCCCCAGCCCGTGCGGATGTGGGATCGCCGCCATGGTTTGTGCCATGACGAAGTGTGGTCGTTGTGCGAGTCGCGCGCGGGGGGTGTCTGGGTGGCGACGAGCGAGGGAGTAGCCCGTTTGTGGAACGGCCGGTTCGAGGCGCCTGCATTTGCGTCGGAGGCAGCGGGTCTGAGTCTTCGGGCGGTTTGGGAGGATCGCACAGGCGATTTATGGCTGGGGGCAGCCGATCGAGACTTTGTCCACTATCACCATACCGGCGGAGGCTACGTCCGTGTCGCTAAGCCGGCCGTGCATCCGCAGACCCTTGCCATCTATGAAGACCGGGCCGGGGCCATTTGGATCGGGACCAAGGGCGGGGTGATGCGCCTGGTGCGCCGACCTCGAGACTACCAGACGGCGGAAGGCGCCTGGCTGCACGAGACCCATGGCGAGCAATGGCTGTATCGCCCGGGCGAGATCCGGTACTTGGCTGAGGGCGAGCAATGGATTGGGCGGCAGGGGGTGTGGTGGCTGGATGGCGATGCGACCGGGCGAACGTATCCCACGGCGGAGCTGGGACAGGTGGTGCAGAAAGCGTGGACGAAGGAGATCCCCAGTGGCCAGCTCACCTCGTATGTGGTCCACACGCTGCTGGAAGATCGGGCGGGAGCGATGTGGTTTGGCACCCGGGGTGGCGGTCTGAACCGGCTTCAGGGGGGCGCATTCCGGGCTTACACCACGCGGGAGGGGCTGAGCAGCGACGATGTGCTGGCGTTGCACGAGGACGCGGATGGCACGTTGTGGGTTGGAACTCGGGCCGGGCTGACGCGGGTGCGGCCCGGCCGGTTCGGTTGGACCGGCTGACCGCCGCGCAGGGGTTGACCGACAACCTGATCAATCAGATCGTGGCCGACACGGGCGGGGCACTGTGGTTGGGGAGTCATCGGGGGGTGTTTCGCGTGCCGATCGAGCAGTTGAACGCCGTGTGCGACGGCCGCCAGTCGCGCGTGAGGTCGCTCGCTCTCGGCGGGAACGAGGGCTTGCGCGGTAGCGAGACCAACGGCGAGGTTCAACCCGCCGGGTGCCGCACCGGCGACGGCCGGCTGTGGTTCCCCACCGCGCACGGCGTGGCGGTTGTGGACCCGGCCGCCATCCCGTTTGTCCCGCGGACCGAGCCCGTGCTCATCGAGCGCGTGCGTGCGACGGACCGGATCGTGTATGGTTTGGGGCTAACCGACGAGGCGGCGCCAGGGACACTGGCAGCCGAGGCGCTGCCGGAGCGGGTGGCCGGCCCGATGACGCTGCCGCCGGGTTCGGGTCGGTTCCTCGAGTTTCGCTATGCGTTGGTGGACCTGGTGGCGCCTGAGCAAGTGCGGTTTCGGTATCGACTCGAGGGGCATGACGCGGACTGGATCGACGCGGGGAGGCGGCGGGCGGCGACGTATACGAACCTGCGGCCGGGTCGCTACCGGTTCCTGGTGAGCGCGCGGAATCACCATGGGCGGTGGACCGAGGAGGCGGAGGTGGCGATGTTTGCGTTCCGTTTGACCCCGCACCTGCACGAGCGTTGGCCGGTGCGTGGGTTGTTGCTGGGCGCGGTGCTGGCGGGGGTGTATGCGCTGCACCGAGGCCGGCTGCGATGGCGGGTCCGGCTCGAGCGGCTCGAAGCTGAGCACCGGTGGGCGCTCGAACGGGGCCGGATCGCGCGGGATCTGCACGACGACCTAGGGGCCTCGTTGGCGCGGGCGGCGATCTTGCTGGGACTAGCTCGGCAGGGTCGGGAGGCGGCGGTCGCGGAGGCGTCGCAGTCGCGGCTGGATCAAGTGCAGGAGACGCTGCGTGCCAGCCAGCAGACGATGCGCGAGTTGATCTGGGCCACCGACCCGCGAAACGACACCCTCGAAGGGTTGGTCACGCGCGTGTGCCAGTTTGCCCAGGAATACCTCGAGCCGTGGCAGATGCGGTGCCGGTTCGAGCTGCCGGGAACTTGGCCTGCAGCACCCTTGAGCGCTGAGGCGCGACAGAACTTGTTTTTGGCCGCTAAAGAAGCGATTCGCAACGCCGCTCAGCACGGGCAGGCCTCCGAGCTGCGCATCGCGGTAGGGTTCGCGGATGGGCACTGCCACGTGACGATAGCGGACAACGGCCGCGGCTTACCGACTCCGGTCCAGCCCGGTGGCGTTGCTCAAGGCGGCTCGGGCGATGAGCCGGACGGCCAGGCGGCGGGGCGACCGGGCCTGGGCCTGATGAACATGCGCGAGCGCCTAGCCGCCTTGGGGGGACGCCTCACGCTGGCCAGCGTTCCCGGCCAAGGCACGACCGTCCGGCTCGAGGTTCCCTTAGTCCCATGATCCGCGTCGCCCTCGTTGAAGACCACGCCGGCTTTCGCGAGAGCCTCGAGGCGCTCCTTGGCGGAACCGCCAACTGTGTGTGTGTCGGTTCGTTTCCCGATGCGCGGTCGGCCCTGGAGAGGTTACCCGCAGAACCCGCGGACGTGGTTCTGATGGATCTGCATTTGCCGGGCGAGGACGGCCTGGATTGCATTCGTCGTCTCCGGACGCTGCTGCCAACGGTGCCGATTGTGATGTTGACGATCGAAGAGAACACACGGCTGGTCTTCGCCGCGCTCGAGGCCGGTGCGAGCGGGTACCTGGTCAAGAGCGGTACCTCGCAGGAAATCGTAGCCGCCTTAGAAGAGGCGCATCGCGGCGGTTCGCCCATGACCAGCCACATCGCCCGGCTGGTAGTCGAGTCGTTCCATCGCCGCAGCCCGCCGTTACCCGAGGCCGCGCGCCTGACCAAACGTGAGCAAGAGATCCTCGAGCACCTCGCGCGCGGCTGGTCCTCGAAGGAGATCGCCCAGGAGTTGTCCTTGAGCATCCACACCGTGCATACCCACCTGCGGCACATTTACGAGAAGCTCCATGTCCGCAGCCGCACGGCGGCGGCCTCGAAGTACTGGCGCGGCTAGCCGGCGGCCGTCGCCTTCGCCGTATCACTAGTTTTAGCTATTGCGTGCCAAGGGTCTTGCTGCGGATGATACCGCTCGATCCAGCTAAGCCCTGACGATTCCTGAAGCTGTCGGCCCCATACCACGCGGTTGGCCCTCATCAGTTTACCCCTGGGCCGGTGGCAGCTCGTAGGGTCTTCGTCGCTGGGTTTTGTGAAGCGCAGCATCTTTACGAACGAATGGAGGCACCATGACTGGCCATACGTACCCAGCGCAACGAACACCAACTTCGCCCACGTGGCGTGCGAGCGTACTCGGACCCCAAGACCGGTTGCCGCCAGGTCAAGTTCGGGGAGCGGGCCTCTTGCCCGCGCGGCCTCAGGCCAGACGCCCGAGCGATGGTCGGGGGCGTGGCCTCGCTGTTGGTTTGGTGTGGGGGCGGTTCCTGGCACTGACCGGGCTGGGCCTCGCCACGGTGCTGGGGCTGGCCGTTGAGGTTGAGTCGGTTGGTCCAGCGACGGCTTCAGGCTTCGCTGGGGAAGCGAATGCCGGTGCCGCGGCGATCGAAGCCCATCCGCTGCCGGAGCTGTTGGCGCGCGACCGCACGCCGCCGAGCCGAGGTCAGCCGGCCTCCGGTGGGGGAGTTGTGCCCGGCCAAGTGCTGGTCAAACTCCGAAAGGGTTCGGCGACGGCCCTGGCCCTGCACCGGGCGCGGGATGGCGGGCGGACAGGCTTGGCGACGCTGCGGGCGACGACCCCGCTGGGGCCGGTGTTGACCCGACACGACGCGCAGGACCTCGAAGCCATCTTCAGCGTCCGCGGGCCGAACGTGGCCCTGGCGCGAGCCACGAGCGCGATCGAGGAGCGGGCCTACGCCCAGAAACGGCAGGAGCTCGAGCGCTGGTACCGGTTGCGGGTGGCGCCGGAGGCGGATGTTGGCGCGTTGGCCGAGGAGCTTCGGGGCGAGCCGGACGTCGAGTGCGTCGAGCCGAGTTACGAGTGGCGGTTGGCGGGGACGATTCCGCCGCCGATCAGCGGCTTGCCCGACGGCACCACGGACCCGGACTACGACAAGCAGTGGCATCACACCAATGCCAAGATCGCCAAGGCCTGGAATTTCCTCAAGGAGAGCGGCGTCCACCCGGGCGGCAGTCCGGACGTGGTGGTGGCGGTGATCGACTCGGGCATCGACTATCACCACGAGGACCTGGTGGGCAACTTGTGGACCAACCCACGCGAGATTCCGGCCAACGGCGTGGACGACGATGGCAACGGGTTCGTCGACGACGTTTACGGGTGCAGCGTGGTGTCGGACCCGCGCAGTCACGGTGGGGATCCGGTGGATTATCACGGGCACGGCACGCACGTGGCGGGGATCATTGCGGCGCAGGGGTACAACCACCTGGGCGGTGTGGGTGTGGCCTTCAACAGCAAGATCATGGCGATTCGCGCCGCCCAATACAGCGGCGTGCTGACCACCGACGACATCGCCGAGGGCGTGATCTACGCGGTTGATCAAGGAGCCGAGGTCATCAACATGAGCTTCGGCGGGTACCAGTATTCGCAAGTCATGACCGATACCCTCGCAGCCGCGTTGAGCCGGGCGATCCTCGTGGCGGCGGCGGGCAACGATTCGCTGCCGGCCGACGGGGCGCCGCACTATCCAGCCGCCCTGCCCTGGGTGCTCGGGGTCGAGGCCAGCACGCCGGAAGACAAGTTGGCGTGGTTCTCGAACGCGGACACTCAGCGCGACACGCGCTTCGAGTACGAGATCCGGGCGCCAGGGGTGTCGATCTACAGCACCCTGCCCGGTCAGGCCTACGCAGCCTGGAGCGGCACCTCGATGACCAGCCCCGTCGTCTCCGGGATCGCCGCCCTGATGCGCGCCTTCTTCTGGCAACGCGAGGTCTATTCCTCCCGGTTTCTCATGGGCAGCATCGCCGCCTCGTGCCACGGCGGTGTCGTGGACGCGTATCTGGCCTTGACCGAGCCACCGACGCCGGGGGTGAGCCTGCTGGAGAACTGGCTGTTCGATTCGAAGGCGATCGCGACGGGCAACGACGCGGACGGCCGTGCCGACTCGGGCGAGACGCTGCACCTCGCCGTCGAGCTCATCAACCGCGCGGGGCTCTCCTCGAACGTGGTGGCCACCTTGCGCGCTCAGGCGCCGGGTGCCGCCTTGCCGGACCCGTACATCGCCCTGCTGACCGATACGGTGGACTTCGGGAGCATCGGCCCGTTTGCCACGGCTGACAACGGCTTCGTCTATGACCACCAGGGCGTGATCGTGGGCGCACAGCGCCCGTTCGTCTTCCGCGTCGATCCCAACTGCCCCAACGATCACGTGATCCCCTTCGTGCTCACCATCACCTTCCGCGACGGCTGGAACCCGGACAACCCGGACCTCTACACCCGGGTCAGCCGCTTCGAATACGTGGTCCAGCGCGGGAAGAACCTGCCCCGGGTGATCAGCCAGGACATGACCCTCACCGCTGACGAATTCTGGATGGTTGGGGGGCCGGTGCTGGTCGAGCCGGCGGCGACCTTGACGATCGCGCCGGGCACACTCGTCCAATGGGGAGCGATCAGCGATGACCCCTACAACCCAGGTCCGCAGAGCGGGTACATCATCGTGCGCGGCCGGCTCCTGGCCCAGGGAACCGTGGCCAACCCGGTAACGCTGTTTCCCTCCTATCTGGTGGCCGGGCAGACGACCACCATCACCGCCGACCAGGGCGGCGTGGTGGACCTCCAGTACGCCAAGATCCGTAACCCGGCCTTGACGGGGGTGCGCAGCCTGGACCACTGCTACCTCGATTGGGACTCGTACGGGGCCACGGTCTCGGCCACGGAGGTCTCGCACAGCATCTTTCACCGCCTGCGCGGCGGACCGCCCTATCTGGAGGCCGATCGCTTCGTGACGTGCCTCTTTGATGCCAGTTGGATGCCGCCCAAGCCTCAAGCGCAGATGTACAACTGCACGGTGCTGCAAGACGAGGAAAGCCCCCTGCGGATCAAGCCTCCCTGCACGCTCCGGGTGGACTTGACGACGCAGTTTCCTGACAGGAAGCCGCGCTTCCTGGAGTTGCGCCAGGCGGGCGGTTTCACCTACGCCTTGATGCCTCTGGAATGGCCCTCGCTGGACGTGGCGGAGTTGATCGCCAACTACTATGGCGGCCACCTCGCTTCCGTGCCCGACGCGGCGACCGAAACCTGGCTGCAGAACTACATCGCTCCACTGCCGCGGTTAATGCACAGCTACCATTTCGTCATCGGGCTTACCGACGAAGGTCCCGCAGGCGCGCTGACCGGTTGGCGTTGGCTGGATGGAACGCCCCTGAACCATCAGAATTGGGCCCAAGGTTACCCCCAAGGCTCCGTCCATGCTCTCACCTACTTGGTGAACTTCGCTTTCCATGACGGGAACGGGGTGGGGTTCGGCTGGCGAAACCTCATCGAGCAATCCGGCTCTCGACACGGCACCGGCCGACATGACTGGCGCCTCTTTGTGCTTCGCCTGCCAGGCCAGAAAACCCTCGAGGAACTCGTGGCGCCCTTCGAGAGCGGCACGATGCTCGACCACGTGCGAACCCACCATCGCGAGCGGGTTCGCTACAACGCCTTCCTGAACCGCTACTGGGATCCGAACCTGGCAACCTGGTTGCGCGTTCAGGCGCCGGCGAACACCCCCCGTGGCATTGTCTCCCTACAGGACAACTACTGGGGCACGGACTCGAAGACGCTGATCGACCACCTGATCCTGGATTACTACGACGACTTCACCAGCGCGCGCATCGACTATGGCGAACCGCCCGCGCAGGGTTATCCGACGACCTACCCGTTCGTGCAGGAGGTCCTCATCAACGGTCAATCCGCGAGAACCGTCCCGGTCCTGGGCGCCGGTCCGGCCCGGTTCCGGATCACGTTCAACCGGGACATGGACCCGCAGATCGAGCCGTTCGTCACGTTCGGCCCAAGTGCGCCGTACACGGATTTTCTGGTCGAACCGCGCGATGACAATTACCTGCGCCTCGGGAGCGGCTGGCTGGATGCGCGGACCTGGGAAGGTCTATTCTGGATCACGCCGGTGACGGGTGAGGCCTACCATTTGATGCGTATTTCGGGCGCGGTGGCCGCGGACGACCCGTGGCTGGTCTCGGGCTACGACATCGCCCGGTTCCGCTTCCGCGTGCAGACGATGGGGGTGGCGGCCATGACCCTGCAAGCCGACGGGCGGGAGGGCGGCATCCTGCTCTCATGGCGCCAGAATGACTACGATCTGCTGGCCGGCTATAACCTCTACCGGGCGGAGACTGTCGAGGGTCCGTACACACGCCTCAACGCCACCGTCATCCCCCCGGGCGATGAGACCTACCTCGATACCGGCGTGCCCCCGGCGGTGCCCCGGTTCTACAAGTTCACCGTACTCACGACCGACTTCAGCGAGTCCGAGTCTTCGAACGTGGCGTCGGCCGCGGCGGTGGACACGATTCCGCCGGTGCTGACTCATGCGGCGGTGACCGAGGCTTTGCCGGGCCGGGGTTTGCGGTTGACGGCGATCGTCACCGACAACGTGGCCGTTCAGGAGGTGTCGGCCTATTACCATTACCGGCCCTCGGGCACAGCCACCTACACGCGCCTGGCCCTGGTGAACCTCGGCGCCAACAACTGGTCAGCCACCGTCCCCGGTAACGCCGTGCAACCCCCAGCCCTCGAGTACTACCTCGAGGCCAGCGACGGTCTGAGCAAAGTCCTCAGCGGATCGCCCATCCTGCCGCACGCGGTTCGGGTCAGCGATGTTCCCACGCTCGCGTCGGTGACGCCCAACCGGGGCCCCGCCGGCGGCGGCACACCGGTCAGCGTCAGCGGCCATCGGTTCGAGAGTGGATGCAGTGTGCTCTTCGGCAGCGCCCTCGCCGGGGAGATCACCGTCCTGGCACCGAACCAGTTGACCTGTGTCACCCCACCCCACTTCCCGGCGCAAGTCGATGTGACGATCATCAACCCCGGCGGCAGCCGCAGCACGCTCCTGAACGGCTACCGGTTCGAGTCGACCGACACCGTGGTTTCGCTGCCGGACACCACCGGCGACTTTGGCACCGAGGTCGAGCTGGCCTTGTCCGTGGCAAACGTGACCGGGCTGCGTGCCGCCGACGTGACCCTCGCATTCGATCCCCAGGTTCTCACCGCCCAGAACGCCCAGCTCGGCGCGCTCACCGCCGGTTGGGCACTGGCCGCGAACCTCAACACGCCGGGTCGCATCCAATTGTCGCTAGCCAGCCCCGTCACCGTCAGCGGCAACGGCACCCTAGCCTTGCTGCGTTTCCAAGTGATCGCGCGGCCGCCCGCCACCTCGGCTCTCACCCTCGAGCGCGCGGTGCTCAACGACGGCGCTATGACCGTCACGCGCAGCGATGGCCGACTGGCCGTGAGCGGGTTGTTCGCCCTCTCGGGCGCGGTGCGCTACTTCGTCGACGACCGCCCGGTCCCGGGTGTCACCCTTGACCTCGCGGGCGGCAACGCGCGGTCGGCGCTGACCGGCCCCGAAGGCCGATTCGCCTTCAGCGAGGTTCCCACCGGCAGCTACAACCTCACGCCGCGCAAAGCCGACCACGCGAACGAGATCACCGCTTACGACGCTGCGCTGGTCCTGCAAGCCGCCGCCGGCCTGCTGAACCTCACCGCTGCCCAGGTCCTCGCCGCCGACGTGAACCGCAACGGGACCGTGTCCGGCATGGACGCCGCCTATATCCTCGAATACGCCGTGGGGCTCATCGCGGGCCCGTTCCCCGGCGCGGGTCGAGTCTGGGATTTCACCCCGGCCACGCGCAGTTACGCGCTCTTCAATGCCGACCAAACCGGCCAGGACTTCACGGCGGTGCTCATTGGGGATGTGTCCGGGAACTGGGCTCTGCCGGTGGGCGGGCTGGCCTCGCATGGCCGGGACCTCGAGGGCGTAGGTTCTGCTCCCAGCGCCAACGCACCCGAGCCTGTCGTGGTGGCCGTGGACCAAGGCGTTCCGTCCGGGGAATCGGCGCCCACCGTGCGCGTGTTGTTGCGTGCCCTCGAACCGCTGGTTTATGGGGCTGACGTGGTGCTGACCTACACGCCCACCGACCGTGAGGTGGCCGAAGTCCGAGTCGGCAGTCTGGGCCAAGCGCTAGCGCTGGCGGCCAACACCCGCGAGCCCGGAGTCGTGCGCGCGGCCTTGGCGAGCGCAGCGCCGGTCGTGGGCAACGGACCGCTCCTGGTCGTGCGGTTCGCCGGTTCGGGGCCGGTCGCCGGCACCGTCGCACGCGTGCGCCTCAATGAAGACCAGATCGCCGCCGCCTTGCACCTCGATCTGGCGTCCTTCGACACCGACGGCGACGGGTTGATCGATGCGGACGAACTCGACGTGTTCCGAACCGACCCCGGGCAAAGCGACACGGATAGCGACCGCTCGAGCGACGGTGACGAAGCGCGCGCGGGGACGAATCCGTTGGCGGCCGAGTCCGTGTTGGCGATCCGGTCCGTGACCCCACAGAGCCCACGGGGCTGGCACATCGAGTGGCAGTCCGTGCCGGGCAAGCGCTATCAACTCGAGTATCGCGATGGCTTAGAGGGTCCGACTTGGCACGCGGCCGGCTCTCCCCAGATGGCCGGCGCGGAACGTACCGCCATCACGGACGACACCGCGCCGTCTTCCGGCTCGCGTTACTACCGGGTGCGGTTGGTGACGCCGTAGGACCTCGCAAAAGCCCCTTTACTGATGAGAGGTCGGGATAGACGACGCCTTGCAGGTAGGGCGCGCAGTCCTTTGCGCGCCGTAAACCGCTGTGGACACAGGAAGCCGCGGCGCGCAGAGGACTGCGCGCCCTACCGCCGAGTCGTAGTCCATCTCGGTGACTCATCAGTATGGTTGTCGACGGCGCTGGGCGCCGAACAGATGCTCGATTGAAGAAGGACGGGGCGGGTGACACGACAAGCTCGCCGTCCCAGAGTTCGGTGGGCTGATTGCTTTCCGGCAACTCGGCCGCCAACTCAGCGAAGGTCCAGCGGCGCGGTTCCGCCCGCCGACCCCGGCTTCTGGGTTTGGTCGCGATCACTGAGGGCAATCAACCGCCTCCCATCCCCGGCGTCAAGTCTTGGCGCGGCAAGCGACCGTTCAACGGCCAACGCTGCCCGCCTTCAGCCGGCCTGCGCGGATTCAATAGTAATAGGTCGTATCGACGCTCGGGCCGCCCTTGACGCGGGGTTTGATCTGCGCCTTGGGACGGACCTTGACGCTGCCATCGGCGTGGGCCACCGGTTGGTCGGGCGTGATCGAGAAGGCCCAGAGCGGCTTGCTCACGTTGCCCGCGTCGAACTGGCCCAGATGCCCGACATCCCACAGCTTGGTGCCCGGCGTATCGCTGATGCGATGGGTGATAAAGGCGCGGCGGCTGTCGCACTCGCTCGAGGTCGTCGGCCAGGCCGGCTCGTTGTCCTCGGGATTAGAACTCACGCGGCCATCCGGCGCGACGAAGCGCATGGGCGGCGTAGCGGTGAAGTTGGCGAACCACATGTAAGGCGTGAAGACGTAGCCGGCGGTGGTATCCCAACCGCCGTAGTCGCGGGTGACGCGGTCGGCGAAATTGGTCATGCTGTAGTAGTTGAGCCAGAGCCGGCCGAAGGATTTGGCCGTGATGGGGCAGATGAGCATCTTGGTCTCCTGCACGTACGTGCCGCGCAGGCTGTTCACAATGCTGCGGGTGCCGGTCGTGGGCGTGCGATGGTAGTCCGGGCTGATGTCTTCGTGATACGGAAACCGCCCTTGGTTGTCGTCTGCGTACAAAACCTGGCTCAGGTACTGCTGGCGCAGGTTGTTCACGCACACCGCCCGTTGCCCCGTGTACTTGGACTTCGCCAACGCCGGCAACAGCATCCCCGCCAGGATCGCAATGATCGCGATCACCACCAGTAACTCGATCAACGTGAAGCCCGCCTCCTCCGCGCACGCCTCCATCCCCATCCGAGGCCGCGCCTCATCAAAAGCCGTGCATTCCATAGGCACCTCGACGCTTTATCGGTCTGACCTAGTATCGGCAGCTACCTTAGGCCAACCAGCCCGGAACCACAAGCCTGACCAGCTTACGAATGCGACCTTGGGATAAACGGCCATTTGAGGGTAGGGCGCGCAGTCCACTGCGCGCCGCCCATCGCTACCATGAAAGCAGCGACGATTTCCCCGGCGTGCAGGTAGGGCACGCAGTCCACTGCGCGCCCTACCGCCAAAGGGTAGCCGATCGCGGCGATCCCTGCGTCACCAGCTTGAGCGTGCATTTCGGCGCCGGCCCGGCATCATGGCGTCCATGATTACACCGCTCCGGGTCGTGTGCATCGGTTGTGGGTCGCGCGCCCAAACCTACACCCAGCTAGCCATCCGTCGGCCCCATCAATTCCAGATCGTGGCGGGCGCAGATCCGGTGCCCGATCGGGTCGAGCGCATCCGGCGCCTAGCCAACCATCCGGAGTTCCAAAGCTTCGATCGCGCCGAGGCGCTCTTGGCGACACGCCCGGCCGCCGACCTGGCCATCGTCGCCACCCAGGATGAGTTCCACTACGCCCACGCGCGCGGCGCTCTCGAGGCCGGTTACCATCTGCTACTCGAGAAACCGATTGCTACCCGCCTCGACCAGGTCCTCGAGATCGAGCGGTTGGCGCAGCGCCAAGACCGGCGGGTGCTGGTCTGTTTCGTGTTGCGCTTTGCCGCGTTCTATCGCAAGGCCAAGGAGATCATCGACTCGGGCGCGCTCGGGGAGGTCATGTCGATCCAGGCCAGCGAAGGGGTGATGCCGTGGCACCAGGCGCACTCGTTCGTGCGCGGCCACTGGGCCGTGGTCGCCAAAAGCTCGCCCATGATCCTCTCGAAATGCTGCCACGACACCGACATCGTCCATTGGCTCGTCGGGCGCCGGTGCCGGCGCATCGCCAGCTTCGGCTCGCTCGAATGGTTCCGACCCGAACGCGCTCCGGCCAGCGCACCCGCTCGCTGCACGGACGGTTGTCCGGTGGGCGACACCTGCCCCTACAACGCCCTGCGGTACACGACGGACCAACGGGTGCCGTGGCTCGGGATGGTGTACGATCGCGCGCGCGACGCCACAACCGAGGACATCGCGGCTTGGCTGCGCACCAGCCCGTGGGGGCGCTGCGTCTACCGTTGCGACAACGACGCCGTCGATCGCCAGGTGCTCGCCTTCGAGTTCGAGGGCGGCATCACCGGCACCTTCACCATGACCGCCTTCGAGCATGGCCGTCACCTCGAGGTCTACGGCACCCGCGGCGTGCTCAAATGCGGCGAGACTTACCGCAACCACTTCGGGGCGCACCTGATCCTCTTCCCCCATGAAGGCGAGCCGGTGCGCTACACGGTGCAGGCCGAGGACGGCGGATACGAACTGCACGGCGGCGGCGATGCCGGCCTCGTCCATGCGCTCTATGCGGAGATCACCAAACCGCCGGGTGCGCCGCTGGAAGCTGGACTCGACTCGACGGTGCATAGTCATGTCATGACCTTCGCCGCAGAGACCGCGCGCGTGACCGGCCAAACGGTGGACCTTGGGGTGTACTCCTGGGGGGACTCCCGCTCGTGAGAGCTCGACGTACCGCCCACTTCCAAGTCGGCCCGGCCGCCGGTTGGAAAACCGACGGTACACACAACCGCAGCGCCGACTTTCCAGCGAGGCAGCAGCTCAGAACGGAGCGCGGGCGTCTCGCCCACGGCGCCGCGCAATCCGAACTCGATCTAGCCCATGGGTCAGCGATCCAGCTTGCGATAGTTGACTTCGAGTTGATCCAGGCGCTGCAAGTGACGCTCGAGGCGCCGCTGGAAATCCGCGTAATCTCGCGCCTCAGCCGGCGACCAAACCACTTCCGCCAAAGCCACCGCACGCGGGAAGGCAAAATACTCGAGCTCAGCCGGCGTGCGGATGTACTCGGTCCATACGTTGCCCTGGGCACCGAGGATGTGCTGTCGTTGGTCCATCGCTAGGTCGGCTGGGACCGGCTCGAAGGCATAGACCGTCGGCAGTGGGATGAACCCGCCAATCGACTCCGGCTCGCCCGGCGCGCGCGATTGGGAGTAGTCGAAGTAACAGTGGGTCGTGGGCGACATGACCACGTCGTGCCCGGCGGTGGCTGCGGCCAGGCCACCCGCCGTGCCGCGCCACGACATGACCGCCGCTCCAGGCGTGAGCCCCCCCTCGAGAATCTCGTCCCAGCCAATGAGGCGGCGTCCCTTGCTCGCGAGGAACCTCTCGACGCGCCGGTTCAACCAGGTCTGAAGTTCCGCCTCACTCCTGAGGCCCTCCGCCTTGATCCGGGCTTGGCACTTGGGACATTCCTTCCATCGATCCCGCGGCGCTTCGTCTCCGCCGATGTGAACGAACGGGCCGGGGAACACCTCGACGACTTCGGCGAGCACGTCCTGGACAAAGGCCATGGCATCGTCGTTGCCCGGGCAGAGGATGTCGGGCTCGATCCCCCACCGCGTGCGGACTTGGAAGGGCCCTCCGCGACACGCGAACTGCGGGTAGGCCGCCAAGGCGCCCAGGAAATGTCCCGGCATCTCGATCTCGGGCACGAGGGTCACGTGGCGCGTCTGGGCATAGGCCACCAACTCCCGCAACTGCGCTTGCGTGTAGAAGAAGGGCCCGTAGGGCGTGCCGTCGCCTTGCCTACTATTCCCCTTAACAGGCGACTCCCGCCGCCGGGAACCCACCTCGGTCAGCCGCGGATGTTTGCGAATCTCGATGCGCCAGCCCTGATCGTCGGTCAAGTGGAGCTGCAAACGGTTGAGCTTGTGCAAGGCCAGCAGATCGACGGCCCGCTCGATGAACTCGACCGGCTGATAATGACGCGCCACATCGATTAGCAGGCCGCGCCAAGGGAAGCGTGGGTAATCCTCGATCTCGACACAAGGCGCCGTCCAAGCCGTCGGTGGCGCCACCGGTTTGGGGCTGTGGATTGCCGCCGGCAACAACTGGCGCAGGGTCACACCGCCATAGAAAAGCCCTGCCGACGCCGCGGCTCGGATCGTCACACCCTCGCGCCGCACCACCAACCGGTACCCTTCCCGCCCAAGCCGCGACGCCAGCCCAGGATCTAACTCGATCGAGATTGCCCCGGGCTGGTCCGCCTCCGATCTCACCGGCAAGGGCAGACCCGTCGGGGCACGCAGCGCCTCGGCCAAGTGGTGGGCTGCGGCTTCCGCACCCGGGCCGGCCGCAATCGCCGTCCGGTCCGTTAACCCGAAGGTGCCCGCCGACACGCTCAGCGAGACCGGTTGCGGCACCAACTGCGGCGCAGGAATTCTATCCTCGGCTAGGGCCATGGCGACGACGTTCAGGGACGAGAAGGGGAGGAGCAAGGTCACGACGGGATTCAACCAGGAGAACCACGGGGGCGCCGGTTTCATGGTGTCATCCTGCCTTGACCGGGTCCGAATAGCCAGTCCGAACGAGGTGCCCAAACCGACCGACCTCGACGCCACCTACCGGATCGCCAACCGTTTTGCCTCGCGACTGCCCGGCGTCCTGAGCGAGACATTCGAGGCGTTCTCCGGCGGTGCAACGCCCACCACCCTGACATTCGGCTTCTTCTGCTCGGACCTCGATGAGAACCAACTGGGTGTCAACCTCTAAAGACCTGGCAGATTTCTTCTTACATCGCATTCGACCCCACGATGCGGCGCCGACCGCTCGCGACCGTCTGGCCTTAGCTTGGTGGGTTGGTGGGGGGTCTCTGGAGGGTGTCAACTTCTAAAGACCTGGCAGATTTAAGCACAATCTTGGGGGTAGGGGTAGGGCGAGGCTCCTGCCAAGCCGCCGCAGAGGGCATAGGTGCCGGGAAGGGAAGGGGGTGGCTCGGCAGCCTCGCTCTGCCAGGCGCTCGGGTTTTGGCATGGCCTCCTAGCGCCCAGCACCCGAGCTGGAAGAAGCCCTTTGCCTGGCTTGGGACAAGTCCAACCTCGCCCTGTTGGGCCGGTGACACGGTCGCGGTTCCACCTTCATTCGACACCATGCCTTGTGGCGGCGATGGCGATGGCGGTGACGATCTTCGGGCGCTTTCCATTGGGCTTGGGGTGGGTCCGGGGAGGTCTTGACCGGAAACGGTTCCGGTGGGGTTCCGGTTTGGGCGGCGGTTTCAGTATGGCAATTGGCTTGCGCCCGACGCACACTGCCACCGTGAGCGCGACCACGCGGATCAAGGACCTGCCGGCCAGCGAACGGCCGCGGGAACGCCTGGTGGCCCTGGGGGCCGAGAGCCTCAGTCACGCCGAGCTCATCGCCATCTTGCTGCGCACCGGCACCAAGGGACGATCAGCCGTCGCCATCGCCGACCAACTCCTCGCCCGGTTCGGCCGCCTCGAACAGCTCGCCCGCGTGGCCCTAGACGAGATCCGGCAAGTTCCGGGCATCGGGCGCGACAAGGCGGTGGCGCTGAAAGCGGCATTCACCCTGGCCCAGCGCATGGCCCGCGAGTTGCAGGGCGAGTCGCCGTTGCTCGACACCCCGGAGCGGGTGGCCGATCTGATGCGGGAAGATAGTCGCCGTTACGAAGTCGAGCGGTTTCAGGTCTTGATGCTGAACACGCGCCGGCGTTTGATACGCGTCGAGCCGCTGGCGCACGGGACCTTGGACACGATCCTGGTGCACCCGCGGGAGGTGTTTCGGGCGGCGATCGTGGCAAATGCCGCCAGCGTGATTCTCGTGCACAATCATCCCAGCGGCGACCCCACGCCCAGCGAGGCGGACATCAAGATCACCCGCGACCTGATCCGCGCGGGGCAAATCCTCAAGATCGAGGTGGCAGACCACATCATCCTGGGCCGCAAGACCGCCGAGCGCCCGCGCGATTGGGTGTCGTTGCGTGAGCTAGGGTATTTCTACGGTTGATCCCGGAGAGGTTCGAGACGCGAATGGTATGATTCACCCGACGGCAATCGTTCATCCACAAGCCGAAGTCGAGCCCACGGCCGAGGTGGGGCCCTATGCCGTCATCGAGGCGGATGTGCAGGTGGGGGCAGGCTGTGTCCTCGGCCCGCACGTCCACCTTTTGGGCCGGTGTCGGATCGGCGCGCGCAACCGGTTCCACACCGGTTGTGTGATCGGAGACGCCCCGCAAGACCTGAAGTATCGTGGTCAACCTACCGGCTTACGCATCGGGGAGGACAACGTCTTCCGCGAACATGTGACGGTGCATCGGTCCAATCGGGCCGAGGAGGAGACCGTGATTGGCTCGAGCTGTTTTTTCATGGCCCAGAGTCATGTGGGCCATAACTCGCGCGTGGGCGATCGCGTGATTCTAGCCAACGGCGCGCTCCTGGGCGGGCACGTCGAGGTGCACGACCGGGCTTTCATCTCGGGGCACTGCTTGATCCACCAGTTTGTCCGAGTGGGGACGCTCGCTTTGATGCAAGGGGGCGCTGGCATCAGCAAAGATCTCCCCCCCTACACGATCGCCCGCGGCGATAACGCGATCTGCGGCCTCAACGTCGTGGGCCTGCGCCGGGCGGGCTTCACCAACGAGCAGCGTCTCGAACTCAAGCGGCTCTACCACACCCTCTTCCGCAGCGATCGCCCCTGGCGCACCACCCTGGATGCCGCGCGCCGGGAATTTGCCAGCGCCCCCGCGGTGGTGTTGCTGGACTTCTTGGGGGCCAGCACCCGCGGGGTATGCGCCGATGCCGCCGAGCGACAAGGGCCGGCCATTCAGGCAGTTGACACCGACACGGAGGCGGGGTATTAGGGCCAGCAGAAATCGGCATGAGCAACCTTCAACCCACCCGATGCCGTTATGTGCCTCCTGAGAAGTCTATCGCGTTCTCCAACCTGTGCTCCTAATTGGCCTTCGCCTTCGCCTGCCGTGCGCGCCCGACTGCGGTGGCGCCTCCACCGGGTCTTGCTCTGCGGTGTGGTGGGCGGCTGGGTCGCCGGGGGTGGGGGTGTGGGTTGGTCGCAGACCGACGACTTCAACGACGGCAACGACGCGGGCTGGAGCCGGTACAGTCCCTTGACGCCGTTTGGCGCCCCGGCGGTCTACAGCTTCCCCAACGGCACGTACCGGATCAGTTCGCCTAGTTCACCCGACGCAGCGGCATTGGGCCCGGCGCGCGCCGGCAGCTTTCGCAGCACCCAGTACTCGCGGGTGAACGTGGCGGTGGATTTGGTGGCTTGGGACACGACGGTGGACGAGGTGGCCGGTCTGCTGGCCTACGTGAGCGAGGTGGGGTTAGGCACCACGGACGGCTACGCCATCGACTACCATCCGTTCTCGGGCAACCTGCATCTGATCCTGGTCATCGACGAGCGACCGGTCGTGACGCTGATGGAGCGGAAAGCGGCGCTGGCCCCAGGCATACCGTATCGGCTGGTATTCACGGGCGCGCCGGGCGACCTGCTGGGGCAGGTCTTCTTCAAGGACAACCTGACCGTCCCGGTGGCTTCGGTGTTCAGTCCCGACACCTCGTATGGCCAAGGGCAAGTCGGCCTGTTCGGCTTCAGCCAGTCGGGCACGTCAGGCTTTGACGCCACGTTCGACAATTTCGAGGCGAAGGTTGCGGACACCCTGCGCGCCACCGTGACGGCCGTGTCGCCGCGTCCAGAGGAACAACCAGCGGCGCCCATCGAGGCGGTCACCGTCGAGCTCCGCGATCGGGAGACGTTGGTGGACCCGTCGAGTGTGCAACTCGAGGTGGATGGGGCGCGGGTCACGCCCTGGGTGGACCAGGGCTTCGGTCTGGTCACTCTCACGTATTATGCCCCTACGCCCCTGCCCGAGACGGTTCGGCACCGCGTCAAGTTGAGCTTTAGCGACGGCCAAGGCCCGCAGAGTGCCACCTGGGGGTTCGGCCCACCGGCGCCCCCAGCCACCAAGCTGCTGGTCGCGCCGAGTGTCAGCGGCCCGTTTGCCGAAGACACCGCGGCCGCGTGGGATGAGGCAGCGAAGACCTTCACCTCGCCGCGGCCGGCGGGGACGCGGTTCTACCAGCTCGAGTCTGACATGGCACGCAGGATTCTTGGGATTGCGGTGGCGGCGCAGCAGGTGGTGGTCCGCTATGAGTAGCCCGGCCGGCTTAGCCCCGGTCGAAGCGGCGCAGAGGGTACTTTTGGAGTTGGGCGATGGCCTCGAGGCCGGCCCGTGCCCGTGAGGAGGTCGCGGGGGACGGTTCCAGGTCGAGCGCCTCGAGGAAGTGCTGATACGCGGGCGCGATTTGCCCAAGGGCCTCGAGTTGGACCTGCCCTGCACCCACATGCGCCTCCGCCGCCCCGGGACCCAGGGGATCGTCCCGCAGCAGCCGGCGATATACCGTGAGCGCCGCTTCGGCGTGGCCGTGCTGGGCCAGCCAGTCGGCCAACGCCAGCGCCTCGGCCGGAGCGAGCAATCGCCGAGTCTGCTCCGGCGCGAGCGAGAAGTAGAGCTGAGCCGCTTCCGCCACGTCACCCCGAGCGAGGGCTTGTGCGGTCTGCTCACGCCGGTTGGGAGTCTCGAGCACAGGTGGGACGCGATACTCCTTGGGGGCGGCTTGCACTTCTTGGCGGTTCATCAACCACGCCACCACAAGCCCAGCGATGAACCCGCCGATGTGCGCCCCGTAGGCCACGCCGCCCCCCTGCGTGCCACGGCTCAGGAAAAACGGCAACAGATTGTCGATGACCAGGTAAAAGCCCAAAACCCACCGCGCCGGGACCTGAACCACGTTCATGAAGAACGGAAACAGAAAGACGAACAACCGCACCCGGTTGCGCGGAAACCACAGATAGTAAAAGCCCAACACCCCGGAGATTGCGCCCGACGCGCCCACCAAGGGCAGACCCGAGCCACGGGCGAAGAACGCATAGAAGACCGTCGCCACCACGCCCGTGAAGAGGTAGTACAACAGGAACCGCAGCCGCCCAAGCCGATACTCGACGTTGTCGCCGTAAATCCACAGGAAGAGCATGTTGCCGAACAGGTGCATGAGGCCGCCGTGCAGAAAGATCGAAGTCAACAGGTCGGTCAGTTGCGGCGCCGCCGGCCGGAACCCGTGCCGGAACACAAACAGGTCGTAGGAAGAAACGCTGCTCAAGATGGCCTCGATCGGGGCGGGCCGAGGCAGCGTGCGTTGAACCGTGATGAGGTACTCCCGCAGGCTTGGGTCCCGCAGATCGACGGCCTGGAAGCTCAGCGGCAACGTCAACAGCAAGTAAACCGCTACGTTCAGCGCGATCAACGTGTACGTGACCAACGGCACGCCCCGCGGGTTCGGTGAGTCACTTAGCGGTAGGATCATGGCCGTTCCCGTAGCCGGACGATCGTCGCGCCCCAACCGCCGAACAACTCGCTGTCCAAGCGCCAGGATATCACTTCCGGATGCCGCGCTAGCAAGGCGTGCACGGTGCGTTTGAGAGCGCCGATCCCTTTCCCATGAATGATGCGCGCCTCGAGGATCCCCTTGGCTTGGCACGCCTCCAGGTAGTCGGGCACCAGGTCTTTGACTTCCTGGGGCCGGAACGTGTGCAGATCGAGCACACCATCGATCGGCAATTCGATCGGCGCGTCCCCGGGCGGTTCTTGATCAGGACCTTGGTGAGCCACGACATTAGTCCGCGTGCCTCGCGCGGAAGAAACGGCGCGCTCGCGCACTCGCCTGCCGATCGTCATACTCGGCCAAGCCGGCCGGGCCGGTCGTGATGGCCGCGCCCACCCAGTCGTTGAAATCCGCCGAGCTTTCAATGGCGTAGCGGCGCTCGGGGGCACCGGAGAGCCGCAGCCGGAAACCCGCGTCGCTCGAGTAGCTCAGGGCAGCGAGGAGGAAGCGCGCCGGGGTCCAGGCGGGCAGCCGGGCAACCACCTCGGGCAGGGACTCCGCGCACACCAGAAAATAGTCGCATTCGATCGCCGCCCCCGCCTCGCCCCGGCCAGGCACGATGCCTGGCAAGCCAACCCGTGCGGGATTCGACGGATAATAATCCCACCAAGCCAGCCACGCGCTGGGCTCGGCCGTCTCCCCGTCCGCGGACCAGATGCGCCCTAGCAAGTCCGGGTAGCCGGTGAGCGCGTTGGTCCGATGTCGCAGCCGCAACCAATACCAGGTGTTGGTTGTCCACGCGTAGGCGACCTGCGGTCCCGGCGGCAGGCGCGCGTCGCCCAGCCAGAGCTGCGGTTTCCCCAGCCCATCGACGGCGAACGCGAACTGCAAACCGCTGCCCCCTGGCGCGTTCACACCCAGGGCCACGCCGCCCAAGGACCGGTTCAAACCGCGGTAACTTACCACGCGCACCCGGGCCAGGAGTTCGGCATCGCCGACCGCGCTCGTGGGCAATTGGAGCAACAGAAAACTTGGGTGACTGGGGGTGGCGCGAACCTCGATCAGACCGCCCGTCGAGCGGTAGGTGTCGGGATCGGCGTTGACGGCCAGCCAGGCCTCTGCCAAGGGTTGGCTCAGATCGGGCTGCACTCCCTCGAGCCGTTGCCCGGCCTCCTCCGGAACTCCCAGGCGCGTAACGGTGATCTTGCCCACGTGAAACTCGTTCCCCGTCACCGCCAGCCGAAAATCCGCGCCCCCATTCTGCGAGTTCAAGAAGCGGGCATCCACCAGACGGAAGGTGGCCGTCTTCCACGACTCCGACCCCGCGAGGTTGACGGTCAGTTTGCTGGCGGTGTAGGCGCCGTTGAACGGGGCCTGGGGATCGCTCCCGTCGAACTCGACCCGGAACTGGCCCGCACGAGAATCGTAATACTCTACCGCGACATCCACCAGCATGCGCTCGGCCCATTTGAACGAGTCGTCGATCCGACAGTAAATGTAGCGGCCGCCATACTCGGTTGGGACGATGGCCCGGCCGGGGCGGTCGCCCAGCCGAGCTGGCCGCGTGACGCCGTCGGCGTGATCGAACTGCTCGAGCCCGCGCGCTTGGTTCTCCTCCCCCAGCGTGACGCTCACCGCGCGCGCCTCGCTGTAAGGACCGCGCGGGCGAGGCGGGCGAATCCCCTGCTTGAACATCTGGACGTACTCGCGGTTGAGGTCAAGGTAGGCGCGCCCGTACTCGCGCGTCGGGGCGATCTCGGTGCCTTCATGGTACTCGTTCCACGTCTCGATCATCACCAGCGTCGAGGGATTGCGCAGGAACCGAATCCAGTTCCGCTCGAAAAACGCCCCGCCCTCGCGCGGTACCACCAGGGGTGTCCGTCCCGGAACCGCCGAGTGGTCGTACCCCGGTCCCAGCGACGCCACGCCCGGGTTCTTCAGCCCCAAGGCGCCCCCCCACGCATAGACGTTCTCCGACTCGACCCGCCACGAAATCTCGCGCACGACGAACGGCGTGCGCCCGCCGAAATCCCGCGCAAACGACGAGCGCAGGTAATCGATGCAGCTCTGGTCGTGGCGCGCGGCAAAAGCGGCGCTGTAGAGAAAGACCACCGGTTTGCCCTCGATCAACGCCCAGTGCCGCGGCGGCACCAGCGAGAAGAAATCGCGCACGCTTTCGTAGAACCACTGGCGCCCGCGAGGCGTGGTCAGGTCGATGCGCTCGTTGGCCGTGTTGTACTCGAGGGTCGAGGTGTCGTAGAACATGCCGATGCTCGGCGGCGCTCGACCCGCGGCGAGCAAGTCCTCGCGCGCTTGCACTAACGGTGGCAGGCCGGCATAGCTCCACGGCTGCGCCTCGACCGGCCGGTTCGGAATCCGCTGCGAGGGTTCGCCCCAGTAGACCGGCAGCGCCACGTCGATCCCGGCGTCGAGCATGTCTTCGAGTTGTTGCCGGTGCCAGCTCCTGGACCGATAGGAAAAGCCGGTGAGTGAAGGCGGGTGATCCGTGAGGGCGTCACTGCCATCCCCGTTGACGATGTGCGCTGAGGTATAGACATCGTACCAGTAAAAATACGGTGTCAGCACGACCCGGTCCATGAGCGTGTAGCTGGGCACACCCTCGAAGTCTGCCGGCGTCAGATTGACGTGCGGGCCGAGCGGCGGGTTGATCTCCGCCCCAAAGGCGGCTAGGACGAGCCCGAAACTCACCCCAAGGAAGGCGCACACGCGCGCGAACGGCCGCCGCCCCGCCGCCCCTCCGAGCCGTCGCCGGCCGCAAGTCAGCAGGGCACGCGGCCAGCGGCGTGATAGAGGGTTGACCATCGAGGTTCGAACATCGGCTTTCATGCGCCCGACATTCTCGGCCTGCCGCGGGGTTCAATCCAGCTTTTCCGTCGGGGCGCACCCGCGCGCAGCGGGTGGTCTCGATTTGCCCTTCAGCCCGCGCCGTGGCCTGACGATAACCGAGTTGGAGTTCACCTCGGCTCCGGCGGGGCGGGAATCCCAGGGCAGGGGCCCGAGTCGGCTGAGGTTGGGCTCGAAGGGCTTGGCCGCCCCAAGACGATGCGGACCCGAGCCAGATCCGACTATGGCTTCATTTGCGTACCTGGCGCGCGAGGCGTCCAGCGGACGGGAGAATCGCGGCACGCTCGAGGCGGCCAGCGAACCGTTGGCCATCGCCACGCTCCTCAACCGGAACCTGTTGGTGGTTTCCATCCAGGAAAAGGCCGGGCGGCGGGGCAAGGCGGCCGGCGGAACGGTGCCGCTGGCGGACCTGGTCGTGTTCACCCGGCAACTGGCCACCATGGTCGACGCCGGGTTGGCAATCGTCTCGTCGCTCCAGGCCCTGGCCGAGCAGACCACCAACAAGGTCATGCGCGACGTGATCCGCGACGTCACCGCCCGAGTCGAGCAAGGGGACAGCTTCTCGGCCGCATTGCAGAAGCACCCGAAGGTGTTCTCGCGCCTGTACACCTGCATGGTGCAGGCCGGCGAGAAGGGCGGCTTGTTGGCTGAGGTCTTGGCGCGGCTGGCGACCTACCTCGAGAACACGGCGCGCCTCCGCAAAAAGGTCAAGTCGGCCATGATGTACCCCACCGTGGTGAGCCTGGTCGCGGTCGGGGTGTCCGTCTTCCTGCTGGTGCGCGTGGTGCCCACCTTCGCCGACGTGTTCCGGGGCTTCGGGCAACAACTGCCGGCGCCCACCCAGGCCCTCATCGATCTCAGCCACTGGCTCCAGGCCCGGATCCTCTACGTCCTACCTGTGGTCGTCGGTGGCGTCTATGGCTGGTTCGCCTATATCAAGACCCGTCCCGGCCGCGAGTTCTGGGACCGCGTGCGCATCAAACTGCCCATCTTCGGCCTCATCGCGCACAAGATCGTCCTCGCCCGCGTCACCCGCACGCTCGCCTCCCTCGTCCGCAGCGGCGTGCCCATCCTCGAAGTCTTGAACATCGTCGCCAACACCAGCGGCAACGTGGTCGTCGAGAAAGCCATCCGCTCCGCCAGTGGCGACATCGAGAAAGGCGACGGCATCTCGGCCGCCCTGGCCAAGCACCCGGTCTTCCCCGTCATGGTCATCCGCATGCTGACCGCGGGCGAACAAACGGGCAAGATCGACGCCATGCTCGAGCGCGTGGCGGATTTCTTGGACGAAGAAATCGAGACGACCCTCAGCGGCTTAACCGCCCTAATCGAGCCGCTGTTGATCGTGTTCCTGGGGATCGTCATCGGGGGGATTGTGATCTGCATGTTCCTGCCCATCTTCCAGCTTGGCAACATCGTCTCCGCCAGATAACCATGCCCCCGTCCCAGTCGCCGTGCCGCGGCGCCGGGCGCGAACCTCGCCCCGCGCCGTCTGCAATCAGCGACGCCGACAACCGTCCGCACGCGCACGATGGCCCGAGTCCTCCTTATCGATGACGAATTGACGATGGTCCAGATGGTCGCGGAACTCCTCCGGGCCGAGGGCCATGAAGTCCTCCCGTTCACCAACGGCCCCGCTGCCCTCGACGCCCTCGACGCCTCACCCCCCGACCTCGTCATCACCGACCTGTACCTCGACAAGACCCGGCCGTTCGGGCTCGAGATTCTCAAGAAGGCGCGGTCCCTCAGCCCCCCAGCCCTGGTGATTGTGATCACCGCCTTCGGCTCGATCGAGTCGGCCGTCGAGGCCATGAAACAGGGCGCCTACGACTACCTCGAGAAACCGTTTAAGCTCGAACAACTCAAGCTCTGTATCCAACGGGCCTTGTCCTACAACGACGCCGTCTCCGAAAACTTCTACCTGCGCAAACAACTCAAAAAGAAGTACCAGTTCAGCCAGATCATCGGCGCGGCCCCGACCATGCAAGCCATGTTCCGTATGATCGAGCGGCTGGCCGGCACCGAAAGCACCGTGCTGATCCGGGGCGAAAGCGGCACCGGCAAGGAGTTGGTCGCCCGCGCGCTACACTTCAACAGCCGCCGGCACCTCGCACCCTTTGTCCCCATCAACTGCAGCGCCCTCCCAGAGGCCCTCCTCGAATCCGAGCTGTTCGGCCATCGCAAAGGCGCCTTTACCGGGGCGCTCACGGACAAGAAGGGCCTCTTCCAAGAAGCCGACGGCGGCACGATCTTCCTGGACGAGGTCGGCTCGATGTCCGCCACGCTCCAAAGCCGGCTGCTGCGTGTTCTGCAGGAGCGGGAGGTGCGGCGCGTGGGCGACAACGTGCCCGTCTACGTCAACGTACGTGTGCTCGCGGCCACTAACGAACCTCTCGAACAACGCATCCAGGAAGGCACCTTCCGCGAGGACCTCTATTACCGCCTGAATGTCATCGCCATCGATCTGCCACCCCTGCGCGATCGTAAGGAGGACATCCCCCTGCTCATCAGCCACTTCCTGCGTGCCCGCCGGGACCCCCGCACCGGCTCCCCCTGCCGAATCACCCGCCAGGCCGTCGAGGCTCTCGCGGCCCACTCCTGGCCAGGCAACGTCCGCGAGTTGGAGAACGCCCTCGAGCGATCGACGGCCCTCTGCGAAGGCGGTCTCATCAGGGTCTGTGACCTGCCGCCCCTCTTCAAGCGGTACGCCGTCAGCGGCACGGGCGACACCGAATTCCACGCCGCTGCCGAGCCCGAGGCCCGGGCCCTCAGCCCCGCCCACGCCGGTGCGGCCGCCGCCGGTCCCGCCCCTACCGCAGCCGCAACCCCCACCGTCGGGCTGTCCCCTGCCCCTTCGGATTCACCGGCCCCAAAGCCCGGGGACGCCGCCCCGCTGGTGCCTCTGCGGGTCTTCCTGCGGCAGCAGGAGGTGGCCTGTATTCAGCGCGCCTTGGCCCAGGCTGGGGGCGACAAGGAACAAGCCGCCCAATTGCTCGGCGTCAGCTTGGCCACCCTTTACCGGAAACTGGCCGAGGACGGCGAGGGAGACTAATCCGCGCCGCCCGTTCCCCTTGGTGCCCAAGCCCATCTCCTCGGTTCCAGCTCTTCTCGGTTGTTGTCAACTACATCAAACCAGGTCTCTTGATGTCTCAGTGTCGGCTCCTGTCAACTACATGAAACCAGCCCTATTAATCGTAACCCATGAGCCGGTGCTCACTGCAGTGCAGAGGACAGAGGGCAGAGGGATGCCTTAAGCCGCACCGGGTATAGAACTTGTCAACCACTTTAAACCAGGCCAATTGATTGCCAACGCTACCTCGACCTGTGCTCCCAGCGGCGGAGAGGAAAAGGGGGCAGACCGCGCGGCGATTAGGGTTCGCGGAGTCGATAGAAGGCCGCGAGGTCGTGGTCGTGGAGCGGTAGGCGAACGAACCATCGATCTTCGTGCAGCTCCGGTTCGACGGGGAGAGGGGCGCGAGTCGAAGGATGAGCGTTCCAGTGAATGCGAATGGCAAGTAAACTGCTAATTCTGCCTCTTCACCTGATTCCGTCCGCGCGGGGTC
>VHCO01000046.1 GCA_016871715.1 Verrucomicrobiota bacterium
TTTGAGGGGGGGGGGGGTGCTGCGGTTACGGATTCGGCATATGACGGACGGGGTGGTGCTGGGATCGAAGGGTTTTGTGGACGGGGTGTGGTTGGCGCATCGGGAGCGGTTTGGGTCGAGGCGGCGGAGCGGGGCGCGGCCGATACGGGGTGGGGGAACCGCGCTGGCGGGGTTGAGTACGTTGCGGGACTTGCGGGTCGAGGCTATTTCGTAGGCGGAAGACCCGCTCTCGGTGAAGCGTCGGGCTGACTTCTATAGTGAGCCTTGCCGCCCAAGTGTATGCCGAGTACCCCCCTTGGCGGCTTGTTAGAGCCGGAGCCGACTGAATTCAGGGGTCAACGGCTGATTTCAGCGGCCACGTCGAGTGGTTGCGGACTGGGCCGAATCGCGGGAGCGCTGCGAGACGTCTGCCCGGTCCGCCAGGAGCCCGCATCGACGCACGGGAGGCGACCCTCGTGTCGTCCGCTGCTGCGAAACTTACTCAGCGGCCCTGTGCCGTGCAGGCGGCGAACAAGCGGCCGTGCCCGGCCAGCAGCCAGCACCTGCTGTAAGGCGCTGGCCGTGTACGTCGTTGGAGGCGGATTCGGGCGCGGCGGCTAAGCCCTTGCGCCAAGATGCGGCGAATCGTATAGGTACGTCCTTGCGGGGCCCCAATGACCTGGTTGCAGGAGCTTTTTCAGGGTAGGTCGATCGCACAGACGCTGCTGGTGCTGAGCCTAGTGGCGGCCCTAGGCCATTTCCTGGGCGGTCTCCGCGTTCGTGGCGTGGGCCTGGGTGTGGCTGGGGTGCTCTTCGCCGGGCTTTTGCTGGGCCACTTCGGCCTCGAGATCGACCCGCAGGTGATGGAGTTCGCCCGCGAGTTCGGGCTGATTCTCTTCGTCTACACGATCGGGCTGCAGGTCGGACCAGGCTTCGTCGCGTCGCTACGCCGCCAGGGCCTGCCTCTGAACCTCATGGCCGGGGCCGTCGTGCTCTTGGGCGTGGCCGTGACCGTCGCCGTGGTTTATCTGGGCGGGATCGACGTGCGCGTGGCCGTCGGTCTCTTCTCGGGGGCGACCACGAACACCCCGGCGCTGGGCGCTGCCCAACAGGCCCTCAAGAACCTGCCCGGGTTCACGGACGCCGTGGCTAAGCTGCCTGGCCTGGGCTACGCAGTGGCCTATCCTTTCGGTATCTTGGGTATTATCCTGACCATGGGCTTGATCCGCCTCCTTTTCCGGATCGAGCCACAGAACGAGGTGGCCGCCTTCCTCCGCCAATCCCGGTCCGATGAGCCAAAGGTGATCACCCTGAACATTGTGGTCCAAAACGCTAACCTCGACGGGTTGACCGTGGCCGAGGTGCCGGGCTTGCGCGATTCGGGGGTCATCATCTCACGCGTGCGTAAGGGCGAGGAGATCACTCGCGCCACGGCTGGCACGGTCCTGCACAGCGGCGATGTCATCTTGGCGGTGGGCCCGCCGGACAAGATCCGGGACCTCCAGATCGTGGTCGGCAGCCCAACGCAGATGGACCTTAAGAGCTTGCCGAGCCGGCTGACGACGCGTCGGGTGGTCATCACCCGTAAGGATGTGTTAGGGATGACCCTGGAAGAACTTGCGCTGCCTAAAGTCTATGACGTGACCGTCACGCGCGTCAGCCGCGCGGAAATCGAATTCACGCCGCGACCGAGGTTCCGGCTCCAGTTTGCCGATACGGTCTTGCTGGTGGGTGAACCGGCCGCCATCGATAAGGCTGCTCGCGCCCTCGGGGACTCGCCCAAGCAACTTAATGCGCCACAGATCATGCCCATCTTTGTGGGCATCGCCCTGGGGGTGATCGTGGGCAGTTGGCCCATCGTGCTGCCGAACGTGCCTTCGCCGGTCAAACTGGGCTTGGCGGGCGGTCCGCTCTTGGTGGCGATCTTCCTGAGCCGACTCGGTCGGTTGGGTCCCCTGATCTACTACATGCCCCTCAGCGCCAACCACATGCTCCGCGAGGTGGGCATCACCCTCTTCCTCGCCTGTGTGGGTCTCAAGGCGGGCGACCAGTTCCTGCAGACCCTCACCGACGGTCCCGGCTTGTACTGGATGGGATGCGCCGCGCTCATCACCCTGGTGCCCCTGCTGATCGTCGGCTTCATTGGCCGGTGGGTGTACCGCCTGAACTTCCTTAGCCTTTGCGGCGTTCTCGCCGGGAGCATGACGGACCCGCCTGCGTTGGCCTTTGCCAACTCGATCGCCGCCTCCGATGCTCCCTCGATCTCCTACGCCACAGTCTACCCCCTGACCATGCTGCTCCGCGTCCTAGCCGCACAGATGTTGGTGTTGTTCTTCCTAAGGTAACGTTCCGTTATGAGCTCGCCGGATCTCAGACAACAGTCGTGTCAAGTTTAACGAACCTGGCATACTAAGCTAAGGACCACCCTCCTAGCAAGGTGGGGCAGGGGGGGGGCTGATAGCGGAACTTCCATTAGGATTCGTGGCGGAAGTCGCCTCTCGATCCTTATTTCAAGCGGGTCCTGCGCACACTCGGTTGATTCTCTCGTGGGTGCCCACGGTGACTTGTGCTGCCGGCACCTTCGGGGGGGGAGCGCCAAATTCAGAACTTCCGCACCTGGAGTGCCTTGGCCTTGGCCCTGTGGGGCGGTCCGGGTTAAGCTAGCCGGCCGGGGGGGTGCGGGGGGAGGATCTGGGCGAGCACCTGGGCGGCGAGGAGGGCTGCACCTGACGTTTATCTGCCATGGTTATAGTAGTTGACACGATTCTTGTGGGCCTCAGCGGGTGGTGGACGATGGCCGACCGGGGTGCCGCGGGGAACTGGCATGGGTTTTGGGGTCGCTTACCGGGAGCGAGTGATTCAGATTCCACGCGTGCAACGACTCGGTCTATTTGGCGGTTCCTTCAATCCGGTTCACCTGGGGCACCTCCTCGTGGCCCGGGCGGCGATGGAGGAGCTGATTCTGGACCGGCTCTTCTTTATTCCTGCGTCGCAGTCGCCCTTCAAGCCGGTGGTGGAACTGGCGCCTGCGGTGGATCGGCTGCGGTGGTTGCGGTTGGCCTTGGCGGGGTGGACGAGGTGCGAGGTCGACGATCAGGAGATCCGGCGGGGTGGGGTTTCGTACACGATCGATACGGTGCGGGAGTACGCCCGGCGCTTCCCGCGGGCGTGGCTGGGGTACCTGATTGGGGCCGATCATGTAGCGCAGTTGCCCAAGTGGCGAGCTGCGGACGAATTGGCGGGGTTGGTCGAGATGGTGGTGATCCCGCGTCCAGGGGAGGCGCTGGGGGGCGTGCCGGCTCCGTTTCGGGCCCGGCAGTTGCGTGGATTTCCGCTGGGCGTCTCTGCCTCGCAGGTGCGGGAGCGTCTGAAGGCGGGCCAACCGGTGGACGGTTTGGTGCCGGCCGCGGTGGCGGAGGCCCTCCGCAACAATCGGCTTTATCTCTGAGCGGTTTTGCGCCAGGCTACGGCCGATGGAAGCAAGACGACTCGCCCTGCGCTGCCGGGAGTTGGCGGACGACAAGAAGGCGGAGAACTTGATCGTGCTCGACGTCCGGAAGCTGTCCTCGGTAACGGACTACTACGTGTTGGCGACGGGCACGAGCGAGCCGCACTTGCGGGCTATCGTAGATGAGATCACGGAGCGACTGGCCGGCGAACACAGTCTGCGGGCGCGCGCCACGGATGGCAGTCTACGGACCAACTGGGTGGTATTGGATTACTTCGATGTGATTGTGCACGTGATGCGAGCGGACGTGCGCGCGCACTACGATTTGGAGGGGCTCTGGGGGGACGCCCCGCGGGTCAGACTGCGGGCGTACCGTCAGCGGCGGCTGCCGTCCAGGTCCGGGCGATCGGTCCGGGCTGGGGCTGCGGCTGGGGCCGTGGAGTGATATGGCTGCCAAGATCACGGGCATTCTGACGCCGCATTTGGTGCCGCTGGACGAGCGGGGGGAGATCCACGAGGCCGAACTGCGGCGGTATGTGGACTGGCTGATCGCGCGGGGTGTGCACGGCCTTTATCCCAACGGTTCGACCGGGGAGTTCATCCGGTTCACGCCGGCGGAGCGGCGGTTGATCGTACGGATCGTGTGCGAGCAGGCGGCGGGGCGGGTGCCGGTGCTGGCGGGTGCGGCCGAGGCCAATGTGCGGGAGACGGTGGCGGCGTGCGAGGCGTATGCCGGGTATGGGGCGCGCGCGGTGGCGATTGTGTCGCCGTTCTACTACCGGCTCAGTCCGGAGTCGGTTTACAGCTATTTTCACGAGATAGCCCGGCAGAGCCCGATCGACGTGACGCTGTACAACATTCCGATGTTTGCCAGCCCGATCGATGTGCCGACCATCTGTCGGCTGGCCGAGCACGAGCGGGTGGTGGGGATTAAGGATTCGTCGGGCGACCTGGCGTTTATGATGCGGATGATCGCCGCGATTCGGCCGATGCGCCCGGAGTTTTCATTTTTGACGGGCTGGGAAGCGGTGCTGGTGCCCATGCTGTTGGTGGGCGCCGACGGCGGCACGCACGCGACGAGCGGGGTGGTGCCGGAGTTGACCCGGCTGATGTACGACCTCACCCTGGGAGGGGACTTCGAGCAAGCGGTCCGGCTGCAATACCGCTTGCTCGAACTGTTCGACGCGATGCTTTACTCCGCGGATTTCCCGGAAGGATTTCGCGCCGCGGTCGAGCTAAGGGGTTTTGTCCTGGGGCGGAGTCGTCAGCCGTTGAGTCCCACGCAGCAGGTTCATCGGGACAAGCTGCAAGGTCTGCTGCGGTGCATTTTGGCTGACTTCGGCTACGTTGAGCCGCCGGCAGAGGGCTGTCCACCGCGCCAGCCGCGGCCCGAGGCACAGCGGGTGGCGACGATTACGAGCGAAGTGCTGGCGGCCTTGCGCCAACGAGGAGTCGTGTGACTGGCACGATTGGGCTGCTGGAGACTCACGGGCTGACGCCGGCCATGGTGGCGATCGACGCCATGAGCAAGGCGGCCTCGATCCGAGTGCTTCAAGTCGAGCTGAACGATCTCTGCGGTGTGGTGGTGAAGATCGGCGGCCCCACCGCGGCGGTTCAAGCTGCGGTAGCGGCTGGCGAGCGAGCCGCGGCCGCGTGGCAGGGCCGCCCGCTCGCGACCGTGTTGACACAACTCGACGTGGCCGCGGGGGCGGCCGTTCATGCTGCTCCCGAGTACAACCCGTTGATCGAACAACCCGTGGTTTTCGAGGCGGCCGCGCCCGGGGACTCACCTCCGGGACTCGGGCCCGGCGTCTCGGTTTCCCTGCATCCTATGAGCTCTGCATCTCCCGCCGCGCTAGGCTTCATTGAAACCCAAGGGTTCACGGCCGTGTTCGAGGCGATCGATACGGCCTGCAAGGCTGCCCAGGTCGAGGTGGTCGGCAAAGAGAAACTTGGCGGAGGCTATGTGACCGTGATTGTGGAGGGCGATCTGTCGGCGGTGACCGCCGCCATCGCTGCCGGCCAGGCGAAGGTCGAGGGTCTGGGCAAACTGATCGCCGCTCATGTCATCGCCCGGCCGAGCGAGCCCGTGCTCCGCTTGTTGCCTAGACTCTAGGTGCGGGAGATGTCGGCGAGGCTCAAGGTGGCGGTGGTGGGCACGGGGGCGCTGGGCAAGGAGCACGCCCGGGTTTACGCGGTCCTCGCGGCGGCGGGCAAGGTGGATTTTGTGGGGGTGCAGGACGTGGCGACTGCGGCGGCGCAGGCGGTGGGGAAGCGATACGGGGTACCGGTATTGGGCTCGGTCGCCGAGGTGGCCGCGAGGGCCGACGCGGTGAGCGTGGTGACGCCCACGACGACCCACTATGGGTTGGCGCGGGAGTTGCTGGCCCGAGGCCGACATGTGTTGGTGGAGAAGCCGATGACGGACCAGGCGGGCGAAGCGGCGGAGCTGGTGCGGTTGGCCCGGGAGCAGGGTTGTCTGTTGCAGGTTGGACACGTGGAGCGGTTCAACCCGGTTTTTCGGTACTTGCAGGAGGCGGCGCGCGAGCCGCGCTTCATCGAGGGACACCGGCTCTCGCCTTATCCGGCGCGCAGCACGGACATCGGTGTGGTGTTGGATTTGATGATTCACGATCTGGATGTGGTCTTGGCGTTCGTACGGTCCCCGGTCACACGGGTCGATGCGGTGGGGATTGCGGTGCTTAGCCGGACGGAGGACATCGCCAACGCGCGCCTGCGTTTTGCGAACGGGTGCGTCGCGAACCTGACGGCCAGCCGGGTCAGCCCGGAGCGGATGCGGAAGATTCGGGTGTTCAGCGGCGGGGCGGCGCCGAGCTATGTGTCGCTCGATTACCGCGCCCAGGAAGGCTATGTGTACCGGGTGGCGCGGGAGGAGGAGGCGGAGTCGTCGCTATGGAAGAAGCTCTTGGCGGGGAAGGACGCCACGCTGGTGAGTCAGTTCGGGGGCAAACGGATCGTGCGCGAGCCGGTGCCGATCACGAAGGAGGAGCCGCTCCGGTTGGAGCTGGAGAGTTTCGTCGAGTGCGCCATCGCGCGACAAGCGCCGGTCGTCAGCGGTGAGGCCGCGCAACGGGCGCTGGACGTGGCGTTCGAGATTATGGCGCAGATTCAGGCTCCGTGAGCGCGGCCAGTTTCATGGTGGTGGCGGGCGAGCCGAGCGGGGATCTGCTCGCGGCGGAGTTGGTGGCGGCCTTGCGCCGGACGCCCGCGCTGGAAGGGCGGCGGTTTGCGCCGCGTTTCTTTGGAGCAGGCGGCCCGCAGATGGCGGCGGCGGGTGTCGAGTTGGCGTTTGACCTGACGGAGGATGCGGTGGTGGGTTTAGCCGAGGTGCTCCGGCATTACGGGCAGTTGCGACGCCGGTTCCGGCAGTTGGTGGCGCTGGCCTGCGAGCGGCAACCGGAGGTGATCGTGTGTGTGGATTTCCACGGGTTCAACGGTCGACTGGCGCGCGCCCTACGCGACCGGCGCGCGGGTCAGGCGGCGGGTTTTCGCAATTGGCGACCGAAGATCGTGCAGTATGTGTCCCCGCAAGTGTGGGCCTCGAGGCCTGGGCGCGCCTACGGGATGGCGCGGGATCTCGATCGGTTACTTTGCCTGTTCCCGTTCGAGCCGCCGTGGTACGCGCGCCGCGTGCCGAAGCTGCGCGCGGAGTTTGTGGGGCACCCGATTTGCGAGCGGTATGGGCACGCCGGGCCGGGGGGCACTGGCGCGCCGGCTGCGGCGCCGGACCCGGCGGCGAGGGTCTGGCGGGTGGTGTTGTTTCCGGGCAGCCGGGAGCGTGAGCTCAAGGCGCACTTGCCGATGCTGTGCGAGGTGGCTGGGGCGATGGCCGCGGCGGTCGACACGATGGTGTCGGAGACGGGCATGCCGATGCGTGCGCTGCGCTGGACGCTGGTGGTTCCCAACGAGCGCATGGCGGCGTTAGCGGGCCAGATTGCGGCGGCGGCGGCGCGGCGGATGCACATCGTGGTTCGCCCGGAAGGTCGCGGGGGTGAGCATCGCACGGGGGCTGGGCTTCTGCCTCAGCTCGAGATCCAAGTTGGAGGTCTAGCGCAAGCGCTGGGTGGAGCGGACTTGGCGATCACCAAGTCCGGAACGATCACTCTGGAGTGCGCTTACTTTGGCGTGCCGGCGGTGGTGTTTTACCGGACGTCGTGGCCGACCTACCTGGCGGCTAAACAGGTAGCGACAGTCCGGCATTTGGCGATGCCGAACCTGCTCGCGGGCGAGACCGTGTACCCCGAGTTCATCCAAGGCCGGGCGACGGCCTGGAACATCGAGCGTGCGGCGTGGATGTTGCTGACGGATCCGGAGTGCCGGCAGCAGGTGAAGAACAAGCTGGCGGCGGTCATGCGTTGCCTGGGCGGGCCGGGCGCTAGCGAGCGCGCGGCCGCGGCGATTGCCGGTCTGTTGGGTCGAGGCTAGGGGCGCGGGCTCGGCTCAATGCTTGGCCATGTCGGTCTTGGCGCCGTGGACGTCGTGGGGGAGGATGAGGGTGCCGTTGGTACCCGCGTCTTCCTCGGGGATGCGCATGCCGTAGAAGGAGCGGTAGACGAAGACCAGGGCGACGATGAAGAAGAAGGCGCCGATGGCGTTCTTGAGGCCCTGATCTTTCATGGTCACGGCGATTTCGACGGCGAGCAGGCCGAAGAGGGTGGTGAACTTGATGACGGGGTTGAGCGCCACGGAGGAGGTGTCCTTGAACGGATCGCCCACGGTGTCGCCGACCACGGTGGCGGCGTGGAGTTCGGTGCCTTTTTGGCGGAGGTCGACCTCGACGATCTTCTTGGCGTTGTCCCAAGCGCCGCCGGCGTTGGCCATGAAGATGGCTTGGAAGAGGCCGAAGAAGGCGATGGCGATCAAGTAACCGATAAAGAAGTAAGCGTTGAAGAAGGGAAGGGCGAGGGCGAGGCAGAAGATCACGATGAAGATGTTCCACATGCCCTTTTGGGCGTAGACGGTGCAGATGCGGACGACCTCTTTGCTGTCTTGTTCGGAGGCGGTGGTCGAATCCAGCTTCATGTGTTCTTTGATGTAGACCACGGCGCGGTAGGCGCCGGTGACGACCGCCTGGGTGGAGGCGCCGGTGAACCAGTAGATGACGGCGCCGCCGACGATGAGCCCCAGGATGATCTGGGGCTGGACGATGCTCAGTTTGGGGATGACATCGCCGAAGAGGTTTTCGAGCAGGATGATGATGCCGAAGACCATGGTGGTTGCGCCCACGACGGCGGTGCCGATGAGGACGGGTTTAGCGGTGGCCTTAAAGGTGTTGCCTGCGCCGTCGCCTTTTTCGAGTTGATACTTGGCGTTTTCGAAGTCGGGCCGGAAACCGAAGGTTTTCTGGATGTCGTCTTGGACGCCGGCCTTGGCCTCGATCTGGCTCAACTCGTACACGGACTGAGCGTTGTCGGTGACCGGTCCGTAGCTATCGACGGCGATGGTGACGGGGCCCATGCCCAAGAAGCCGAAGGCGACGAGGCCGAAGGCGAAGATGGGGGCGGCGAAGACGTACTTCTCCGGCATGATCGCCAGCAGGGCGGTGTTTTGGGAGAAGTGGTAGGAGGTGAACATGAGCAACATGATGACCAGGCCCATCCAGAAGGCGGACATATTGCCGGCGACAAATCCGGAGAGGATGTTCAGCGAGGCCCCGCCGTGCTTGGAGCAGTTGGTGACCTCGCGAACGTGGCGGGAGTTGGTGCTGGTGAAGACCTTCGTGAACTCCGGGATGAGCGCGCCGGCGACGGTGCCGCAACTGATGATGATGGAGAGGACCCACCAGAGGGCCGGTTGGGCTTGGCCGGCGGCGTCTTTGAAGTCGCCCAGGAGGAGTTTGCTGGCGATGAAGGTGATGGCGATGGACACGGCCGAAGTGATCCAGACCAAGTGGGTGAGCGGCGCCTCGAAGTCGAAGTCTTTCTTGCCGCCGAACATGGCCTTGCTGAGGGCCTCGTTACCGAAGTAGGAGGCGAGGGAGGTCACGATCATCAGGGCGCGCATGACGAACAGCCAGATGATGAGGGTGGCGCAGATGGCGGGGGTAGAGGCGAGGGCCAAGGCGAGGAAGGCGATCAAGGCCACGCCCGTCACGCCGTAGGTCTCGAAGCCGTCGGCTGTCGGTCCCACCGAGTCGCCGGCGTTGTCGCCGGTGCAATCGGCGATCACCCCTGGGTTCTTGGGATCGTCCTCGGGGAGCTTGAAGACGATCTTCATGAGGTCCGAGCCGATGTCGGCGATCTTGGTGAAGATGCCGCCACAGATGCGGAGCACGGACGCGCCCAGGGACTCGCCGATGGCGAAGCCGATGAAGCAGGGGCCGACCAGGTCGCGGGGCAAGAAGATCAGGATGCAGATCATGAAGAACAACTCGACGGCCACCAGGAGCAGCCCGACGCTCATACCGGACCGGAGCGGGATGCCGAGGGTGGCGAGCGGGTTGCCGCGCAAGGCGGAGAAGGCGGCGCGGGAGTTGGAGGTGGTGTTGATGCGGATGCCGAACCAGGCGACGCCATACGAGCCGAGGATGCCGAGGATGGACGACAAGAGGATGACGACCACGTTAAAGGCGACGCGGCCGCCGGGGATGGCCTGCTGGGTCTTGGAATCGACGTGTTCGGTCAAGAAACCGAAGTAGTAGATCATGCACAGCGCGATGAGGCCCCAGAGGATGGCCAGGAATTTGCCCTGCTGGATGAGGTAGGTTTTGCAGGTCTCCCAGATGGTGTGGGAGACCTTGCCCATGCTTTCATGGACAGGCAGCGCTTTGGTCTGCCGGTACTGCACCACGCCAAAGGCGGCGCCGATCGCGCAGATGACGATGCCCAAGTACATCAAGGCCGTCCCGGTCACGCCCCCCAAACCGTCGAACTTCACCAACGTCAGATCGGGGATCTTGATGTCGGCCTCGCTGGCGAGCGCGCCAGCAGCACACAGGGTCAATAGAGCAAGGCCCAGAAGCCGGGGTCCATTCAGGTTTCGTTGCAACATAGTATTCGGTCACGGTTCAGGCGTCCCGGATAGGACGCCCTGGTTCAGACTGGTCCACGTGGAACCATCTCGGATGCCACCCGCAAGTATTGAAACGGTCCGATCTAGTCAAGCCCATTATCCGAACAAACTAATCTGAGCAGCCCAATCCGAAAGCTGTACTGAGGCTGTCGCGAGGGTGTCCGACAGTCGATGCATCGTTGCAACCAAAAGGGCATGAAGTATTTATGTCACAAGATGAACCGCGAGACCTTCGCCTGCCCGCTCACCTCGGCCGCCCCATCCCAGAAAAGCCGCCCCCAGGGCCGACGGGGGCAAGTTCGGCGGGCGGCTCGGCGGCTGGGTCCCTCTGGCGTGGGCCGGCTACGGCTCGCGCACCAAGCGCAGCGCGATGTCCTCGACGAACGGCGGGGAAGTAAGGTTGAGGCGTCCGGAGCGGTGCCGGACGGTGTCACCGAGTTCGGAGGCGCCGGTGCGTGGGTTGAGCCACTCGGGGCTGTAAGAACCGGGCGGCAGATCGAGCTCGAGGCGGGCGGTCTCGGTGGGGAGGGGTCCTTGGTTCCACTTACGACCCTTGGGTGGGTGGGCCACATAGATTGCCCAGGCGTCGTCACGCTGGGCCAAGGCGCGGGCGGTGTAGGGGGTTGGGGCGACGGCGACGATCAGGGCCGGGGCCGGTTGCAAGGCCAGGAGATCGAATCGGAGCAGGAACTGCTTGAGGAAGCCGAGTTGTCGGCGGAGGACTGGGTTGCCGCCTCCAGGTTGCGAACTCGGGTAGAGGAATGAACCGTCTTCGTGTCCTACCGCGAAGGAATAGTCGAGGTGGTTAAAGAGCCCGCCGCCAGCCATGAGGAAATCCCAGCCCTCGATTCGGTAGGGGGCGTCGTTGGTACTGTTGAAGCCGGTCTCGTTATCGCCGATGACTTTGTTAAGACCGTAGTTGAGGGCGACGGCGTCGGGCGGGGTGGCGTAATGGAAGTTGAAGATGGAGAGGGCGGGATGCGGCTCGGCGATGCGGGCGCTGCCGTTGGCGACGTTTTGGGAGATGAGGTGCCGCACGCCCAGCGCCTGTTCGGTCGCCGCGATCACGTCCGCGATGCGGTGTTGCCAGGCGCGGGTCACCCCGCCGAAGTAGGGCTCGTTGCACAGCTCGTAATAGAGGTTATCGAAATCCTTGAGTTCGGTGACGAGCTGGCGCACGAGCGCCTCTTGGATGGGGAGCAGGCCGCCGTGGCGGTCGAGCGTGTAGACATTCGTGCGCGCCACGGCGCCGACGGCATTGACGTTATTGGCGGCGTTCATCGGGCTCAGACGCCATTGCGAGTCCTCGTAGAACGGGCAGAAGAGGTTCAGTTCGACCACCACGCCGGCCCGGCTGGCCGCCACCAGGAAATCCTTCAGGCGGGCGAAGTAGGCGGGGTCCCAGCGGGCGAGGTCGAACTTGTTACCGCCGTTGGCGTAGCCGGGCTGGTCGCTGCGGGCCCAGGGGCTGATGAATCGGCCGGGCGCGGGTGCGAGGGTGTTTCGTGTGATGTTGAAGGCGCCGGCCGGCTCGACGTAGGCACCGGTGAAGGTGCGCGTCAGGTTGAGGCCATCCGCCGCCAACGTTTCGAGGTACTTCCGATAATCGAAGTCCAGGTTCAAGACGGCGCCGTAGTGCTCGCCCGAAGTGATCAACACGGTGGGTTGCCCGCGAAAGCGGAAGTAATGGGGATTGTCCGGATGCAGTTCGATGGGAGAGGGGGCGGCCAGCGCCAGCCCCCCAAGGCTAGCGATCCAGCAGGAACGACCGACCGTGCGCCGGAGAAGCCGAGCCAGTGCGAGTGTGTGCGGCAGCGTTGACATGCCCTACGCCATAGCAGGCCGCGCCCGCCTGACAAGCAGAGAATGGCGGCCGGCGGCCGGCGGCCGGTTGGTCGAAGCCGGGCGAAGCACGTGCGGGGCGCGACGGGCCGGACCCTAGGCGCCTTCGGCACGGCTGGGCGAGGGCCGGGAACCTAGCCCACGGGCCGGCGGGTGCAGGCGCTCACTCGTACACTTCGATGACCGTATCGCCGAGGACGAACTGAACGTTTTGGCCGAGGGCCAGCCAGGGTCGGACCTCTGCGTTTCGGAGCAAGAGGTCGAAGTACTCGGCGGAGTTGAACGGGATGCGGACTTGCTTCGGCTGCGAGAGAGTTTGCACGCGGGTGTCGACCCACTGGTTGCCGTTGAGGAAGAAGGTTCGACCGTTCACGAAACGGTTCTGCTGGGTATACTCGAGAATGTTGGCCGGGGTAGCCACGGCGGTTGCGTCCGGCAGCCCAGCGCTCCGGGCGGGCGCCGGCGCGGTGACCACCGGCGTGCCGCCGCTGGGCGCTGGCGCGGTGGCGAGGAAAGGCGCCTGAGGCGCGGCCGGGGTGGGGCGACTCGGCGCGACCGAACCTGCACGGAGCATCATCCGGAGGGAGCGATCGGCTTCGGCATTGCCCTGGGCGAGGGCTTCGGCGACCTGGGTGGCGGCCCGATTGGCGAGACCGTAGCGGGCGGCCGCCACGGCGGCGGCGCCCGAGGTATCTTGCTTGAAGGCGTCGTACGACTGCCGGCTAAGCTCGAAGGCGGCGCGGTCGGTGTCGAACTGGGGCAGCGATTGCTGGGCTAAGGGGACGCGGCGCCGTTGTTCGTCTTCATGGATGAGGTACGCGGTATAGGGTGTGACGATGCCGTACTGGCGCGCCAACTCGCTCACCTCGTCGCGCAGCTCGGCGCTCTCGCCGCGCAGCCGGATTTCATCCAGCAAGAACCCGATGCGGCGCGTGGCCCACAACCGGGGAATGAACTCGTGCTCGGTGGCGTTTCCCGGGAATTGGGCGTCGAACTCGAAGCGGCGGGGTTTCCCCTGAACGGTTCCCTCGAGGGCGAGTTGGCCTCGGCCTGGGCCGGTGTAGCGTCCTGCCAGGACCAGTTGCTCGCCGCGGAAGAGGTCAGGCAACGGCGATGGGTAGAGCTGGGTGGGGCGGATGTCGGCGGGGAAGATCAGCTTGAGGTTGGCGAGCACGGGGTCTTTCACTTTGGCGTAGAAGTTCGACAGCTTCACTTCGAGGTCTTCGTCGGGAAGGACGTAGGCGCTGGAGGCGTGAGTGGTTTCGGCGATGCGGTCCAGCAGGTGCGTGTTGACGTCGTGACCGAGGCCGAAACAGAAGATCCGCGGGGCACCCTGGCCGACGCCCTTGACCGCGGCCACGATCGCGTCCGTGTCGGTCGCGCCCACGGTGGGCCGGCCGTCGGTCAAGAAAATGACCAGGTACGGTCGCTCGTGTGTGGTCGGTCGCGCCGCGAGGGCTAGTTGGAGCGCGTCGTGGATGGCGGTGCCACCGATCGGGCGGAGGTTTGCGATGAATTGGGCGGCGCGCTCGCGGTTGGCGCGTTCGGCGGGGACGAGCTTGCCGAAGAGTGGCTCGGTCTCGGTCGAGAAACGGATCACCTCGAACCGGTCCGCGTCGTTCAGGTTTTCGACGCAGAAGCGCAGGGCCAGCTTGGCTTGCTGGAGCTTTTGGCCGGCCATCGAGCCCGAGGTGTCGAGCACCAAAGCGACATCCTTCGGCTGGGCCGGCTCGCCCCGCGTGTCGAAGGCGGGCGCCGCGAGCAAGAGGAAGTAGCCGGCATCGGCACCGGTGCGGTAGGTCATGAGGTTGAGGCCGACCGGGCCGGGTTCGAGAGCGAAGAAGAGCTGGAAGTCGGTGTCGGGCCTGACTTGGCTGGCCTCGAAGCGGACGGTGGCGCGGTGGTCGCCGTGCCGCTGGATCTCGACTTTATGACTCGGGGAGTAGATGGACTTGAGGGCGCGTTGCGCTTCGAGGTCGAGCGCGAGTCGGACGCTGGCGAGGGGTTGGGCGGAGAACTTCTCGGTGTTGAGGGGGTAAAGGTAACGGACCAGGCCGGCGTCGGCCGGGAGGACCTGGGTGTAGGAGAGCTGGACCCGCTTCTTGCTGTGCGGCTCGATGGGGAAGATGCGCACCTTAAAGGTGTCGCGCCCCACGTATTCGAGCAGGGCCGGGTCGCGGTGTTGGCGGACGATGTCCTCGTAGATCTTGCGCGCCTTTTCGGCCGGCAACAGCTCCGCTGCGACGGGCTGACCGTTGATGTCCATGCTGAACTTGTCGAGCTGAGCGCCTTTGGGAACGGGGAAGATGTAGGTGCCTTCCAGCGTACGGTCGTTGGGGTTGTAGAACTCCTGATCGACCGCGGTCACGGCCACCTGGTCCCGCACCTTGATGTCCACATGATGGTACCGGACCGCAAGCGGGGCGAAGGTGTACACCCGGGGTGGCGGGGGCGCCGGACGCGGGGGTGGGGGTTGGGGCGGCCGCGGCCCGGGCCAAGGCGGGGGCACGGGGTGAGGCGGCGGGATGCGCGGCATGGGGAAGGGGTCGTGGACGATGATGAGGCCATCGGCGAGGGCGGGTCCGACGGCCAGGGCCAAGGCCAGGAGGGAGAGCAGGCGGCATTTCATAGCGACTTAGACGGTTGCGGCGCTTAGGCGTTAGACGGGAAGCGCCGTACCGTGCTCCCGGTCGTCGCTTGGTTGGAGGTGGGCCGGCGAAGACTCGAGCCCGGCGCCCCGGTCCCCAGCCCACCCGCGCCCGATCGCGCCGCAGTGGCGCCACCGGCCGCGCTCAGCACGCATTCGGCGAGCATTCGGGTTGCCAAATCGGAGGCGGGGAGGGAGGCTGAGAGCCGACCTGGACCTCGGCTGTGGCACGATGGTCGTGTCGTCGTGGTTCGGTCAGAGTGGGGGCGCAGCCCCGCAAACGGCATCGCAGCACCGCATGAAAGGCATACCGATTCTGCACGTGGAAGGCGAGAGCATTGCACAGGCTTGGGAGCTGAGCTTGATCGCGCTTCACGAGCACGGCTGTAACCTCGCCACCGAGTACGATAAACCGGGCGATCCGCCCAGCAAAGACGCCACCATGATCGTCAGCATCGCCGATCCGCTGCGCGAGCCGATGATCCACAAGGATTTTCCTGGCGGCCCGCTCGAGTTGCAGGAGTACGTCATGGAAGTGTGTGAGGGCATCAAGGATCACCTGGTGCGCGACCCGCAGGATCCGACCGACACGCGCTGGGAGTACACGTACCATCAGCGCTTGTTCGGCTACGAAGTCCCCGGTCGGTCGCCCATCGACCAAATCGAGGGTCTGTGCCAAAAGTTGGCCAAAACTCCGCACACCCGCCGGGCCCAAGCCATCACCTGGAAGGTGTGGGAGGACAACGACTGCTACGACCCGGCCTGCTTGCAGAGCCTTTGGTGTCGGCTGCTCGAGCAGGAGGGCCAGGCGGTCCTGAGCCTGAACGTGCGGTTCCGCTCGAATGACGCTTACAAGGCGGCCTTCATGAACATCTTCGCGCTGGTGCAGCTCCAGCAGCGCATGGCTGTCCGCATTGCCGAGTTGACCGGGCGTCCGGTGACGGTAGGTCGGTACTGTCACATGGTCGACAGCTACCACATCTACGGCTCTTATTTCCGGGAGTTCGAGGGCCGGTTCCTGGGCGCGCTCGGCAAGCGCACCTTGGCTCAACGCACCCTCCACTATGCCGATCTCAAAGAGATGATGGAGGCGGCCCGACCGGTCATCCTCGAGAAGGCCCGGAGCCTGGCCCAACCGAAGTAGGTCCGCGGGCTTTCGGCGCCGGGAGGGCCCGGTCTGGGGTCAGCGACCGCAGGGTTCAGCCATCTCGTCCCTTGAGCGGCGCGATTTGGACCCGGTCGAGTTGGACCCCTTCCACCCGGAACTGAAGCCGACCCACGGTCAATTCCGGACGATAGGAAATCATCGTGCGCTGGCCTGCGATTTCCGCGTCCACGAGGGATCCGCCGATCTTCTGGGAGTGTTGGGCGATGACGCGCAGGGTGAACGGTTGGTCGACGCCCAGAAGATTCTCGATCGCGTAGTTGCCAGCGTGGTGCGGCGCCCCGCCCTCCCGCAACGACTTCTGCCGCTCCGGCAACCCATGGGCTGAAACGGGACCGAATTGGGCGCGCCGGTTCCCCAGGTGAAGTTGCAGTTCGCAAGCAGCCTGCACTCCGCTCCTGGGCAGGAACGAGATGGCCAACTGGCCCGGAGTCTGCCGGAAAGGTGAAATGTGGCACTCGAGCAGAAACGATTGGCTCTCGGTGGGGAACGCGGCCGTGTTGGTCACGGCGGTCGCCAGTGCCCGCGGCGCCGCGGTGGGAGGGGTGATTTCCTTCATCCACTTCGAGCCGATCCTCCCGTCGGGGAACTGAATCAGCTCGCGGATGAGCAGGTTCCCACCCCACCCGCGGATGGGAATCCAGGCCGCCATGAGGAAGCGGCCACCGGCGATTTGCGCCACCGAGGGCACGTTCGACCCGTCGTAGAAGTCCAGCCCCTGCCGCGCCAGATCTTCATAAGCCGAGTCGGGCGCGCTGGCCGGTTTGGACCAAAGCCCGGTGAACCCGCCGATGATGTAGTCGAACTCGCCCCACCGGAAGAAGAAGGTGCAGTCGCCTCCGGGCGGAAACTGCGGGCTGACGCAGCGCCACCCCCCGTCGATCGCGTCCGATTCCCAGATGCCTTGGGAACGGTAGTTCGCCAGCAGTCGCAGCCGACCGCTGGGATCGGTGTAGACGGTTGGGTTTTCGCACGGATGAAACATGACACCCGATTTCCGGAATCGCGCGACGCCGTCCAGGCTGACGGCGTAGGTCGACCCGGCGGGCACTCCCGGTGCGGTGTTCCGGTCGAACCGACCCGTGCGCCCGTTCCGTTGCAGATACTCCCATTGCGCAGGGAGGGTGGTTTTGGCCTGGGGATAGACGCGGGTGGTGTGCAGACCGTAACTGAGGCACAACTGCTCATTCAAGACGAACGGCGCGCCGGTGCCGATGCATTCCCATTGTTCTTCCGGCGGCGTCGCCGCCTCGTGCTCGGTCCAGGTCTTGAAGTCTTGGGTTGAGAGGTGCTCGAAGTAATGCGCGCCGCACCCGAACTTACTTTGGTGATGGCGGCGGTCGTACAGGTAGAAGAGATGATAGCGCCCTTGGTGGGAGAGGGTGGCCACGTCACCGACCCAGTTGTTGTGTCCTTGGGGGAGCCAGTATTGAATCCCGGGCGCCGTGCGGGGAGGCGGCACGCGCCGCGACTCGGGCCGGATGCCGGGGAGATAGAGCGCCGCGCTCCGCCCATACTCGCCGTCCAGCGTCCAAACGGTTCGCTCCGGCCAGCGCGGATAGCCGAACGGAAAGTCGTTATCGAGCATGGCGCCGTCGACGTAGAGTTTCCAGTCCGGGCCCGAGAAGTGCAGGACGAGCTCGTGCTCCCCTTCCCACCGCTCGAGCATCGCGAGCGGAATGCCGATGGTCATGTCCTTCCAGTCCGGATGCTCGAGGGAGTGGAGGACAAGCGTCGCCTCGAGCACCGGGACCGAACCGTCGGCGAGTTGGTAGGCCGGGTAATTCTGACGGGTGCGATCGCCGGGGTCATGCTGGTGCAACCGCACGCGGAGAACCTCCGGGATCTCGAGGACTTCTTTTTCACCCTCGAACCGCTTCAAGTCTAACGTCAGCTTGAGGGTGAAACTGCCGGGGCCATTCGTGGGGGCTGCGATTTCGGCTTGCGGCGCTTGAACACTGAGGGTGCTCAGGGGCGGCTGATCGGTGTGGAACAGCCAGACCAGCGTCAGGAGTTCGACCATGGGTTTGTCTCCGAGATAGTGTGGTTCACGCTCAGGCCGGTGCAGGGTCGAGGTTCGGCTGGTGACGACGGTGTTGCAGTTCTTTGAAGCGCAGAGTATCACCCCAAGTGCCATGGGACAACGTCAGACTTGTCCGCGTCGTTTGTCCGAGCCGATGACGAATCAGCGGAATGCGCTGAGGCCAGAATCCGTCGCGAAGCGGAGCGCGGATGGTCACGTCCGCCAAGCGGGCCTGACGCCCCGCGCCCCAGCGCCCCACAGGGAACCTGCCGGGTTTCACCCGCGATGGCAGCCCTCAAGCACTACGCTAAGGATTCGGGACTGAAACCAAGTGCATGTCATGTCCGCTTAACACCATGAACTCGAGAACCATCGTTGCCAGCCTGCTCCTGTTCGGCTGGATCTCACTCCAGAGCCAGTCCAGCGGTGAACCCCTTGACTTCAATAAGGCCCGTCAGCTCATCCAAAAGCGCCAGAACGGCCTGAGGCTGTCCCCGGAGGAAAGCGCCTATCTCGAGCGCGCCATGGCCGCGCGCCGGGCTGGCGCTGGCGGCGGCGGCGGGCGGTTGACCAACCAGCGGCCGGCGCCCGACCATCTCACGCCGCTCACGGACCTTTCGTCAACCGAGCCGTATGAAGGCCAGGACGGCGGCCTGTATGGCGGCGGACGCAACACGCCCCCGGACGCCCACCGCCGGGCGGCGGAGGCCGAACTGGCTCAGATCCGCCCGCTCAACGCCGAGGGCGAGGCGGATGCAGCAGCGGGCGTCATCGGGTTCGTTGCCATCAGCATGTCGAACGCGACCCAGGAGTTTTCCCGCTTCAAACAGATCGCCGACCGCTCGCCGCTCAAGTCGACCCGGGTGGCCATCGTCGATTGCGCGCAAGGCGGCCAGGCCATGGCGGAATGGGCGCCCCCGGACGCGCCGCCTTGGGCGGAAGCGCGCCGCCGGTTGGCGCGGGCGGGCGTTTCGGCGCGACAGGTGCAGGTGGCCTGGGTGAAGCTGGCCAACAAAGGGCCGACCGGTTCGCTTCTGGATCACGGGCGCAAGCTCGAGCGCGACACGCTCGCTGTGCTGCACCATGCCAAGGCGCAGTTTCCCAATCTTCGGATCGTCTATCTGGGCAGCCGTATCTACGGCGGGTACGCCGTCGGGGGCCTGAATCCCGAGCCGTACGCGTACGAAAGCGCGTTTGCCGCGCGTTGGCTCATCCAGCGGCAGATGCAGGGCGATGAGGACCTCGCGCTCACCCGGTCGCCGCTGCTGCTCTGGGGCCCGTACCTCTGGGCCGACGGCACCAACGGCCGCAAGCTCGACGCGCTGGTCTGGGAACGCGCGGATTTCGTCGCCGACGGCGTGCATCCGAGCGATTCCGGCCGGCAGAAAGTCGCCGAGCTGATGCTGGCCTTCTTCACCACGGACTCGTTGGCCAACCCGTGGTTTGTCGAGAAACCCTGACACCCGGCTCCCCCCGAGATCTATGGGCAACCACCGAGAGAACGACTGGTCGGAAGCGAAACGCCGCTCCGCTATTACCGATGAGGCGCTCCGCATGGCGAAGGAGCTCGGCCTGTCGCCCCGCTCGCTCATCAAGAACATTCCCAACCCGCGACAGCCCTGGAAGGCGTCCGTCGAAGATTGGGTGCGGGGTCTGCACGAGCGGCGGTTCGGCCAACGCCGGCCTGGCCCCGTCAAGTCTCGCGAAATGTCCGAGGCCGTGACGGCGCCCGAGCCACAGCCCGACGCGCCCAACGAACTGGAACTGGCTCGCGAAGAGCTGTTCGAGCAACTTGAACGCGGCGAGTTGGACGAGGACACCTTCGCCGTAAGAAGCGAGCAACTGGAACATGAGGCCCCCGTGTCCAGCGGCGAGATCAACGAGGAAAACCGCACTCTGCTCCTGCGCTACGACAGTTTTCGGACGTTCGAACAAAGTCTTACAAAATGCATTTTGACGGACTTGTGGGCCATAGTCATACTTTCAGCGATGAAGGCGACTGAACAAGCCGACACGGTTTGGTTCACCACGAAGGGGCAGGTGGTCATCCCGCTTCGCTTCCGCAGACTCTTCCACATTGAGGATGGCACGCGCGCCATCGTCACGACCACCAGCGAGGGCATTCTGCTCAAGCCGGTGACGGCGGCCACGATCGAGCGCGGGTTTGGCCTGCTCAAGCGCAAGCCCGACGACAAACCGCTGGCGGAGGAATGGGCCGAGCACAAACGCGAGGAACGCGAGAAGCAGGGAGCCAAGTATGCCCGCCACGGTTCTCGATAGCTTCGCCCTCATCGCCTATTTCCGGGGCGAGCCGGCGGGCGTGCCGGTCAAGGAACTCCTGCAGAAAGCCAGCAAGGCGGACAAGTTCGTCCATATCACCGAGGTGAACTACGCCGAGGCCAAATACATGATCCTGCGCAAGGACGGCGCGGACGCCTGGGCCGAAGCCGCCAAAATCCTCGTTGCCCTGCCCATCGAATTCCATCCGGCGGACCGCGAACTGGCCGACATGGCGGCGGACTTCAAATCCCGCTTCAGCCTCAGCCTTGCCGACGCCTTCGCTGCCGCGCTGGCGAAGAAGCTCAAGGCCGAACTTGTCACCGGCGATCCGCAGTTCAAGGCGCTGGAAAAGGAAATCAAGAACATGTGGCTTCAATAGACGAAGCAAGGCACTCTCCCTCTCTCGAATCCTTGGCAAGCTCTGCTCAGACGTTCTTCATTCCAGTGGGCATCAGTCAACTGCGGGTCCGGCTCGTTTCGGCAGCGCCATCCGGGGAACTTGACACGCCCGAAATCGTAACATAGACTGTTCGCGTTGAAGCTATGCTATGGTGAACTGTCGTTTCACGGTGGCGATTCACGTCTTGTGCCTGCTGGCGGCCCAGCATCCCCAGCCGTTGACCTCCGAGTTTATCGCGGGCAGCGTCAATACGAACCCCGTGGTGATTCGTCGCATTCTAGCCGTGCTCCGCAGGGCGGGTCTGGTGACGTCGCAGCCGGGTGTGAACGGCGGCTGGGAACTGCTGGCCAAGCCCAAGGAAATCACCCTGGGCGGGCTTTACCAGATCGTTCGGCCAGGCGCCGTCTTCGCCCTGCACAGCCAGCAGCCCAATGTCCTCTGCCCCGTAGGCCGCAGGATCCAGCGTAGCCTTGGCTCACACTACCAGAAAGCCCAGGCCGCCATGGAAGCCGAACTGGACCGCACCACGATCGCCGACGTGCTCAACGACGTGTTGGGCAGTTCCCCATGACCCCTTTTTCACCTAAACCGTAACAATGCAACATACAAATAAGTCCCCAATGAAAAAGATCCTCGTCACCGGTTCCACCGGTAATCTCGGCCGGGCGGTTGTCACCGCTCTCAACACCAAAGGCTTCGGAGTCCGTGCCGCCGCCCGTACTCCCGACAAGCTGCCCGCTGCCGCGGGCGTCGAGCCGGTGCGCTTCGCGTACGAAGACCAGGCCAGCCACGCAGCCGCGTTGCAGGGGGTGGATGGCCTGTTCCTGATTGCGCCACCCCTCGACGCGGAAGCGCCCGCCAAACTGGCACCGATCATCGACCTCGCCAAGGCGCAGGGTGTTCGGCACATCGTGTTCGCTTCCGCCCTGGGCGTGGACGCAGTCGAACAGGCGCCGTTGCGCATCGTGGAACGCCGCTTGATGGCGTCAGGCGTGCCCTACACCATCCTCCGGCCGAACTTCTTCATGGAGAACTTCTCCACCGGGTTCCTGGCTCCCATGCTCAAACAGGGCGGCATCTTCCTGGCGGGCGCCGATGGCAAGACGAGTTTCATCTCGGTGCTGGATATTGCCGAGGTGGCGGCCGTTGCGTTCCAGAGGGAACTCACGGGCAAAGCATACAATTTGACCGGGCCGGAAGCCCTCGACCACGCGAAGGTCGCGGGGATCCTCTCCAAGGTCTCGGGCAAGAAGATTGCCTACCAGGCCATTTCAGAAGCCGACATGCTCCAAGGGATGAGGGACGCCGGTCTGCCGGAAGGCGCGGTGCACTACGTCGGCGTGCTCTATAGCGCCGTCCGAGCGGGCTACATGGCGGCGATCACTCGAGATGTGGAAACCGTGATCGGACGAACGCCGATTGCCTTCGAGGCCTTTGCCCGGCAGAACGCGCCGGTTTGGGCCTGAACCAGCGTTCCGAAAGGCGCACTCGACAAACCGGTGGCCATCGAAACGGACCGATCGAAGCGAGATTGTCTCCAAGCGGTTGCCGGTTCGGCAGCCGTTGCCGAAGCGCATCGGCTGACACGGCACCCGGAGATCGTCGCCAACGTGTCACCAGGATTGAGTTGGTGCGAGAGCCTGGTCGAGTCCATTATCAACAGGGGCGCAGAAAGTGGCGCAGAAAGTGGTTGTCAGACCTTGGAGGGCCAGTAAATATCGGGCCGGTTGCAGTTTCCGCAGCCGGCGAGGGGAGTGGCCCTGCGGGCAAGTGGCATGTGTATGGCGGCGGTCATGGCGGTCATGGATAGCGACAATTCGCTGAAGAATCTGTCCTTGTACCAGGAGTTCCTCGCCGAACGAGAGGAAATCCTGAAGCACAAGTGGCTCGAGTCCGAAAAGGTGGGCCACGACATCGGCTTCGAGCGCGCCCTCACCGATTGGATTGTGAAATACCGAACCGGCTGGCGCAAGTCGCGGCGCCAGAAGCCGGGCCCAGCCTGACCGTGGTTTGCGGCGCGCCCGACCGCCAACGCGTAGTTCATCTCGGTGACGCATGAGTAAACCGCAGTTGGTGATGGACGCCGGCGCGATCGGCCGAGCTTTGACGCGCATGGCTGGGCAGATTGCCCAGTGCAACGGGCCGCAGGCGGAGGTCGTGCTCGTGGGGGTGCAGACCGGGGGCGTGACCCTCGCCACCCACCTCGCCGCGCAACTCAAGCGCCTCTGGGGCCATGACGTCCCCGTCGGCGAGTTGGACATCAGCATGCACCGGGACGACCTCGGGCACCAGTTGGCCCCTAAAGTCCACCCCACCTCGATCCCCTTCGACGTGGCCGGCAAGACCGTCGTGCTCACGGACGACGTCCTCTACAGCGGGCGCACCACGCGCGCCGCCCTCGACGCCCTGAACGACCTGGGCCGACCCAAGCGCATCCAACTGGCCGTGCTGATTGACCGCGGCCACCGCGAGCTGCCGATCGCCGCCGACTTCGTCGGCAAGAAGGTCGCCACCGCGCCGGATGACCAGGTCGAGGTTCAACTGGCCGAGGGACGGCGCAACTGGCGTGTGTTGCTCGAGAAACCCCGGCGTAACTCGCATCGCACCCGATGAGCTGGACCCGCAAAGACCTGCTCGACCTTCAGTCCCTCACGGCCGAGGAAATCCAGACTGTCCTCGAGACCGCGCGCGCCTTCAAGGCCGTGGGGGAACGGGTCATCAAGAAGGTGCCCGCCCTGCACGGCAAGACCGTGGTGAACCTCTTCGTCGAGCCGTCCACCCGCACCCGCACCAGCTTCCAATTGGCGGCGCAGCGCCTCAGCGCCGACATCATCAATTTCACCGCCGAGGCATCGTCGCTCAAGAAGGGGGAAACGCTCAAGGACACCGCGCGCAACCTCGAGGCGCTCAACGCCGATTTCATTGTGATCAGGCACAGCGCGGCCGGCGCGCCGCATTTCCTGGCGCGAGTCTTGCAGGCGCACGTGGTGAACGCCGGCGACGGCGCCCACGAGCATCCCACCCAGGGCTTGCTGGACCTGTTCACCATGCTCGAGAAGAAGGGGCGCCTGGCGGGGTTGCAGGTGACCATCTTGGGCGACATCTTGTACAGTCGGGTGGCGCGCTCGAACATCTGGGGTCTGCAAAAACTCGGCGCCCAGGTCACCCTCTGCGGCCCCCCCACCCTGGTCCCCCGCAGTTTCGCCGAGTTGGGCTGCCGGGTTACCCACGTCTTGGAAGAGGCGATCGAAGCCGCCGACGTCATCAACCTCCTGCGCATCCAGCACGAGCGCCAGCGCAAGTCCATGTTTCCCAGCTTGGGCGAGTACACCAGCCTGTTCGGCATCAATCGCCAACGCCTCGCCGCCGCCAAACCCGACGTCCTCATCATGCATCCCGGGCCCATCAACCGCGGCGTCGAGGTCGACAGCGAGGTGGCCGATGGCGAGCAGTCGGTCATTCTCGAGCAAGTCACCAACGGGCTTGCCATCCGCATGGCGGCCCTGTTCCTCCTCAACGGCGGCAAGGCCCCCCAACCCGCCCCCGCCGGCTAGGCAACCGCCTCGAGCCCTCGCAACCGCTAGCGCGACGGCGCCTCCGGACCTAGCTCGGGCGCCGGACTCAAGTGCTGTTCGAGGAACTGGATCGTGGCCAGGAATTGGTAGTCTTGGTTCCGCTTCTTCGCGAAGCCGTGCCCTTCGTCCCGCGCCAGCAAGTACCACACCGTGCCCCCTTGCTCGCGAATGGCTCGGACCATCTGCTCGGACTCCGTGGCCGGCACGCGCGGATCGTTCAGGCCCTGGACCACGAACAAGGGTTGCCGAATCCGGCGCGCCTGCGTCGCCGGCGAGATCCGCTCCAGGAAGGCGCGCATGGCCGGATCCCGTTCGTCGCCGTACTCGACCCGGCGCAGGTCGCGCCGATAATCCTGGGTGCGCGTCAGGAACGTGACGAAGTTCGAGATGCCCACCACGTCCACCCCGGCGCGCAGCCGCTCCCCGTAATGCACCAGGCAAGCCAACACCATGTACCCTCCGTAACTGCCCCCCAGCACCGCCACGCGCGTCGCCTCGAGCCCCGCGTCGCGCTGGATCCAGTCCAGCAGCGCGCCAAGGTCTCGCACTGCATCTTCCCGGAGGTAGCCGTTATCGAGGGTCAGGAAGCGTTTGCCGTACCCACTCGAACCGCGCACGTTCGGATACACCACCGCCACCCCCAGCTCGTTCAGGTAGTAGTTGTTCCGCCCCTGAAACACCGGACGCGCCTGCGACTCCGGTCCGCCATGGATGCTCACCACCACCGGCCGCCGGCCCGGAAACCGCGCCGCATCCGGCCGGTAGACCAACGCCGAAATCTCGAGCCCATCGAAGCTCGGCAGCCGCACCCGTTCCGGCTCGACGAACCGCTCCGGATCCAACCCGCCCGTCTCGCTCGCCGTCCAGCGCGTCACCGCTCCCGTCGCCGGCTCCACCGAGTAGACGTCGCTGGGCGCACGGGCGGAGCTGAGCGTGAACGCCAGTTCGGCCCGGCTCGGGTGCCATTTGAGTCCGGAGATGACCCCCAGTGGCAGCTTCGGCGCCGCAAGCTCCCGGCCGGTGGCCACCTCGAGCAGCCGCAGCACGCTGCTGCCATCTTCATTCGTCACCAAGGCCAAGGTTTGACCGTCGACCGATAAATCGAACGCCTCGACATCCCATCGCAGGTCCGCCGTCAGCGGCTTCTGCGTGCGTGTAGCCAATTCCAGCCTGACCAGTTGCCGGAACTCCGACCCCAAATCGCTGGTGACATAGACCGAGCGCCCATCCGGGGCAAACTGGCCCGGCCCATACGCCACCGGCTCGGCCGCAGCGGGGCTGATCTGCTCACGGCTGCCCGCCCGCACGTCCACACGATGGAGGCGACTCTCGTTGATCGACAGGTACTCGAGCACCAACAGGTGCGCGCCGTCCCGGGACCAATCGGTCACTGTCCAACCCCCGCCCTCGAGCGCCAGGAGGAGCCGGTCCGTCTTCGGATCCGCCGGATCCACCAGGTACAAATCCGTGTCGCGTCCGGTGCGGCGCGTGGACGAATAGGCCAACCAGCGGCCGTCGTGAGACCAGCGGGCCGCCGTGTTCCGCGACTTGCCGTCGGTCAACAACACCGCGCGGCCATCCTCCAAACCGTACCGGTAAAGCTGATAAAACTCCCCGCCGCCTGTGTCCTGGGAAAACACCAGAAACTCGCCTGTCCCGGGCCGGTACCCGCCCCCTGCCACCGGCTCGCTGAGAAAGGTCAGTTGCTGGCGCGCCCCGCCCGGGTGCGCCACCCGATGCAACTGGGTGGCCTCCGCAAACCGCGTCGCCAGCAACACCTCGCGCCGCGTCGGGTGCCAATCCTGGAATGTCGCCGCTCGGAACTCGAGGTAGCGGCTCGCCCGATCCCGCAGTGCTGGCGGCGCCGGGGGGATCCCTTCCACGACCAGGTTCTCGGGCGCCTGCGCGCGCGTGAGGTTGCCGGTGGCCAGCGCCAGCCCCAAAACGGCGGCCGCGCCATGTCGTAGCGTGTGCATGGCGCGGATTCTCCGCCATCCCGCCCAGCGCAGCAACGGGAAACGCGGCCGGCTAGCCGATCGGGCGGCCGGCTTTGGTCTTGCCTGAGCGGGGCGGCGCGGTTAAGGTTCCGGGCAGCATCAAGCACCACCGCAAACCGCGATACCGCGACTCGAAATGGAAAACATCGGCTACATCCTCTTGGCGATCGTCGCGCTGTGCTGGCTGGTGGCCGTGCTGGTCGGGATGATCGCCGCCTTCCCCTTCGGCCTGATCGGCTTGGTGGGCATCCTCGGCATCGGCTTCCTGCTGGCCAAGGTGGTCAAAGACCGCCTGGCGAACAAAGAAGACGACCACTACTCGAAAACCGTCGACCAATAACCCACCGGAGGCCCCATGCTCATCACCACCCAAGACGAATTCGCCGACCACCATATCACCGCCACGCTCGGGTTGGTCCGCGGCAACACCATCCGCGCACGTCACGTGGGCAAAGACATCCTGGCCGGCCTGCGCAACCTCGTCGGCGGCGAGATCACCGAATACACTAAGATGCTCGCCGAATCGCGCGAACAGGCCATCGACCGCATGGTCGCAGCCGCCACCCGCCTCGGCGCCGACGGCATCGTGTGCGTGCGCCTCACTACCTCGGCCGTGATGCAAGGGGCCGCCGAGCTGCTGGCCTACGGAACGGCCGTCAAACTCCGCAACAAGTAGCCGCCGCCGCAAGACCCGGGACGGCTGTGCCCTGAAAGACTCATTGCTGAGCGGGGCGGGGGATGTCAGCGTCCGGTCTGTGACGCGGGGCGCTAGCGCGGTGGCACCGCACAGGCCACCACCCGCAGCAAGCATGAAGACCTTGATGAGAAGCGAGAGGATCGCCGGCCGGGTTTGTCCCGGTGCCCATGGGGCGTTCACCCTGATCGAACTGCTCGTCGTGATCGCCATCATTGCGATCTTGGCCGGCCTCTTACTGCCGGCCTTGGCGAACGCCAAGGACCAGGCCCAACGCACCACCTGCGTCAACAACAGCAAACAGCTCGGCCTCGCCACCCACCTCTACGCCGAGGACAACCGCGACCGGATGGCTTACCCCAATTGGAACCCGCCCTGGGCCCGCGGCTGGCTCTACGACGGCAGTCGCGGCTCGGTTCCCAACCTCCACGCCGCACCCTACTCGACCAACGCCATCCTCGCCTACGAAGGCGGCCAGCTCTGGTCCTTCATGGGCGCCGTCCGCAGTTACCGTTGCCCCATCGATCGCACCAACACCGCCACCTTCCGCGCCCGACCCAACAAACTCTCGACTTACGTCCAAAACGGCGCCGTCTGCGGGTTTGGCTCCCTCACCCCCGCCGGGACCTCCTATAAACTCGCCGATTTCCGACCCGACGCCTTTTTCATGTGGGAACCGGACGACACCAACCCCATTCTTGGCTACGGCTACAACGACGGCTCCAGCTATCCTGACCCGGCCATCGACGGCGGCTTAGGCAGGCGACACGGCAAGAAAGGCGGCGTGGTGTTGGCCGTCGATGGCCACGTCGAGATCATCAAGTACGAGGCCTGGCGGCGGGAGGCGCAGTTGCCTACCAAGAACCGGATGTACTGCAACCCCGGCACGGCCAACGGGCGGTAGCTCCGGGCAACTCCGGGCTGTTAACCCGTTTCCGATCCGGCAAAGGAGAGCGATTCCTCGATCCAATCGTCGGTGCGCAGCACGCTGCGCCGCAGCTTGTAGGCTTGGCGTTGGGCGTTGCGCTGGGCCAAGGCTAAGGCCGCCTCCGCCGCTGCCTGCGCCCCGGGCGCGCCGGCCTTCACCCAGCGCCGCACTTGGCCATGCACCAACCGCGGCAGGAACCGGCGAAGGAGCTCGTCCTGGACACTGACCAGCGCCTGCGCGCTGCCAGGATCACCCTGGCGCGCGCAGCGGCCGAAGAGCTGGCGGTCGACTCGGCCCGACTCGTGCCGCTCGGTCGCGATGACATGGAGGCCGCCTCGGGCCGCGACGCCGACGCCGAGTTTGATGTCCGTGCCGCGCCCGGCCATGTTTGTCGCGATGGTGATCCGGCCCGGTTCGCCCGCCACCGCCACAATCAGGGCCTCCTCGGCGTGACGGACGGCATTGAGGAGTTTGTAGGGCAGGCCCGCCTCGGTCAGTTGCTGCGCCAGCGTCTCGCTGGCCATCACGCTGCGCGTCCCCACCAGCACCGGCCGGCCCTCCGCGTGCATCCGCCCAATCTCGGCCACCACCGCCTCCCACTTCGCCTCCTCACTCGGGTAGACCCGATCGGGGTACTGCACCCGAACGCAGGGGCGGTGGGTGGGGAGCGTGACCACGGGCAGCCGGTAGATTTGCCAAAGCTCAGCCGCCGCCTCGCGGGCGGTGCCGGTCATGCCGGCGAGCCGATGGTAGAAACGGAAGTAGCGCTGGAAACTGATGCGGGCAACCGTCTCCGTCGGGTCGCTGATCGGCAGGCCTTCCTTGGCCTCGACCGCTTGATGCATGCCCTGACGCCAGGTGCGCTGCGGCATCTGCCGGCCCGTGAACTCGTCCACGATCACCACCTTGCTGTCGGCCACAATGTACTGCTTGCCCGGTTGGTAAAACTCCCGTGCCACCAGGGCCTGCTTCACTAACTCCATCCGCCGGCTCGGTCCGCGCCACAGCCCCGGCAACGGCGCGCACAGTTCCGCCAGCTTCGCCCGACCCACCGGCGTCAGCTCGACCTCACGATAGCGGTGGTTCACCCAGTAATCGGTTTCCGGCCGGAGCGGTTGCGTGAGTTCGTGCGCCAACCGGGCCACCTCCCGCAGGGCGTCGTTGGCGCGGAACGTCGAGATGATGAGCGGCGTGACGGCCTCGTCGATCAACACGCTGTCGGCCTCGTCCACGATCGCCGAGTGCAACCCGCGCATGACCAGACCGTCCGCACCTTCGGCCGCCGGCCGCAGCAAGTGCCGGACTAACCGGCGGGTCGGCTGGCGCAACGGCCCAACCCGCAGGCCATCGCGCAGGAAATCCGCCGTCACTTCTTTGCTCGTAGCGTAGGTCAGGTCGCAAACGTAGGCCTTGCGCCGTTCGTCGGGCGGCATCATGCCGGTCACAAAACCCACGCGCACGCCGCAGAAATGGTAGAGCGGCTTCAGCCACTCCGCGTCTCGTTGCACCAAATAATCGTTGACGGTGATGATGTGGCAGGGCCGACGCGTCCAGGCCCAAAGCACACCCGCCAAACCCGCGGTGAGGGTCTTGCCTTCGCCTGTGGCCATCTCCGCCAGATACCCCCGGTGCAGCGCCAACGCACCCATGAGCTGCACCACGAACGGCCGCAGCCCAACCTCGCGATCGGCCGCCTCCCGTACCGCCGCCAGCGCCGGCACCAACTGATCCGCCGAGGCGCGACCGCCCCGGCGGAAGTGCGCCCGGCACTCGAGCAACCGTTCCTGGAGATGGTGATTCGACAGGTCTTGGTACTCGCGAGCGAGGGCGTCCACCTGCTCAGCTTGGCGCCGCAACCCAGCCAGCACTCCTGCCCGGCGCCGATACGCCCCACCCACCCCGTGCAGCGCCGCATCCAGTCCTTTAAGCAACCGTTCCGGCTGATGGAAGGCCGTGCGACGGTAATCTTGAGTGGGAGTGTTCATCGGCCCGCGGCCGCCGCCAAAGGCCAGCGCTAGAGCTGGTACCGCCGTTGCAGGAGCTGGCGGAGACTGCGGATCCACCGCGGCAACAAGGCCTCGTCCGGCAAGTCGAACCGAATCTTGCCACTGCGGCCGTGGAACAACGCCGCGCCCTCAGCGCCTGACCCCATCTCCGCCCGCACCTCGAAAAACGGCTCAGCCGCCTGCCGCCCCTCGGGATCGTCCGGTTTCACCGCCACCGACCCGCCCGCGAGCCAACCCAAAGCGGCCGACGGCAAACGACTCTGTTCGCCCGGGATGACCTGAAAACTGCGTACCGACAATCGCTGACCGGCTTGGCCAAACAAGCGCACCTCGGCGCGGCTCAGCGCGACCGCGAACAGCCGGTCGCCTTCCTCCTGCCGGACGATGGCATGGAACTGGAACCCGGCCGGGTCGACCAACAACCCCAACTCGCTGCCCTGCGGCAGCCAGCGCCCGGTGTAATCCTCGACCTGCGGCGCCACCCACACGCCCGCTTGCGCCGCCCGAACGGTAAGGGCCGCCCGATCCGACTCGAGTTGCTCCACCCGTTTGGTGGCCGCCTCGAGCAGCCGGTTCAACGGCTTGAGATTCGGAATCGCCTCCTGCAACGCCTGCCGCAACCGCGCCTGGACCTCGGCACGACCCGCCTGCGCCCCGGCAAGTTGCAGCTCGAGTTCCGGATTCGCCAACTGCACCAACGGTTGGCCCGCGACCACCTCGCTCCCCGGTCGGGTCAGCAGGCTCCCAACGTACCCGGCGGTCTCGCTGTGGACCTCGACCCATTGCCGGCTGCGCAAGATGCCGGGGGCGCGGAAGTGGTGAGGCAGCGGCACAAATTGTAGAAAGCCGATCGCCAACGCCGCCAAGCCGGTCGTCACCGCCACGGCTCGGGGCCGGTGGCGATCCAACTTCGGACTGCTCGCCAGGTAGACCATCAAACGCCCCAGCGGCACCGCCACCCACGCCACGGCGCAGACGGCCGCCATGAGGATCCCCAACAACAAGAAGCGGTCCGCCACCAACAACAAAATGCCCCCGAAAACAATCACCCGGTAGATCCCACTCGCGATGCCGAACACCGTCAGCCACACCGCTTCCCGCCGCGTGTGCGCCGGGTTCTCCGCCTTCTTCAACCCGAACAAGTAACGCTCCGACCAGTACCGCAACTGCCGATTCGCGCGCTGGCTCAGGTTGGGGATCTCGAGCAGGTCGGATAAGACGTAGTAACCGTCGAACCGGAGCAAGGGGTTGAGGTTGAAAACCAGGCTGCTGACGGAAGCGACCAACATCATGTTGTAGGCGATGCTGTGCACCGCGCCCTGGCCGGTCTTAACCCATACCAGCGTCGCCAGCGCCGCCACAAACACCTCGACGATCACCCCCGCCAACCCCACCAACACCCGCTTCCATCGCTCCCGAAATCCCCAGGCCGCTGTAGCGTCCATGTAGGGCACCGGCGTGAAGATCATCAACAAAATGCCCATCGTGTGCACCTCGCCCCCGAACCGCCGGCAAAAATAAGCGTGCCCGAACTCGTGCAGCGCCTTCAACACCACGAAACCTAGATACAAAAACAACAAATTGTCCGGAGCCAACACCCCCTCCGCCTGGTTGCGCAGAGCCGGGAAGTTGTCGGCGACCACTTTGAGCGCCACCCCCACCACCGCCAACCACAGTATCGCCCCAAAAACGCCGATCAACGGCCGCACCGCCGGCAACGTGCGGACCAGGAACGAATCCGGGTCCAACAGCGGAATGCGCAGAAACATGATGTTCAGCAGCCGCGCCCGCAGCTCACGCTGCTGCCGCTTTTGGTGCCGCTGAAACAACTGGGCCGTGTCGGTCGCCAGCGTGTACTGCAGCAGGTTGGCATGGTAGAGCTGCGCCAGAAGCTGAATCGCCGCCTCCTGCCCCGGCGCCTCGTCCGGAAACCGCTCGAGGCACTCGCGCCACACCTCCTCGACCGTGCGCTCCGGCCGCAGCCGAGCCACAAACTCATACGCCGCCGGTCGCAATCGGAAGAACTGGTTGCTGAGGGGATCCTGCAAGACCAACCAACGCTCGCCGCGGTACCACTGGCGCTGGACCTTGACCGAGGGTCGCAGACTCAACCGCTGGTTGGCCACGCGATACCACGACTCGCTGAACGTGAGGGGGGCGTCGGCCATGACCGGACTAGAAAAACGCCGCTACCGTCCGCAAACCCCATACCCATACCCCTCCCCGAGGGCCAGGTCCCGCCCCTACCGCCGCACCCGCCAAAGCCGGCGTCAAAGCTGCCCGGCCGCGGCCCAGGAACCTCCCAGCGTGGCATGGGGGATGCATCGTCACCACCAAAGTAGCAGCCGCAAGAAGTCCACCGTGCGATGGGTCAAGATCCAGAATAAGGTGCGCCGCTCGACATCGATCTTGCAGACGCCGCTCATCCCCGGCCGCCACCAGGGCTCTGCCCCTGCCACGAACTCGCATCGCACGACGAACACATTCTCCTTCTCCTTCGGCAGCGCCGCCGGCTCGAGCCGCACCACCTTGACCGGGAACTTCAACTTGGGTTGCGACACAAACGCGATCTCACCCGACTCCCGCCCCACCAGCTCATGAACGTCCCGCTCGTTGACGGTCGCCTCGACATAGAGGCGGTCGAACCGGGCCAGCTTGAACAACACATCCCCTTGCTTCACCGGCGCGCCGATGCGTTGGCGCAAATCGCCCTCGATCACCACGCTGGCAAACGGTGACTTGACCTCCGCCTGGCTCAGCCGGTACCGAGCCAACTCGAGCCGCGCCTTCGCCTGATCCGCCTGCGCCTCCGCAATCCGCATCTCGGCCAAGGCCTCTTGCGCGCGGGCCTTCTCCGCCTCGCGCAGGAAACGGGTCTGATCCGCGATTGCCGCCGCCTCCTCCAGCTCGAGTTGATCGGTGTCGAGACGCAAGAGCTCGCCTCCGGCAGGCAATTCATCCCCAGGCCGCACCGCCACGGCCTGAATATAGCCGTCGAAAGGCGCAGGCAGATAGGAGACCTCATCGCTCCGCAGCACGTGATTGCCCTCGATGCGATACGGGTACACCGGCAAGAACAGCGCCACCAACGCCGCCGTGCCGACCAAGCCGAACACCTTCGCCCAGGTATGCTGCGGCCCCACCAGCTTGGCGCATTTCTCCCGCCCCGTCTCCCACCACCGCGCCCCGAACCAGCGATCCAACCGCCGCAGATCCGCTAAGCGGCGCACCGCCTGGTCGCAAGCCAACCGGAGTTGCTGCACCTCGGTCGGCGCGAAAGGGCGGGCCTGCCGCTCGCAGGTCAACCCCGCCACCGGCTGGTCCGCCAGCCGTAACGGCAACGAAACCAAATGCGCCACCCCTTGCTCCCGCGCGAACTTCTCGTGGTCGCGCGCCACCGCCGTCGAGCCGGTCGGCTGCGGCCAGAGGATTTCGTCGTCTTGATCCAGGGCCTCCTCCATCAGCACTTCGAGCGCGTGCACGGCGGCCATCTGCTTGTTGAACCGCTCGGTGCGACTGATCGCGCGCAACCGCACAAAGCCGCGCCCTAGCCAGCCCAGACTGACGCGCTCGCATTGGAACCGATCGGCCAACCCGTTGCAGAAGGCCAGCGCCGCCGCCCGAAACCGCGTCTCCGCGTTCACCATCACCATCACGTCCAACACCGACGCGAACTTCTCGACGTCCGCCTTGGCTTGCAGGGCGGCCTGCTGCGTCTGGTAGGCCTGCGGCACGTCCGCCGCCAGTTGCAGCCGCACCAGCGCCTCGCGCGCCTCCGCTTCCGCCACCTCGCCCAGCAGGAACACCGCCAAGCACTGCTCCTGCGTTCCGGTCAGGGGCAGGCTCACCCCTAGGGCGAAGGGTTGCGGCGCCGCGCCCAACGACCCCTCCAAGCTCTGGCAAGCGTGCCCCTGCTGCGCGCATGCCTGCGCCAAGTCCGGCAGACACCGGCTGAATGCCAGCACCGAGCGGTCGGCCTGGCCATCCTCCGTCCACTCCCCCAGTTTCCGCAACCGGTCCGGCGCCGTCGGATCGCGCAACACCAACACGCCGCGCCGCCCTTGCACCAGCCGCGCCAACGCCGTAATCAGAGCCGGCCAAAACTCGCTGGGCGCACCGCCGAATCGGCGCAGGCGCAGCAACTCCGCCAGCGCCTGGTCGAGCGCGTCCGGGGCGATCGTCGAGCGGGTCAGCATGGCCAGGTTACTCGATCCGCAGGCGGCCCGCGACCCCGGGCCGGAGAGCGCCCTGGGCATTGTTGAAGATGGCCTTGACCGTCAACAGGCCGCTAGCCGGGTCGACCACGGGCGAGATGTAGCTGACCTGGCCCTCGATAGCGACCGTCTGGGGGCCGCTCTCGATCTCGAGCGGCACGCGCTTGCCCAAGCTCAGCGTGTGGCTCGCCCGCGCCTCGACGTTGGCCACAAAATAACAACGTCGAGTATCCACAATGCGCACCACCGGCGCGCGTTGCTCGTCGCACGCCTCGCCCACGTCCTTGTAATACTCCGCGATGTAACCGTCGACGGGCGACATCAGCAGCCGGCGGCGCAGTTGTTCCTCGGCGAACTGATGGTCCACCACCGCGATGTTGTAGCTCGCTTGCAGCTTGTCGATGTCCTCCTGAATCACCGAAAGGGCGTTGCGCTCCGCCAACGCTTGCAGCCGGCCCAACTCGGTCTTCGCCAAGTCCCGCGCCAGCCGCTTCCGTTCCACCTCGAGTTCCTCGAGCCGTTTCTCGAGTCCGGCAACCACTTGGCCTCGCTGGACCGCCGCCCCTTCCTCGAAGGGACGCGTGCCCAGGATCCCCACTACCGAAAACGCCATCGTGATGTCCGTGATCGGTTCCGTGATCCCGCTCACCCAAACCCCCTCGGATCGCACCCGCCAACCGCCGGCCAGCAGAGCCGCCGTCAGGCCGGCCACCAACCAGCCCCGCCCGCCCGCCCAGCCCATCCGCGCGCGTTCGGGCCGGCCTGGCGTCTCGAGCGTCAGCGTCGGTTCCATCGTGGCAGAGGCGGTTTTCATCGAGAGGGGAGTGCCGGGCGCATGCGAGATGTCCGAGAGCGCTGCGTTCAGTAGCGGCTGTGCACCGCGCGGCGAAACTCGACCTGCACCCGCCGTTGATAGGCCTCGAGATCGGGCGCCGCCACGTTGGCCCCGCGCAGGGCGGCCTCGGTCTGGCGCTGCAACTGGGCGCGGCTCACCTCGAAATCGCGCGCTAGCAAGAGCGAGCCCCGCACCAACTCGAGTTCCAGCAGCGCCTTGCAGTACAATACCATGCTCTCGACCACCGCTGCCTTCGCCTGGAACAGCTTCTCTTCCGTCTCGAGGACCGTCTTGCTGTCGATCGTCCCGACCGCTAACCGCGCCAGTTGCGCCTCGAGCAGGCGTTCGTGAAAATCCGATACCCCTTGGTAGTTCCCCACGTCTTCCCGGTAAAGCTGTGCCTTCCGGCGCGCCGCATCCAGCCCGTTGAAGATCTGGACCTCCGCCTCCTTCAGCCCGACCAACGCCCGGCGTTTCGCCAACTGCGCCGCGCGATATTCGTGCCGCTCCTTGATCCCCCCCGCCAGCGGAATCCGCAGCTCCAGCCCCACCGCCCACGCCGCGTAGTTGTGGCTGTCAATGTCGTCCCAGGCATCTCCCGGCGAGTCCCCCAAGCCGTTCAGGCCGTAGCTGGCCTTGAGATCGAGCTGCGGCAACCGCTGGTTCTTCGCGTACTGCACCCGGACGTTCTCCTGCTCGACCTGGTTGCGGCGAATGAGGTAATCCGGATTGCGGTAGAAGGCCTCGCGGTAGCTCTCCTCGAGCGGCATCGGGTCTTCGCTCACCGCCGGGCGCTCGACCGCGCGGGGGAGGGCGTTGGTCTCCGCAGGCCGATACGAGTACAGCGTGCTGAGCCGCGTCCCGCCGTCGTAGACCTTCTGTCGCGCCTGGTTCAAATAGGTGCGCCGTAGCGACACGCCCGCTTGCGCCTGTAGCACTTCCAGTTCGGAAGACTTGCCCACCTCGACCCGCGCCCTGTTGTCCGTGAGGATCTTGTCGGCCAAGGCCAACGATTCCCCGCTAATCCGCTCCTGTTCCTGCGTCAGGTGCAAATCCCAATATGCCGCCTCCGCCTGCGCCATCGTTAGCATCAACTGCCGCCGGTACTCCTGAAACGCAATCTCCGAATTGATGGCCGCCACCCGAATCCGCGCCAGGGTCGGGCCCGTGCCCGCATTCTTGAGCAGCGGCTGGACCAGCCGCGCCCCGGCAAAGGTCTCGTACTCGGGGCCTAGCCCGTTTTGGATGTTATTGGCGAGCTCGCGCAAGGTGTACCCGGCCCGAAACCGCGTGCCGATGGGCGTGAAAAACTCCAGGCCCGCGTCGTAGGTCGTGTTCCGCTCGAGCAACTCCGGCCGAACCGCGAAGCCCAGATTGGCCTGCTGTTGGAAGTTGTTCGGACGTTGACTGTCGGTCCGCTCGATCGTCCCCACCACCTGCGGCTCGAAGAGACCCTGCTCAGCCAAATGCGTGCGCCGCCCAATCTCCGCCTCGAGTTGCTTGATCTGGATCGACTCGTTGCGCTCGAACACCAACCGCCGCAGCTCCTCTAACCTCAGGTCCATCGACTCGACCCCACCCGCGCCATCGGCGCCGGCCTCGGCCCGCAGGCCGCGAGCGGGCGCTACCCCGAAAATCAAGCACCACCAACCGATCCGCCACCACCGGCTCCACCACACGCTGAGCTTCCGGCCGCGGCCGACCGTTCCAATTCCGTTCTGAGAGTTCCATTCCATCATGCGATGCGCATGCGCAGGTCCTGCACGCTGCGCCGGAGAGTACCAGGCCGTACCACCGCATCGCAAGGACAGAATATCGCCTGCAATCAGATATAACCCTTCCTGAGGCATCCTGATCGCCTCGTTAGCCCGCCGCCCGCGGTGCCCCAAACCTCTGCAGCCCGGCGAATCCCGTAAATCGACTTGCTCTGCAACCGGACTCGTGCCATGAAAAAGCCCGGCGCGGCGGTCGGACGATCGGCCACAGCCAGGGTGGACTGCGGGCCTGGCATCGCCCGCGGCGAGGGCGCGCTCCAGGCCCCGCCCCCGCAGGTCGTCAAGCCGCTGACTGCCGGGTGTCCGCGACACCCGGGCGCAGGCTGGAGAGGTGGCAGAGTGGTTTAATGCGCACGCCTGGAGAGCGTGAGTGGGCTTATACCTCACCGGGAGTTCGAATCTCCCCCTCTCCGCCAAACTTGTGGCGCCCACGCCGGTCTGGCCGACGGCCCGAGAGGTCCTTGGCCCCGGCCGTCCCAAGAAGTCATCAGCTCGCGGCTTCGTTACCGGGGCAGCCCTGCCCCCGTGCACCCGCCCTTTTCAACACCAAGGCGCCCGTCGGGCAGACCTCGACCGCGCGCTGCGCCGTCGTCTGGAGCCCGTCCGCCATCGAACCGCCAAAGGGCACTGCCAACCCCGCCTCGAATCCGTGTGCCACAAAGGAAACCCCCACCCGCTCCCCTGCTTGGGCCGCCACTTGCACGCAGGCGCCGCACATAATGCACTTCCCAGACTCGAAGATGACCTCCCGGTGAGTGGCATCGCGCTGATAGAATCGCCGCGCCCCGACAAAGCGCACCGGGTCCGCTCCGTACTCCGTGGCATAGCGACGAAGCCGACACTCGACCGCCTTCCCACAGCCGCACCGCAGACACCGCTGCGCCTCGCGCCTCGCGTCCGCCGCCTCGAAGCCTAACTCCACTTCGGCAAAGGACGAGCCCCGCACCCCAGCCCCGAGATGCGGCATGGCCGTCCGCGCCGTCTCCCGTGCTTCGCGAAAGAAGATCGCCAATTCCTCGCGGTCGAGTTGTCCCATCAAAACATCGAGCGGTTCCCCCGCACCGTTGCCCCGCACCCCGCTGAGATAACGATCCATCGCCACTGCCGCTCGTTTGCCCGCCGCCACCGCGCGCACCGCCAAATCCGGCCCGCTCACGGCATCCCCCCCGGCGAACACCCCCTCGAGATTGGTCGCCAAAGTGTGCGGATCGGCCGCAATCCCCCACTTCGAGAATGCCAAACCTGCCGCCTCCACCGCGCCGAAATCGACCGCCTGCCCAATGGCGGCAATGACACACGTCGCCGGCACGACAAATTCCGAGCCGCGTACCGGCACTGGCCGGGCGCGCCCGCTTTCGTCCGGCGGCCCCAACTCCATTCGTTGACAGGTCAAACTCAGCTTGGCCCCGTCCCGTTCCAGCCGGACCGGCGCCACCAAATACTCGACCCGCACCCCTTCGGCTTCCGCCGCCTCCACCTCCTCGAGCAAACACGGCATCTCCCGCCGCGTGCGCCGGTAATGAACCCGCACCGACTCCGCCCCCATCCGCACCGCACATCGGCTGGCGTCCATGGCCGTGTTGCCGCCTCCCACAATCACCGCCTCGCGACCCACCGCGGGGCGTTGACCGAGCGTGATCTGCTCGAGAAACGCGAGGGCGGGCGTCGCCAACTCTTCACCGACACAGCCTAACCCGCGCGATCCCTGCGCGCCCAGGGCCAAGAACACCGCGTCATAGTCGCTCCGCAACCCCGCCAGCGTCACCTCACCCCCCAGCCGCGTCCCGAGCCGAAACTCCACTCCCATCTGCCGAATCACCCCGATCTCTGCATCCAGCACCGATCGCGGCAGCCGAAACTCCGGTATCCCGTACCGCAGCATCCCGCCCGCCTCCGGC
>VHCO01000047.1 GCA_016871715.1 Verrucomicrobiota bacterium
AGAGCCTGGACCGGACCGTGTCGCACAACTCGACCACGCGCACTTCGTACCGTTGCGCCATCCGATCCTCGCGCAACACGCGCACGACGTCGTTGATCAAGCTCTGCATGCGGCGGGTCGAGGCAACAGCCTCGCTCGTTTCCGCTCCGTTGGATCCGGCCGTCTCGGTCGCCTGCCGGGTGAGATAAAGCTGGAGCCCGGCGAGGGGATTCCGCAGACCGTGGACCAGGTGCGCGGCCACGGCGCCCAGGGCCGAGTGCTTGGCCGCCAGGGCCAACTCGTTGTTGGCGCGCAGCAGGTCGTCGCGGCGACGGGCCAGGAGTTCCTGCGCCCTGGCCAGCCGCCAAAAGGCCCAGCCCAAGCCCGCCACCACCAGCGCACCCGCCACGCCAAAGACGAGGATCTTCTGCCGATGCAAGTGCCGATCTAGCGCCTCGAACTCGGCCGCGATGCTGGTTCCGTCGATGGTAAACTGGGCCACCCCAACCAGACGCGCGTCACCGGCCGCGTGCAGGGGCACATGGACCTCGAGAAGCGGGACCTCGCTGGCCGAGCTCTCTGCCTCGAGGCCCCAGTCCCAGAGCACGTCCGCAAGGGACGCGCGTTCGCGAAACCGGCAGACGCTCTTCAGCGCGCCGAGGACGCGCAGATCGTCTCGAGCCAACTGCGCCTCGGTCACCGTGTCGGGAACTCCGGCCACGAACTGGCCGTTGGTATCGAAGAGCCGCGCGGCAATGACGCCTTTCAAGCGAGAGATCTCGAGCAGGACGGTCAACTGCTCGGCGGGATCCTCGAGGCGGGCGGTCAGGCCGGCGTCGCCGGCATCCGCGGCCTGCTGCATCTGCTGCATCAGCGCCACCGCCTCGAGAATCTCGCCGTCCCGATGCGCGATTTGGTCGCGGATTCTCTGGCGCAACTGCCGGCGGCCGAGGTCGATGCTACCCCAGAGAATACCGAGCATGGCGAGAACTGCGGCGGTGGGCAGCAGCCACATCCTGCGCCGCGCCGGCTCACCGGCGAACCGCTCGTCTCTCGAGCCTGATGCTGCGTTAGAAGCCATAGGCCAATCCGGCCATCACCGTGTTCGCATCATAGGCATCCAACTCCTGGTTCGACCAGGTTTGATCGCGTTCGTACTCGAGATACCCCTTCAGTCGCCCAACCAACCCGGCCTCGACACGCACCCCGCACGTCAGCTCGAATCTCGATCGCGACGAAGCATCCGTCAGACTCGCCCGCTGCACCGCATAATCGTAGGAGTAAGCCCGCGCGTAGGCCGAGATTTCCCAGTCCTGGCTGCGGTAACGCAGGCTCGGACCCGCTCCGTGCCGGTCGAAATCGAAGTAGCCCGGGCCATTGTCCCGATTGGCTTCGTAATGGTAGGTCAGGCTGCTCCGCCAGCGGCGCCGGTCGCCCCAGTAACGCTCCAGGCGCGCCTCGATCCGCTGTCTGGCGAAGGCCAAGCTCGTGCCGGCAAGCGTGGACCCGGCAGCGTCCCGCTGCGGCCGCGCATCGTAAGGCCGGTACGCGTACGCATAACTGAAGCGGAGCTCGGTCTGGCGGCCGATCGACCTTCCGAGGGTGAGTCGGGGCCCCGCTTCCCAATAATTGTCGAGCGGTTGGCGAACGATACTCCGGGCCGCTTGCGGCTCGAGTTCGAGCCACCAGCGCTTGCCCAAGTCACAGCGCACGCTCGGCCGCACCGCTAGGGCGTGCACGCGCACCGGCAGCGTCGAATACTCGGCCTCGGTCGCCGACACGTCGTAGACCTGGTCGAGGTACGAGTACTGCACCCGCAACGCGCCTTGCCAAGTCTCGCCCCAAGACCGCGATAGCTCCGCTTGCGCCATCAGCAGAGCCTCGCGGTCGGTCGTTTTGGCGTCGAGGTAAGTGCGGAGATCCCCAGACACCAGCAACAGAAACCGCGTTGGCGACAACAGCGGGCTCAGGAACGTCCAGTCCGCTCCCCCGGCCACGAATGGGCTTGCCTCTCGGACGGTGTGTCCCAAGCCCACGTTGTCCTTGTGGCCTCCGCCCAGCCGAAGGTCGAGGTCGTGGTCCCAGCGGCCGAACTCCTCCTCGAGCGCCGCTTCTTCGGCCAGCCATACCTCCCAATCTGGGTCCGACTCCGAGGACGGCTTCGCGGTCGTTGGCTCGTCGGCCCAAGCCGCCCCGATGCCCAGCGCGGCTGCCACGACGCATCCGGCCAGCCAACGGACCAGGCGACCTTGTGGGTCGCCTGGTCCGGGAAAGCCTGGCCCCGACCGACTCAAACCGTGGTGTGGCCGCAGCGTTAGAACCTCTGCGAGCCCAACCGCCTAGCCGCGCGGTCCGGCTTCTTGGGCGCCCGCTTCCACGGGTTTGCTGAATTCTCGGTTCTTGAACTCCTCCTTCAGCTCGTGCAACCGGGCACGGACTTCGGCCGCATGTTCTTTTTGGGCCTCGAGCCATTCTTGACGCAGTTCGGCGAACTGCTTGCGGAGATCGGCGCGATCGCCCTCCGAGGCGTCTTTCCAGGCGGCCCGCAGGTCCTTGAGTCCCTCAAGGATCTCGTCGCGCGCCTCGGCGAACTCTTTCCGTAGCGCCTTCAACTCGTCATCGTTGCGCAGGACTTCACCCACGCGTCCCCCGAGGCGTTCCTTGATCTGCTCGCGCCGTTGTTCGCGGCGTTCCTTGTTCTTCTCTAAGATGTCCTGAAGCCGCTGGCGGACTTGCTCGCGGATTTGTTCAGGCGTCGGTTTCTGGTTCGCGGTGTCCCGGCCTTGGGCTAAGGCCGCGCCGGGCAACAGCAGCGCCACGCCGAGTGCCCCTGTCAAGATGCCGTTTCGGATCGAGTTCATGTTGCGGTATCGGTTTGCTGTTCGTTGGTCTCGTTGCACCCGAACGCGGCCCACAGCCGCCCTCGGGACGTTTCCCGCTACCAAAGCAGGTTGCGGACCGGAACCTGACCCATCCATTCAATCTGCTCGGGCCAAGCTGGTTAGGCCTGAGGCCCCCCCTCCCAACGCCAAGATCTTCCCATCCCACTTTGGGTTCCTGCGCCCAACTCACACCCGGCAAACTCGAGCAGTTGGGGGCCTGGCCCCAAACGCAATCGCCCCACAGACTCCGCCCTCGATCCTCAAGAGCGCGGCCCCTCGAGCCGGTGTCGCAGGTAATCCCGCGACACCCCCAGCAGCCGTGCAGCCGCCGAGACGTTGCCCTCGGTTTGTTTGAGGGCGTGCTGGATGAGCCGCTGAAGGGCGGCCTCGATCGAGAATCCCTCAGCGGGGAAGCTGTAGCTCTCGTCGAACCAATCGGGCGGGCGCGGCGCCGTATCCGTGGCGGTGGCGGGCGGCTGGCCGGCGCCGAGGTGGGCAAAGTCCAGCCGGGTGTTCTCCTCGAAGATGATGGCCCGTTCGAGTTCGTGCGCCAGTTCGCGAACGTTGCCTGGCCAGTCGTACTGCGCCAGATGCTCTCGGCCGGCCGAGGTGAGGACTCGCGGCGGCAGCCCATGTCGTCGGCACAAACGCCCCATCAGATTCTCCGCCAACGCCACAATCTCCTGGGCCCCGCGCTCGCGCAGGGCCGGCAATCGGAGGCGACACAGGTCCAATCGGTGGTAAAGGTCCTGGCGAAAAAGGCCCTGCCGCACCAGGTCGTCCAGGTCGCGATTGGTCGCCGCCACGATCCGGACATCGATGCCGATCGTGCGGTTGCTCCCCACCCGGCGGATCCGTCCGTCTTCGATGGCCGTGAGTAGTTTGGCCTGGATCGCCGCCGACAGGCTGGGCAGCTCGTCCAAGAACAAGGTCCCGCCACTGGCAGCCTCCATCAGGCCAATCCGCGTCGTCCGCGCGTCCGTGAACGCCCCGCGCTCGTGCCCGAACAACTCGGACTCGGCCAGCGACTCGGCCACGGCCGAGCAGTTCATCTCGACCAGCGGTTGCTCGGATCGAGGTCCCGCGAAGTGCAGCCAGCGCGCTATGGCGGTCTTGCCCGTACCCGTCTCCCCTTCGATGAGTACCGGGGGCAGACCGGTCTCGAGGCGACGGTCGACCGCCAGGATCTTCGCCAACTGCGCCTGCACCGACGCCAGGGAAGGGCCGAAGTGGAACTCGTGGGTGGGGCCGGCCTGGTCGCGGCGTCGATGCTCCTCGAGCCGGGCGTTCTGCCGGGCGCGCCGCACGCGCTCGATGGTCAGCGGCAGCGCCAGCGGTTCGAGGGGTTTCACCAGGTAATCGGCCGCCCCGAGTTTCATGGCCTCGACGGCGCCGCCCACCGCCCCCTCGGCTGTCATCACCACGACGCTGGTCCCTGGGGAAAACGCCCGGTGCGCAAGCAGCTCCGTGCCTTTGCCATCGGGCAAGTTCACGTCCAGCAAGGCCACGTCGAAATCCAGGTCGCGCAGCCGTGCCCGCGCCGCCTCGATCGAGCCCGCCTCGGTCACGTCGGCGCCCAACCGTCCGAGCTCGGCGGCAATCTGCCGCCGCAGCCACGCTTCATCGTCGATGACCAGCACACTGAGACCGGCGAGCCGTTCTTTCTGCACGGCCCTTGGTATGAACCGACGCCCGCCTGCTGGCAACAAGAGTCCGCCGCGCGTCACCCGAATCAACGCAACGTGTCGTAGCGGTGCTTCGGCAAATCGCAGCCCAGCGAAACAGTGTACCGTACTCATGAGTCACCGAGATGGACTACAACTCGGCGGTAGGGCGCGCAGTCCTCTGCGCGCCGCGGCTTCCTGTGTCCACAGCGGTTTACGGCGCGCAGAGGACTGCGCGCCCTACCTGCAATCTGTCGTCTATCCCGACCTCTCATCCGTAACCGCGCTCCGCCGCGCTACGGATTCGGGACGCAATGATGGGCGCCAAGTATCCCGTTGACGGTGGCGGGCGGGAGTATCCAGTATCCCGCCTCCGGTCGAGTCGGGCAGGGGAGTGAGGCGCGGGCGGTCGGGTGGTGCGCCAAGACAACCAACTGCGCGGCCTGGCCTATGACCTGAACTTGAAATGAAGTGGTGACGGACTATGAACCTGGACACTCTGTATTCGGAACTGACATTGACACTGGACACGCGGGCGAAGCTCGCGTTGGTGGTGCTGGACGGCTTGGGGGACATCGCGACCAAAGGACAAGGGGAGGTGACCCCGTTGGAAGCGGCGCGCACGCCGAACCTGGACGCGTTGGTGGCGGACGGGTGCGCGCAAGGGCGAATGATTCCCGTCGCGCCCGGGATCACACCGGGCAGTGGCCCGGGGCATCTGAGCCTGTTCGGCTATGACCCGATCGAGTTTCAAGTGGGCCGCGGCGTCATCGAGGCCCTCGGACTCGGGGTCGAGCTGCGGGCGGGGGATGTGGCGGCGCGCGCCAATTTTTGCACGCTCGACTCGGCAGGCGTGGTGACAGATCGGCGCGCGGGGCGCATCCCGACGGAGACGTGCGAGGAGTTGTGCGCGCTGCTCGCGCGGAAGATCAAGAAGGTGGGGGCGAAGGGAAGCGAGGTCGAGGTTCGCATTCAAGCGGGCAAGGAACACCGCTTCGTGGTGGTCTTTCGGGGCGCCGGCCTCGAGGGACCGGTGAGCTCGACCGATCCGAACCGGGAAGGACTGCCGCTGGCCACGGCCGAGCCCGCGGACGCGCGGTCGGCCGGCCAGAAGAAGACCGCGAAGGCGGTGGCGGATTTCTACAAAAAAGCGCTGCCGCTGCTGGGCGGGCAACCGAAGGCGAACGGTTTCCTGATGCGCGGGATAGCGCATCAGCCGCAGATCCCGTGGTTCGCGGATCGGTACCGGCTCAAGGCCGCCTGTTTGGCGGTCTATCCGATGTACAAGGGTTTGGCGCAACTGGTGGGCATGACGAAGCTCGAAGGACCCCAGACCATCGCCGAGCAGTTCGAGCGTTACCTGGCGGAGCGCGAGCGCTACGATTTCTTCTTCATCCACTACAAGTACACGGACAAGTACGGCGAGGACGGCAACTTCGAGGCGAAGAAGCGGGCCATTGAAGATTTCGATGCCGCACTACCGATCCTGCTGCGCAAACGGCCGGAGGTGTTGGCCATCACGGGCGACCACTCGACGCCCTGCGCGTTGAAGTCGCACTCGTGGCATCCGCAGCCGGTCTTGCTGCACTCCGCGGTGTCGGGTTCGGACAAGCTGGACCGTTTCACAGAGACGGGCGCGAACCTCGGTTCCCTGGGTCTGTTCGAGGCGAAGTACCTCATCCGGCTCATGCAGGCTCATGCCCGCATGTTCGACAAGTTCGGCGCCTGAGCTCGAGCAGCCGGTTCATGAAAGCCGTTATCCTGGCGGCGGGTAAAGGCACGCGGATGAAGGAGCTCACCCACGAGCTCCCGAAGCCCATGCTCAAGGTCCGGGGCAAGCCGATCCTCGAACACATTCTCGAGGGCCTGGCCGCGGCGGGGATTCGGCAGTGCTGCATGGTGACCGGCTGGCGCGCCGAGGCGATCGAGTCTCACTTCGGCGACGGCTCACGCTGGGGCGTGCAGCTCGGTTATGCGCGGCAAACGGTTCAAGACGGCACCGGCAAAGCCGCCGACCCGGCACGGGGCTTTGTCGGTGCCGATCCGTTCTTGCTCACCTATGGCGACATCTTGGTGCGGCCCGAGACGTACCAGCAGATGGTGCGGCGCTTCGATCAAGGGGAGTTTGCCGGGCTGCTCACGGTGACGCCGGGCGAAGACGTCACCCAAGGGGCCATCAACTTTTTCGACCGCGATTTTTGCCTCACGCGGTTAATCGAGAAGCCGAGCTCGGCGCAGCTCGAGGAGTTGCGCGCGCAAGGCTGGCTCAAGGCCGGCGACCCGGTGTGGTACAACGCCGGGATCTACGTCTTTCGGCCGATGCTCTTCGAGTATACGGCCCGGCTGCAGCGCTCGCCCCGCGGCGAATTCGAGTTGACCGACGCGATCGTTGCCATGGTCGACGCTCGCCACCGGATTGCCGGGCTCGAGATTGCGGGTCGATGGGTCGACGTACGAGACCCGGCCGTGCTGTCGGCACTCGAGCGGGGCGAGGGCGAGGGCGAGTGAGGGCTGGACTGGGTGCACGACCGCGGAACACGGGAAGAAATGGTTCGCTTTTTTGCGACGATTGAGTTTGCTTGACGCTCAAACGAGACTGTCAACATGAAACCGAACCCGTCTTTTTCCTTTTCCATCTTTGGCACCCTGAGCGTCAGCCTCTTCCTCCTCGCCTCCGCCGCGTACGGCGCCGACAGCCCGGCTCTGCCATCGGCAGTGGAGGTTTTCGGCCGTCACGTGCAAGCCCTGGGCGGCAAGGCGGCCATCGCGAAGCTCACCCATTCGCGGCAGAAAGGGAAATTCGAGTTGCCCGGTCAGGGGGTGAGTGCGGAACTGGAGGTCCTGCGGGCGAAGCCGGACCGGATGGTGTTCAAGGTCAGCGTGCAGAACTTCGGGGTGGTGTCGGGCGGGTGCGATGGCCGGGTGGCCTGGCTGATCGATCCGATGGGCGGGGCGCGTCTGTTGCAGGGGAAGATGCTCGACCAGAGCCGCGACGATGCCCGGTTCTTGGCCCAATTCCAGGTGTACGATGCGGAGGATTTCAAGCGGCCGCCCACAGTGGCGCGGGTCGAGTTCGACGGGAAGGACTGCTACGAGGTCAAGTTGACGCTCAAGTCCGGGCGCGAGGAGACGCGCTACTTCGAGGTGGCAAGCGGCCTGCTCGCCGGGACGAGGCGAATGCAGGAAAGCGAGCAGGGCGCCGCCGAAGCGGTCAGCCGGTTCTTGGAGTACAAGGCGTTTGGCGGGGTCCAGCAGGCCACCAAAGCGGTCCAGCAGACGGGAGAGACGGAGATCACGATGTCGTTGCCGGAGGTGAGCTGGGACCCGATTCCCAGCGCGGAGTTCGATTTGCCCGAGGCAGTCCGCGCCCTCATCAAACCCTAGCGCAGAGTCCTGCGGCGCTGCGTTGGCCCGGTGGGGGCGGCGACGGAGGCCGCACTGGCGGTCAGCGGTGAACGGGTTTCGGGGGTTGGCCCGGGCGTTGCAGTGGCTCGGAGCGTCCGCGTGCTGCCCCACTTTGGCACACGCCTGGCCAGAAACAGGACACCACCCGGACGCGGGTTTGGAGGCAACTGCGGCGAGAGACCCGGTAGCGGAGGCTGCCGGCGCCCCTGTCTCGGCGCATAAGGGGGCTGTGAACCGGTAGGGCGCGACCGCTGGGCGCGCCGAGCGAGGCAGAAACATGGGGAGGGCTGAAACATGGGGAGGGCTGAAACATGGGGAGGGCTGAAACATGGGGGGGGTTGACGCGAAGGTGGTGGGTGCGCATGGGGGCCATGAACCGGTAGGGCGCGACCGCTGGGCGCGCCGAACGAGGCTGGTCACCGGGCCCGGGCGGCCGACCCGGCGGTCTGGCCCTACCTGGCGGTTCATGGAGGGATGGCGAAGTGGTGGGAGGCGGGCTTCGCTGGGCTGAGTTGGCATCGAGTTTGCGGGCAGGGAGGTGGGATGAACTGCTTCATTCAGTTTCAGGGCAGCGCTTGTGACCGCGGTTGGTCTCGGAGTTGGCAGCGGGGGCGGGGCGGTTTTTCGCTCATCGAGACGTTGGTGTCGGTGGTGATCATGGGGATTACGTTTTTGGCGTTGTACGGCGGGATTGCCGCCGGGTTTTCCGTCATCCAACTGGCACGGGAGAACCTGCGGGCGACGCAGGTGATTCAAGAGAAGATGGAGACGATCCGGCTCTACAGTTGGGACCAGATCAACTCGAACGGCTTCATTCCGCCCACGTTCACGGCGCCGTTTTACGCGACCAACGATGTGTTGGCCGGTGGGCTGGTTTATCACGGCAGTGTCACCGTCAGCAACGCGCCCTTGGCCGAGTCCTACAGCAACGACGTACGGATGGTCGCCGTCACGGTACGCTGGACCTCGGGCAAGGCGGATCGGGAGCGGTCGATGTCTACGTTTGTCTCGCGCTATGGATTGCAGAACTACGTCTATTAGGGGGCGGCGCGCGGGCCTGACGCTGACGGAGCTGTTGGTGGGGCTTGCTTTGGGGGCGATTGTGTTGGCGGCCCTGGCGCAGCTTGTCTTTTACAGCGGGCGCAGTATGGCGGCGCTGTTCAACTACACCGACCTGGATTCACACAGTCGCCGGGCCCTTGACCTCATGTCGAGGGAGATTCGGCAGGCCAACCGCCTGCTGGCGAACACCGACACGAGCCTGACGTTCGAGGATTTCGACGGCGCTCCGCTGCAGTACAACTGGGATCCGGAGACGCGGCTGCTGACGCGCAGCAAGGGTGGGGCAAACGAGGTGTTATTGCGGGATTGCGACTATCTGCGGTTCTCCCCATTCCAGCGCAACCCGATTGGGGGCGTGTACGAACAGTACCCGGTGGGGGTGCCGGGCACGACCAAGCTGGTGCAAGTGCACTGGGTGTGCAGCCGGAAGATTCTCGGGAGCAAGGTGAACACGGAGAGTGTGCAATCGGCCAAGTTTGTGATTCGGAAGCAGTGACCTATGAAAGTCCGCACGACCCCATCGCCCGCCGCCGGCGGCCACGCCTTGGTCCTCTGCCTGATGGTGGGGTCGATCACAGGGTTTACGCTGCTGTCGTATTTGGCGATGGTGAACAACCAGAACCGCTCGATCGCTCGGTCGCAGGGGTGGAACTACGCGATTGCCGTGGCCGAGGCGGGCCTCGAGGAGGCGCTGACGCACCTGTACCATCACGCCAACGATTGGGACGAGGACGGCTGGACGTTATCGAACGGCGCGTACGTGAAGCGGCGCGCGCTGGGTGGGGCTGAGTATTGGGTGGGGATCTCGAACATCAATCCGCCGGTGATTTACGCCCAAGGCTACGTGCGCATCCCGGACTCGACCAACTCGATCCCGCCGCGCACCGTGCGCGTGACCACCATGCGGAACGGTATGTTCCGCAAGGGCATGGTGGCCAAGGGCTACATCGACATGAGCGGCAACAACATCCGCACCGACAGCTTCGACTCGACCGATCCCGCCTACAGCACCAACGGCCGGTACGACCCTGCCAAGGCCAGAGATAATGGCGACGTAGCCACCAATCTGACCGTCACGAACTCGCTGAACGTGGGCAACGCCGATCTCTATGGGCACGTCTCGACCGGCCCAGGCGGCACGGTCAGCATCGGCCCCAACGGCGCGGTCGGCAGCAAGGCGTGGCATGACGCGGGGAACCAAGGCATCCAACCGGGTTGGTTTACCGACGACATGAACGTTAGTTTCCCGGATGTCAAACCGCCGTTCACGGCCGCGCCTGCGCCGCTGGGGGGGAGGCTTTGCGGCACCAACTACACCTATGTGCTGCTCAACGGGAATTACATGCTTTCGAGCCTGAACATCAGTGGGCACAGCAAAGTGGTGGTGACCGGGAAGGCGAAGCTCTACGTCACGGGCAACGTGAGCCTCAGCGGTCAGTCGTACATCTACATTGCCCCCAACGCGAGCCTCGAACTGTACGTGGGCGGTTCCAGCGCGAGCCTTGCGGGCAATGGGGTACTGAACCCCAACGCCAACGCTCTCAGCTTCGCCTATTACGGGTTGCCCTCGAACACGAGCTTATCCCTAAGCGGCAATGCAGCCTTTACGGGCGTCGTTTACGCTCCCAGCGCCGCGTTCACGCTCGGCGGCGGCGGGAGCACTACCTACGATTTCGTGGGCGCCAGCGTCACCGGGAGTGTGCGGCTCAACGGCCACTTCAACTTCCACTACGACGAGAACCTGGGCCGGGTGGGTCCGAGCATCGGTTTTGTGATCACGTCTTGGAACGAGATCTAGCGGTCGCCTGACGTTCCAGCCACACGCAGGCCGGGGGCAAGACTTGGCTCCAATGAAACGTCTTGGCTCGTTCCCACGCCGCCGTGCGGTAGCGCACGTAATCGTCCGGGCGCTCGAGGAGTCGCTGCACGCAGTCGGCCAGAGCCGCGGGCGTCTCGGCGGCTGCCACCAGGCCTGTCTGGTCGTGGAGGGTGGACTCGATGAGGCCCGCGACCGGGTACACGACCCCGGGTGTGCCCAGGGCATTGGCCTCGATGACGTTCAGACCCCAGCCTTCGCGCAGGGAGGTGTGGAGCAGCAGATGGGATCGGCGGAGCACGTCGTCTTTGGCCAGTTCCGAGAGCAGCCCCGTGAAGAGCACTCGTTGGGTCAGGCCCAGGTCGGCCACTAACCGGCGCAGAAGCGGTTCGAGCATGCCGCTGCCCACGATAGTCAACTCGGTCTCGAGGCCTCGGTCCCGGAGATGCCGGAGCGCGCGGATGCCGTGTTCGATGCGCTTGTTCGGCGCCAAGCGCGACACCATGACCAAGCGCAAGGGTTGGCCCAGCGGTTTGGGTTCGAGCTCGGCCAACGCCCGCGTGTGGACCCCGTAGGGAATCAGCTCTACCGCGCGCACGCCGTGTCGCAGCAGGGTTTCCCGGGTGCAGCTCGAGGCGGTCCAAAACGGGACGTTCCGATACAGCCGATGCGTCCAGCCCTCTTGCCATCTGCCGAGCACGGATTTGGGCCACCTATAGAACACGTTCCAGATCGGCCCGAGCACTTCGTGGAGGTAAGCCACACAGCGCGTGCCGCACCACCACGGCGCGTACCAGGGGATGCCGTGGTGTTGATCGATCACCAGGTCGAACGGCGGTTGCTGCCGGTACCAGCGGCGCGCGGCCAAGATCGAGCTCCCCTTGTCGCCGCCGCGCCGGATCGGGATCCCGTCCACGTTCTCCTCCGTCGCCGCCCCAGGGAAATGGTTCGCAAACCAGAAGACATCGTGCCCACGCGCCTGTAACGCGGCCAGATAGCCTTGCGTGACCCGCTCCGCCCCGCCCGAAAGCGGGTTCTTCGGGTCGCGCCAGTTCAACATCAGGAATCGCATGGTGGCCAGGGCTGCGGCGCCGCCGGCTAATGAATCGGAAAGGCCCGCGCGCGGCAAGCGCTGAACCGACCGGATCTCGCTTGACGTCCGGCTAGCCCGCGGGTTCAACTCGCGCGCATGAGGTGTGCCCCCAAGCGCCGGGGCTGGCGACTGCACCTGGCCTGGCGAATGACCGGCCATTGGGCGTGTCTGCTCGCCATTTGCTTGGCGACGGGGGGCCACTGGCTGGTCCTGCAATCCGTGGCCTGGGGGCGCATGCTCGCGATTTACGCGCGCCAGGACTCCTTCGGCGTTGCTCTCGCAAAGACCTTCGACGGCAAACATCCCTGCGCGATGTGTCAGGCTGTCGAGCGTGGCCGCCAAGAGGAAGAGGAGCGGGCGCCGACGCTCTCCTCGGAGCGGCTGCCCGAGCTGTTTTACGAGCGGCGGAGCGCCGCGGTCCCCTGGCCGGCGCTCGCGCGCGAGGAGCCGGCACCCGGCGACTTCCGTCCGCCGGCATCCTTCCACGAACCTCCGCCCAAACCGCCACCGCGCGCGGCCTGAAGCCACGCTAGTAGCGTTGGCGAGGTCCGATTCGCGCGCCGGCCCACGACCGTGAGCCGGGTTAACCGAGTCGAGTGCGTGCGGTCTACCACGGACTCGTTCGTTCACGGTACGACGCGAGTCGGGTAGACGGCGCCGGAGGCGAGGTCCACCGGTGCCGACCTTCGCGACCTCACCAGCAGCAGGCGTGGTTTACCCCACCGGTCTCCAAGATTCCCGATAGCCTGGGCGGCCTTCGTGCGGCCACCCGGCCGATGGTCGTCGATCCCGAAGTCTCCTTAGTCAACGTTTGCCTGGTTATGAAGACGCCGTGTTCCGTAGCTCGAAATCCGCTCTTGCTTGTTCCACTGACCCGACTCTTGCTCACCCTTGGCGCTCCGAGCGCCTGGTGCGGTGCGCCGCCTGCCGCCGACGCGCCCACCGGAATCCCGGACCTCGACGCCGCGCAGGCTGCGGCGGGGCGCATGCCCAAGGTGGTGGTCACCGGCGAGGGCGTGGCTTGGGACCAAGAGCGGCTGCTCAGCGCGCCTTTGCACAGCATGTATCTTGAACCGACCGGGCACGACCGCTCGCGGGCGCATGATAGTGCGGCGCTCTTGGGGGCTGTGCCTGGGGCGGCGGTGGTGCGCAACGGACCTCAAACCGGCATCGTGCAGCTTCGCGGTTTGCAGAACGAACGCGTGCGACTGGTGGTGGACGGCATGACGCTGACGCCCGCCTGCCCGAACCACATGGACCCGCCGCTGCATTACCTGGCGCCCACCGCCACGGACACCCTCATGGTGATGGCGGGCGTGACCCCGGTGAGCCTGGGAGGCGACAGCATCGCCGGCACGGTTGTGGCTCGCCCGGCTCCGCCGCGGTTCTTCGAGAGCGCCCGGGCGCGGGTCTTTGGCGAGCTCGGCGGTTCGGTGCACAGCGACAGTGACGGTTGGGGCACGCACGGAACGATCGGGGTGGCGAACCGCCGGCTGAGCGCCGCCTACAGCGGTTCCTGGCAAAGCGCCGGCGACTTCCGGTTCCCGGGCGGCCGCGTGCGAGACACCGGTTACCAGACGACCCAACACGGGCTGCTGCTCGCCACGCAGACCGAGGTGGGCCTGCTGGCCGCCGACCTGCGCCTGCTTCGCACGCGTGACGCCGGCACGCCGGCGTTGCCGATGGACATGCTCGAGGGCGACGGGTATCGGGTCGGGCTGCGGCATGCCGGCGAGTTCGGGTTCGGCACGCTCGAGAGCCGGGTTTATCGGCACGAAGTCGATCACCTCATGGACAACTACTCGTTACGCCCGCCGGGCCCCATGCGGATGTTCTCGCGCGCGGAGAGCGACGACACGGGCGCCCGGTTAGATGCCGCGCTGCCAGGCGAGGTGCATACCTTCAGGCTGGGAACCGAATTCCACCGGAACGAGTTCTCCGCATTCCAACAGAACGCGCTCACGGGGGCGCAACAGGACACCTTGCGCAACGCGCTGCGCCAGCGGGTCGGGACCTATCTCGAATGGCAGGCCTAATGGAGTCCGCGCTGGCAGACCCAACTGGGGGTTTGCAGCGACACCGTGCTGATGGATACCGACGCCATCCAGCGGGCCTACCCCGCCAGCGCCGCGGACCGGACGGCCTTCAACGCCCGCGACACCGACCGCGCGGATGTCAACTTCGACAGCCACGCCCTGCTGCGCTTCACCCCTCGAGCCGGGCCCGCCTACGAATTGGGGTTCGCGCGCAAGAGCCGATCGCCGAGCAGTCTCGAGCGTTATCTGTGGACTCCGTTGAGCGCCAGTGCGGGCCAAGCCGACGGGCGGACTTACCTCGGTAACCAGGAACCGACCACCCCTGGCTACGCCCTGTTGCACTTGCGCGTGGGATACCGTTGGCGCCGCGGCTTGCACGTGGGTCTCGGTGTCGAAAATGTGTTCGACCGCCGATATGCGGATCACTTGGGCGGGATCAACCGCGTGGCGGGTGGCCCACTCGCCCTGGGCGAGCGCATACCTGGCCCGGGCCGGTGGGCCTACGCCTCCGTGACCTATGAGTTCTAAGCCATTCGCCGACCCGCACATGCTCGCATGGTCGCTGGGGCCCGGCGAGCGCCTCGGCTCGGGCTGGCGAGAATGGCTGTAACCTTTTGCACGGTGGCGGCTCGGTGCTGTCGGTGCTGCCCACAGGGGGAGCACCGACCCGTGAACCTGAACCTGAAGCGAAAGCGGTCGCAGGCGATGAACAAGTCGAAAGAAATCGGTAACGCAGCGTTCGAAGCCAACTTCCGGCACTCCACCCGGCGAGCGGTTAGGGCGGTTATGGACTCCCACGCCGAGGGGCGGACGCCGCCGATTGACGGGGTCGTCCGATTCCTGGTATCAAATGCAAAGAACTCACACCGGCTCGCATGAACAGAAACTGATCGAGACAGTCGCTGGCCCCTTCCGACCACAGACCCAACTCAACTCAACTTCGGCTCAACTGTTATGAAACTCGAAAGCGCAATCCGAATCTTGGCGGGCACCCTGGTGCTCATCAGTATTTCCCTCGCCCATTGGGTGAACCCGTGGTGGCTGCTCCTGACGGCCTTCGTGGGCGTCAATCTCATCCAGTCTGCCCTCACCGGCTTTTGCCCGGCGGAGATCGTCCTCAAGAAACTAGGGGTTGGTCAACGCGACGGCGCGTGTTGTCCGTCGTCTCCGTCGTCTTAATCGCGCGCAGGGCAGCGGGGGCCGCGCGTCCGGTCCTCGATCAGCCGCCCTGGATGGCCTTCACCTCCGATCCATTGCGATGAAAACCTCTCTGCTGTTCTGGGCCGGCATGTCCGCGTTGGGCCTGCCCTTACTCACCGGATGCCATAAGCCGAGCGCCCCTCCAGCCCCGGCCACCTTGCCGACCGTGGCTGTCCAGGTGCAAACCGTCGCCAGCCAGCCCTACACGGCCACCGAAGAGGTCGTCGGCACCGTCCGCGCCCGTGTGCGCGCCACCCTCGAGGCCAAGGTCAGCGGACGCATCGAAGCCATGCCGGTTGCGGTGGGCCAAGCGGTGAAGAAAGACGAGGTGCTCGTCCGACTCGAGGTCCGTGAAATCCAGGCTCGGCTCGACCAGGCGCGCGCCCTGCGGCTGCAAGCGGAACAGGACCGCAAGCGGTTCGCCGCCCTACTCGACCAGAAGGCCGTCACGCAACAGGAATACGACGCGGTCGAGGCGCGCTTTCGGGTGGCTGACGCCGGCGTGACGGAGGCCGAAACGATGCTTGGTTACGCCCAGGTGACGGCTCCTTTCGACGGCGTGGTGAGCCGGAAGCTGGCCGACGTTGGCGATCTGGCCGCGCCGGGCCGGCCGTTGCTCGAGATCGAGGATCCCGCCTCCTTGCGCCTCGAGGCGGACGTGCCCGAGGCCCTCAGCCGTCATGTCCACTTGGGTGACTCGATGAGCGTGCGCCTGGCCGCCCTCACCCGCACTCTGGTCGGCACCGTGAGCGAGATCGCCCCGGTCGCCGACCCGAACAGCCGCACTTACCGCGTGAAGTTCGACTTGCCGGCCACGGCCGGCATCCGGTTGGGCGAGTTTGGCCGCGTGGCCGTTCCGGTCGGCCAAACCACGGCGCTGCGCGTGCCGGCCTCCGCGGTGGTGGTGCGCGGTCAGATGGAGTTGGTCTTTGTCGTCACCAACCAAGTCGCCCAGTTGCGCCTGGTCAAGACGGGTAAGCGATTCGAGACCGAGGTCGAACTGGTCTCGGGCGTGAGCGCGGGTGAGCCCGTCGTGGTGGCGGGCGCGGCGTCGCTCCTGGACGGTCAGCCGGTCCAAGTCCCGTAACGCCCCCTGACCCCGCTGCCGCGAGTTGCGCCCATGAAATCTCCCCATCCATCTTCATCGTCCGCCGGTGTGCCGTTGGGTTTGGCGGGCCGTGTGGCCCAAGCCTTCATCGACTCGAAGCTCACCCCGTTGCTGGTGATCAGCTCGGTGTTGCTCGGGGCGGCCGCGGTTTGGCTCTTGCCCCGGGAGGAGGAGCCCCAGATCAAGGTGCCGATGATCGACGTGTTGGTCGGTATGCCCGGTGCGACGGCCAAGGAAGTCGAGGAACGGGCCACCCGACCGATGGAGAAGCTGCTGTGGGAGATTCCTGGGGTCGAGTATATCTACTCGACATCGAGCCCGGGCCAGAGCTTGGTCATCGTTCGTTTCAAGGTGGGCGAAGACGTCGAGCGCAGCTTGGTGAAACTGAACCAGAAGCTGCAGTCCAACTATGACCGGATCCCGCACGGCGTCAGCCCGCCGCTCATCAAGCCGCGCTCGATCGACGACGTGCCCATCCTCGCGCTGAGCTTCCACAGCGCCCGCTACGACCACCTCACCCTGCGGCGGTTGGTGGCGCAGGTCGATGACGCCGTCAAGCAAGTGCCCCAGGTCGCCGAGACGACCCTCATCGGCGGCGCGCGCCGCCAAGTGCGGGTGCTGCTGGACCCCGTGCGCCTCGCCGCGCGCAACCTCAGTCCCGCCGGCCTGGTCCCTATGCTGCTTCAAGCCAACCGGCAATGCGCCTCCGGCGGCCTCACCACCGAGAACCAAGAAGTGGCCATCGAGACAGGCGGTTTCCTGACCGGCGCCGAGGATGTTGGCAGTGTGGTGGTGGGGGTCTACGGCGGGCGGCCGGTCTATCTGCGCGATGTGGCGGACGTGGTCGATGGCGCCGAGGAGCCGGCGCAGTATGTGTTCTTCGGCTATGGCGCCGCGGCGGCCACCGTTCACACTCGAGCGGGCCCGACCGGCTCCGCCGCGAAGACCCAGGCGCCCGTTCCCGGCGCCGAAGAACCGGCCGTGACGCTGAGCGTCGCCAAGCGGCCGGGGGCCAACGCCATCGCGGTTGCGGACGAGGTGTTACGGAAGGTTGACACGCTCAAAGGCCGGGTCATTCCTGCGGACGTGACGGTCTCGATCGTGCGGCACTACGGCGAGACGGCCGCGGAGAAGTCCAACGAGCTGCTCTTCCATATGGCGATCGCGGTGGTGAGCGTGTCGCTGCTGATCATGCTCGCGCTCGGCTGGCGCGAGTCGGGGATTGTGGGGATTGCGATCCCCTCGACGCTCGCTCTGACGCTCCTGGTCTTCTATCTCTACGGTTACACGCTCAACCGGATTACCCTCTTCGCCCTCATCTTCAGCATCGGGATCCTGGTCGACGACGCCATTGTGGTGGTCGAGAACATCGTCCGCCACTTTCACCTCCCCAAAAACCGGGGACGCTCTTGGTCGGCGATCGCGGTCGAGGCCGTCAACGAAGTGGGCAACCCGACCATCCTGGCCACCTTCGCCGTCATTGCCGCCGTGTTGCCGATGGCGTTCGTGGGCGGTCTCATGGGGCCCTACATGCGCCCCATCCCCGTCGGTTCGGGTGCGGCCATGTTCTTTTCCCTCGCCATTGCGTTCATGGTCACGCCGTGGGCGGCCGTCCGGATCTTGAAGTGGGGCCGGGCCCGCTCCGCGGCCGCTCCGCGACTCGCTCCGGCGCCCGCCGCGGTGCCGGAACGGGGCGAGGCCCCTGCCGATGCGACGCCCGCTGGGAGCGGCGCGGCGCCGGCACCGCACGGCCACGGCGATCACCCAGAAGATTTCTTCACGCGGTTGTACCGGCGGATCATGGCGCCGCTGCTCGCGCACCGCGCCTGGCGGTACGGCTTCTTGGCTGGGATCGTGGTTTTGCTGGGCGGGGTGATGGCCTTGGTGGGTATCGGCTGGGTGAAGGTGAAGATGCTGCCGTTCGACAACAAGAGCGAGTTCCAGATCATTCTGAATATGCCTGAGGGCAGCGCGCTCGAACGCACCGCCCAGGCCGCCCGCGAAATCGCCGCCGCCATCCGCCTCGAACCCGAGGTCACCGACTATCAAGTCTACGTGGGCACCGCCTCGCCCTTCAATTTCAACGGGCTGGTCCGCCATTACTTCCTGCGCCGCGGCGCCCACGTGGCGGACGTGCAGGTCAACTTGGTCAACAAACATGACCGCGAGGCCCAAAGTCACGACCTCGCCAAGCGAGTCCGGCCGCGCGTGGCGGAGATTGCCGCTCGTTATGGCGCCCGCGTGGCGGTAGCGGAGGTGCCCCCAGGACCGCCCGTCCTCCAGACCTTGGTCGCCGAAATCTACGGACCGGCCGAGGAAGCCCGCCTCGCTCTGGCCCGCAAGGTCATCGAGGTGTTCCAACAAACCGAAGGCGTGGTGGATGTGGATTGGTACATCGAGGCGGACCAACCGAAGGCCCGGTTCGTCATCGACAAGGAGAAGGCCGCCCTCCACGGCATCAGCGCCGAGACCATCTCCCAGACCCTTCGCCTCGCCGTCGGCGGCCTGTCGGTCGACCTCATCCATCAACCGCGCGAGAAGGAAGACGTCGATCTGGTCGTCGAGTTGCCCCGCTGGCTGCGGTCCTCGCCCGAGGACCTGCTGGCCTTGCGCGTTCGTTCCGGCGATGCCAACGCGTTACCCGAGCCGGGCGCCGCTGGCGGGGCACCGCCCCTGGTGCCGCTGCGGGAGTTGGTGACCGTCGAGAAGACCATCACCGAGAAGAGCATATACCATAAGAACCTGATGCCCGTGACCTACGTGATTGGGGATGTGGCCGGCAGCATCGAGAGCCCGGTTTACGCCATCTTTAAGATGAACGAGGCTCTGGCGAAGCTGGACGTCCGGCCGTTCAGCGCGAGCTCCGCCCAGCTCAAGATCCTCAACGCCTCGCAACCGTTCACCGACCTCGAGCCTGCCCTGAAATGGGACGGCGAATGGCACATCACGATCGAGGTCTTCCGCGATCTCGGCATGGCCTTCGCCGCCGTGCTGGTCTTGATCTACGTCCTGATGGTCGGCTGGTTCAGGTCGTTCCTCACCCCCTTGATCGTCATGGCGGCGATCCCCTTCTCGCTCGTCGGGATCTTGCCGGCTCACGGAGCCATGGGTGCCTTCTTTACCGCCACATCGATGATCGGTTTCATGGCGGGCGCGGGCATCGTCGTCCGGAACTCGATCATCCTGGTCGATTTCATCGAACTGCGCCTGGCCGAGGGCATGCCCCTGGCCGAAGCGGTTGTTGACGCCGGCGCGGTGCGCTTCCGGCCGATGCTGCTCACGGCCCTTGCGGTCGTCGTCGGGGCCGGGGTGATCTTGTTCGACCCGATCTTCCAGGGGTTGGCGATTGCCTTGATGGCGGGTGAAGTAGCTTCGTTGCTCATCAGCCGGTTGGCTGTGCCGGTCCTGTACTTCATGGCTTACGACCGGGCGAAAGCGGTCGCGGGCCCAGAGACCCTCGCCTCGGCGCCCACCCCGGTGGCCCCAAGCCCCTAGACGTTCAGCCCATATAAACTCTTACCGGCCAGTGGCTTAACCTGTGCTGTAACCGGCACCGGCCGGCCTCAGCCGCCACAGCGGCTCCCCGTTCAACTGGGGCCGCCGGGCGCGCTGCAGCAGTTGGATGAGGCCCCCGGTCGACTGTCCGCCTCAAGAAACACAAGAAACAGATTACTGGGCAGGGTTATTATTATTGACACGAGCTCTGGATGCGACCCGCCGACCCGCCCCCTGACTGACCCTAACCCCTAACGCTCTGACCGACATCCGACCGACCGGCCCACGCCGGACCCGGACCAACCGGTGAACCCATTCGACTATAGCTATAGCTGGTCAGATCGATAACAAGACGGGTTTGATGTAATTGACACGATCCAACCCGTCGTCAGAGTACTAGGCAGGTTAATCATATTTGCCACATGCTGGCGGTCGCTAGCCCCCTGGTCCCTATCTTGGACCCCCTCCCTGCCTGGACGGTCCCCCACCCGACCTTGGCCAGCCCCCCCCCTGGCACTGGCACCCCAGCCTGTGGTATCGAGGTATCATCGAATTCGCTCATCGAATTCGCTAATTCGGCGCTTGACACGAGGTAGGCTTTCGCACTACTTAAGCGCGCTCGCTCCACCGGGGTCGCTCCGCGAAGCGCGAAGCGGGATATACGGGGTAAAGGGTAAAGGGCGAAGAGCCGAGGGCGTCACGAGCGTGGCGCTGGGCTGGTGGCGGGGTGGCCGGGAGGGTGGCCTCCTGGAGCTAGGCCTTGGGGCGAGTTGGCCCGCGGTTGGCGGGCGGACTCGACTCGGGGAGCAGTAAACGCCGTCAACACCAACACCAGAGTAGATACAAGACAAGACCGTCATGATGACCGAGAACAGAACCAAGAGAAACTGTGCCCTGCTGGCCGGCCTAACGGTCGCCGCTGGGGGATTGACCCAGGTTGGGGCACAAGAGGCCGCCGAAGATCCGACCGCATGGAAGAGTTCGGCGGCGTTGGGCACCACCCTCACGCGCGGCAACAGTGAGACGTTGCTGGTCAACGGCAACGTGAACACGGAGAAGAAGTGGGAGAGCAACGAACTGGGGTTCGGGCTGACGGGGACCTACGGCGAGGACCGAGGCAATGTGAACGCGCAGTCGGTCAGCGGGTTTGGGCAGTACAACCGCTTGTTTACCGAGAAGTGGTTTGGCTTCTTCCGCGCCGATGCGCTGCACGACGACATTGCGGACGTGCGGTACCGGGTGACGTTGGCGCCCGGTGTGGGTTACTATCCGATCAAGACCGACAAGTTCACGCTGGGCTTCGAGGCCGGTCCGGGTTTTGTGTTTGAGGAACTGGGGGGCCAATCGGCGTCGTACATCACGTTGCGTTTTGCGGAACGGTTGACCTGGAAGATTAGCGATCGGTCCCGGCTCTGGCAGAGCGTCGAGTATTTGCCCAAGGTGGACGACTTCGGCAGCTACGTGCTCAACGCCGAGATCGGCATCGACACGGACATCACCAAGAGTCTGTCGCTGCGGGTGGCGGCGGTGGACACCTATCGCAGCGAACCGGCGCCGGGTCGCAAGTCGAACGATTTGAAACTCATCGCGGGCATCGCCTACAAGTTCTAGGCGGCCAGCAGGCGCGCCAGGCCGCGCGTGGATTTCAGGGGGCTGACCAACGCCAAGTTGCAGCGCTCCGGGCGGAAGAAATCGCGCGCGGCCCGGTGAATTTCGGCCGGGGCAACGGCGCCGAGTTGGCGGCGGATGGTGTGGGGCGGGAAGAGGCGCTGGTAGCCCAACCACTGCTCGCCCAGCCACATCATTTGGTTTTCGCTGTTCTCGAGGCTCAAGTCGAGTTGGCCGATGGCGTAGTCTCGGGCGCGGCGGAACTCCGCGGCGGAGGGTGGCCGCTGAGCTAACCGCGCCAGTTCCTGCCGGATGAGTCCGAGTGCTTGGGGGAGGTGGTCGGTCTCGAGCCCGGCGGATATGACCAGATCTCCCGTGTCGGCGAAGAAGCTGAGCGCGCTGCTGACGGAGTAGGCCAGGGCGGTTTCTTCGCGCAGGGCCTGAAAGAGGCGGGAGCTGGTGTTTTCGCCCAGGATGATATTGAGCAAGCGCAAGGCGAACCGCCGCTCGTCATGGCGTGGGCAGGTGCGGATGCCGAGAGCGAGCTGGGTCTGCTCGGTGGCCTTGGTCTGCAGGCGGACGACGGGGTGTTGCTGGCGGGGGACCGCGGGCTCGAACGGGGGCGGTTGACCGGGGCCGAACTGCCGAGCCAGTTGTTCGACGGCGCGCTGGACACGGTGCGCTGAGAGGTTACCCGCAACGGCGATCAGGGTATTGCCAGCTCCGTAATGGGTGCGCCGGTAGGCGTGGAGGTCGGCGCGGGTGAAGGTGTCGATGGATTCCGGCGTGCCGGTCAAGGGCCGGCCGAGGGGGTGGTTGGGCCAGAGGGTGGCGTTGAGGAGTTCCTGGACGTGGAGGTGGGGTTGGTCCAGGTACATGGCGATCTCTTCCTTAATGACATCGCGTTCCTTCTCGATTTCCGGCGGTGCGAAGGTCGAGTTGAGGTACATATCGCCCAAGACATCCAGCAGGACGGGGAAATGGTCTCGACCGGCCTTGGCATAGAAGCAGGTGTGCTCTTCGCTGGTGAAGGCGTTGACATAGCCGCCGAGGCCTTCGATGGCCTGCGAGAGCTGTAGGGCGGAGCGGCGGCGTGTGCCTTTGAAGAGCAGGTGTTCGAGGAAGTGGGAGATGCCGGTTTGGTGGGCGGGTTCATGGCGGCCGCCGACACCGACCCAGAAGCCGAGGCTGACGCTGGCCATATGGGGGAGGGGCGCCAGGGCTAGAGTCAGGCCCCCGGGCAACACGCGCACCCGATAGGTCTCGGGCGGGAGCCGGGGTTGGCGAGTCTGCGTGGGCATGGGCCCTCAACCCACGCCCATCGAGAGGCCCGGCGGCGGTCCGATGCGGCGGAGGTGGTCGAGGATGATCTCGACGGCGTGGGGCACTTCTTCGGTGACGGTGACCAGGTCCCGATCGCCCGGGCTGATGAACCCGCCGGCTTCGAGGGTGCGATCCATCCAGCGGCGCAAGCCGCTCCAGTACTTCTTGCCAAAGAGGATGAGCGGGTAGCGGGGGATGCGCTGCGTTTGCACCAGGGTCAGCAACTCGAAGAACTCGTCCAAGGTCCCGTAACCGCCGGGCATGAACACGAAGCCGACGCTGTACTTGACGAAGCACACTTTGCGGGAGAAGAAATAATGGAAATCGATGGGGACATTGGCGTAGCGATTGGGCTGCTGCTCGAAGGGCAGCTCGATGTTCAAGCCCACCGATTTCGCCTTAGCTTGGGCGGCGCCTTGGTTGGCGGCCGCCATAATGCCTGGGCCGCCTCCGGTGATCGTGGCCAGGCCGTGCTGGGCGAGTTGGCGGCTGAGCGCCACCGCCGTCTTGTAGTAGTGGTCCTGGGGTTTCGTGCGGGCGGAGCCGAACACGGTCACGGCCGAGCCGACCTGAGCCATCGTCTCGAAGGCGGAGACGAACTCGGACATGATGCGGAAGACGCGCCACGGGTCTTCCTTGATGAATTCCGTTTCACGTTCGTGCATGCGGTGAGTCGGTTCAGGAGTCTGCGGTGGAGGGGGCGGGGTTCGGATGGGGGCCGGTGGGGGCAGCGCCTGGGTGGCGGGTGGGGAGGAACGGTTGGCGGAAGGCTTGCTGGAAATCGTACCCACCCTGGAAGTCGGTGCGGCGGTCGTTCTCGGTGGTGCTGAAGGAGCCGTGTTCAGCGAGTCGGAAGACGATCTCGCCGAAGTCTTCGCAGGCGCGCACGCCCCATTCGTGGAGGAGGAATAGGGCCATGGGGCCGTACTGGGCGAGGGCATAGGCGCGGATGCCCTTCAAGAGTTCCTGGCCGGAGATATGGCGCAACTGGCCTTTGTTGGCCTTGCTGACGGCTTTCTGGGTGTGTTCGAGGGCCTCCCGCACGAAGTGGTAAGCGTCCGCCTGGTAGCGGTGGTCGGATCGCAGGATGGCCTCGACGGTCTCGTGAAAGTCTTTGCGTTGCATGGGTCAGATCCCGGTGGTGGCGGCGGGTGGCGCCGGCGGTAGCGCCGGATGAGCGGTCCGCCACGCCTTGACCGCCCAACCGGTCAAGAGCAACGTCAGAATCAGGCAGAGCACCTTCTGTTCTTGTTCGGTGAGTTGCACCACGCCCTGAAGCATACGCGGCCGCCTACGAAACCGCAATATTGACGAGCTTCCTAGGCACCACGATGACTTTGCGGATGGTCTTTCCGGCCAGGAAAGGCTGCGCTTTGGGCGCGGCCAACGCGGCACGCTCGAGGTCCGCGTCGGTCGCCGCCGCCGGCACCTGGATCCGGTCGCGCAGCTTGCCGTTGACTTGGACAGGGATCTCGAGGGTGTCTTCGACTAACCGGCTCGGTTCGTAGGCTGGCCACGGAGCATAGGCGAGGGCGGCGGGGGAGCCGCCGCGCGGGGCGTCGAGTTTGGCCCAGAGTTCCTCGGCCAGGTGCGGTGCGAAGGGGTGCAACAGGACGAGAAACTCGCGCAGGAGGGATCGAGGTTTGGCGGGCCAGGTCATGGCCTCGTTGGTGAAGATCATCAAGGCCGAGATCGCCGTGTTGAAGCGCAGGGCGTCGAGGTCCTCGGTCACCTTCTTGATGCAGGCATGCAGCGTCCGGGCTTGCGCGGCCGTGGGTGGAGCGTCGACGATGCCGGGGTTGAGGGCGATGCGCCCCAGGAACTCGGGCGCCTGCGCCGGTTGTGCGGCGCAGTTCTGCTCGAACTCAGTCTCGCTGGCTTCGTCCACGAACAGTCGCCACACGCGACCGAGGAACCGGTAGACGCCCTCGACGCCCCGCGTGCTCCACGGCTTCACCATCTCGAGCGGTCCCATGAACATCTCGTACAACCGGAAGGCATCCGCGCCGTATTCCACGAGGATGTCATCGGGATTGATCACGTTGCCGCGGGACTTGGACATCTTCTGACCATCCTCGCCCAGGATCAGGCCTTGATTGACTAGCTTAAAGAACGGCTCGGCGGTCGAGACGAGGCCGAGGTCGAAGAGCACCTTATGCCAGAACCTGGCGTAGAGGAGGTGCAAGACCGCATGCTCGGTTCCCCCCACGTAGAGATCGACGCCGGGCGTTGGCGCCGGCCGGCCGCCGTGGGTCGGGGGGGTGCCGGGCGGGGGAGCGGGGGTTACGGCGGCTGAGGTTTGGGGCGCAGGCGCGGTGCCCATCCAGTACTGTTCGGCGGCCGGGCAGACCAACCGTTCGCGGTTGTCGGGGGCGAGGTAGCGGAGGTAGTACCAACAACTGCCGGCCCACTGGGGCATGGTATTGGTTTCGCGTTGCGCGCCGTCGGGTTGGCGCACCCACGCGTCCGCGCGGGCGAGGGGCGGTTGGCCGTCCGGGGTTGGTTTGTAGTCGTCCAGGGCGGGCAGCAGCACGGGGAGTTGGTCTTCCGGCAGGGCTGCATGTTGGCCGTCGATCCAGACGATGGGGAACGGTTCGCCCCAGTACCGTTGGCGGCTGAAGAGCCAGTCGCGGAGTTTATAGTTGACCGCGGCTCGGCCGAGTTGGCGCGACTCGAGCCAGGCGGTGATGGTGCGTTTGGCCGCGGGGGTTGGCAGACCGGATATGGAGACGTGGGGCCCGGTGGAATTGACGGCGAGGCCGTTGCCGACGAAGCCGCGCCAGGGGGTGGCGGGATCGTGGGGTTGGACGACTTGGAGGATGGGCAGGTGGTATTTCTCGGCGAACTCGAGATCGCGCGTGTCATGTCCCGGCACGGCCATGATGGCGCCGGTGCCATAACTGAGGAGGACGTAGTCGGCGATCCAAACCGGGATGGCTTGGCCGTTGACGGGGTTCTGCGCCTGGGCGCCGGTGAACACGCCGGTTTTTTCCTTGGCCAACTCCGTTCGTTCCAAATCACTCTTGCTGGCGCATTGTTCCCGGTACTGGCGGATGGCCTCGCGCGGTGTGGGGGCGCCGCCGGTCCACTCGCGGGGAGTCCCGGGTGGCCAGTCGGGCGGGATCAAGCCCTGGGCGAGCCAGGCGTCGAGGAAGGGGTGTTCGGGGGCGAGGACCATGTAGGTGGCGCCGAAGAGGGTATCGGGGCGAGTGGTGAAGACGGGCAAGGCGAACGCGGGATCCGCCGGGGATGGTGGGCGGTCGACGGCTGGGGCGAGCACGGTGAAGAGCACCTCGGCGCCTTCACTGCGGCCGATCCAGTTTCGCTGCATTTCCTTCAGGGACTCACTCCAATCGATGGTATCGAGGTCCTGCAACAGGCGTTCGGCATAGGCGGTGATTCGGAGCATCCATTGGCGCATCGGCTTGCGCACCACGGGGAAGCCGCCGACCTCGCTTTTGCCGTCGATGACTTCTTCGTTGGCCAGCACGGTGCCCAACTCGGGGCACCAGTTGACGGGCGCTTCGCTGACGTAGGCCAGGCGGTGTCGGTCGCGGTAAGCGCGCACGTCTGCGTCGGTCTTGAGCTCGGGCGGTTCGGGGAGGGTGCTCAGCGGTTCGGCCCGGCGGGTGTGGGGATTGAACCAGGCCTGGTAGAGCTGCAGAAAGATCCACTGCGTCCACTTGAAGTAGTTCGGGTCGGTGGTGTCGACCTCGCGCGTCCAGTCATAGCTGAAGCCGAGGCTTTTGATCTGGCGCCGGAAATTGGCCACGCTGGCCTCGGTGGTGGTACGGGGATGCTGCCCGGTGCGAACCGCCTGCTGCTCGGCCGGCAATCCGAAGGCGTCCCACCCCATCGGATGCAGGACATTGAAGCCGCCAGCGCGCCGGTAGCGGGCCAGGATGTCGGTCGCGGTGTAACCTTCCGGGTGTCCGACGTGGAGTCCCGCCCCGGACGGGTAAGGGAACATGTCGAGGATGTAGTATTTTGGGGGCAACTCGGCGGCGCTGGGTTGTTGGCCTTCCAGCCCGTGACGCACCGCGAAGGGGTGGCCGGCGGGCAGTCGCTCGCCCGGGTTCCAGGCGCGGAAACTCTGCGCTTGGTCCCAGTACCGTTGCCACTTGGGCTCGATGAGATGAAACGGGTACTGTCTGCGAGTACTCGACATAGGGCGCGGATTGTGCGCAAAACCGGCCCAGCCGAGCAACCGCAGAATTGGCCGCGCCTACATGGGTGGGCGAAGGGGCCGAAGGCTCGGGGCCACGCGCTCCGGCCGAGCTGGAGCGGCGACCCCGAGCTTGTGGGATGGCACGTTGCGGCGCGAGACCGCCCGCGCCGCGGTGGCGGGTTACGGCGTGGCGGCGGTGCTGGGGGCGCCTCGCGCGGGTTGGGCGCCGGTGGCGCTTGGGGCGGCATCCGGTTTGGGTCCGAAACGCACGCGCAAGGCGAGCACCGAACCGTCCGGCTGTTTTTCGACGAGGCCACCGACTTCGTCGCCTGGTTTCCCATCGACTAGGGCGGCTGTCTTATCGCCTTTGGTGAACACGGTTTGGGCGTTGGTCTTGAAGACCCGATCTTTCTCTGCGCCTGCGAGGGTGAAGGTCTTGGCGGTGGTGTCCACGGCCTTGAGCTTGCCTCGGATGGGGTAGCGGTTGGTGGCGCGTTCGGTTTTGGGTTGGTCTGCGGTCTTGGAGGCCGCGGCGGGTTTCATTTTGGTGTCGGCTGCCTGGGCGGCAGACGCGAACGCCAGAATGGCCAGCGCGAGGCTGACCGGTAGCAGCTTGCGAATGGTGCTGCGCATGGAGACTTCTCCTTCCTTGTACCCAAGCGACCCTCGGGTTGCGGCCCCAGACAACGCCACGCGGCGTTAGAGATCCGGGGTACAACTGGCTCACTTGGATGGCCAGACTGATAGCACACGGGCCTTGGTTTTTCAAGTGCGGGCCTGAGATGGGCCCAGCCGAGCTAGGTTCGGCGGTCTTTCCTCTGGACAAAGGCACCCTCCTGCTCGTTGGATAGTTGGCGTGCGATCCTGGCGTTGGCCGGGTCCTTACCGGGAGTTTTATTGCTATGTCCATGTCAACGTCTTTGCCTGGCCGATGGGTATTGATTACGGGCGCCTCGAGCGGGTTCGGTGCCGCGGGCGCACGGGCCTTTGCCGCGGCTGGGGCGCGGCTGCTGTTGGGCGCACGGCGCACCGATCGGCTTGCGGCTGTGGCTGAGCAATGCCGGCAGGCGGGCGCTCCGGCCGCCCACGCCCACGCCCTGGACGTGGCGCAAACGGCGAGTGTCAACGAGTTCCTGGCTTGGGTGCAGACGTTGACGCCGCGGTTGGACGTGCTGGTGAACAACGCCGGTGGCGCGCTGGGTTTGGACCCGGTGGCGCAAGGGAAGGACGCGGACTGGGAAGGCATGCTGCAAGTCAACGTGCTGGGGGTGTTGCGCATGGTCCGAGCGGCGTTGCCGCTGCTGGTCGAGCAGCCGGGCAGCATGATCGTCAACGTGGGGTCTGTCGCGGGTCGAGCGGTGTATGAAGGAGGCGCCGCTTATTGCGCCGCCAAGGCGGGCGAACTCCAAATCACGCGCACCTTACGGCTCGAGTTGAGCGGGACGGGGGTGCGCGTGGGCACGTTGGATCCGGGCATGGCGGAGACGGAGTTCTCGCTGGTGCGCTTCAACGGCGACGCGGCGCGGGCGGCGAAGGTCTACGAGGGGGTCGAGCCGCTCACGGCTGAGGATGTTGGCGAGGCGATGGTTTGGATGGCGAGCCGCCCGGCGCATGTCTGCATTGACGAGTTGGTCATCAAGTGCACCGACCAAGCCGCGCTCCACAAAGTGCATCGGCGCCCGCGCGCGTAGGGCTTTGGCCTTGAAGTGAGCGGCCACCGGAGGCACCGTCTTCGAGTGGACGAACCGGCCAACCGAGAGCTGTTGGGGTGGCGGACGGCGCGGGCTCCCGCGCGGGGTCGAGCGGGCTTCACGCTGATCGAGCTGTTGGTGGTGGTGGCGGTTATCGCGTTGTTGGCGGCGCTGCTCTTGCCCGCCTTATCCCGTGCCAAGCTGGGCGCGTTGAACGTGCGCTGCAAGAGCAACCTCCGCCAACTGGGCGTCGCCCTCACTCTCTACGCCGATGAAGCCCAGGCGTATCCTTACGCCTTGGATTGGGAGCCCAAACGGTTCTGGTACGATTCCCTGAGGCCTTACCTGGGCGGAGACAAGGCCGTGTTAGGGTGTCCGGGTTTCAAGGGCGAGCGGGACGTGGACGCGGTGGTGGGTTGGCTGGCGCCGACGTTTTTCTACTACAAGCCTGGACAGGCCGGCCAACTGACGGGGGTCAGCTACGGGTACAACGGTTACGGTCTGCGGACGACGGGGACCATTTACTCGGACAGCACCGAGGTCTTGGGACTAGGGGGGTCCTTGCCGATTGGGGGCGGCCTGCTGCCAGTCCCGACCAGCCGGGTGAAGAACCCGGCGGACCTGATTGTGATGGCCGACTCGATGTACATCCCGGTCATCAGCCAGAGCATCTACTCGTACTTGCTCGCTGTGGGGGATGGCTCGCGGCCGTCGCCCGACCGGCATAACGGCGGCTCGAACATCGCCTTCGGCGACGGGCACTCGGAGAGTGTTTTGAATCCGAAGCTGACCGAGAACAGCGACCCGGCACGCCGCCGGTGGAACAACGATCACGAGCCCCATTTCGAGATCGAGCTGAAATAGGCGACGTGCGGTAGCCCCAGGGTACGGGCATGAATCGAAATGGGGGCGTGGTGGGTGCCGGTCGTCCCGTCGACCGTCACGTGGGGCAGGAGGCGATGCGCCGGTTGCCGACGCAAGGCGCGCTTTGTCGCGGGTGGGGCTCTGGAAGTCCTGCTCGAAGTAAGGATCGCGGATGGTCGCGCTTGGGCTCCCACGCGTCCGGCGCGCGGACGACCTCGGCCCTTGTAAATGAGCGAGCAGGTCAGGCGGACACTACTTCTGGAGCCAGGGCCAGGCGCTTACGATCCCGGACTTCCCGGACCTACCGATCATCGGGTCAGCTTGAACCCGTATTGGACGTTGCTGAACTCGGTGGGCAGGATTTTGGCGAGTTGGTCGGTGACACGCTGGCGCATCTCGACGGCCAGTTCCATCAGGGGGTGGATTTCGTCGCTAGCCAGGGTGTCCGGGCTGCGGTGCGGGTGGATGAGCTTCAGCAAGCCCGCCGCCGTCTTCTTGATCGCATCCTGGTTGCGACCGGTCATGTTGCCGAAGTCCACCCAAGCGTTGACGTGGGTCTGAAAATTCCGCCGCCGCAGCTCCGCGAAAATCTCGGCCATGTAGTCGGTCAGCAGTCCGTAGCCGGTCGCGTAATTCTCAGGCCGGATTTTGGGCATCTCCCAGCCCGGCAGGTAGCCGTGAATGCGATCCAGGAACGCCGGGTCTTGTAGCTCCTCCGGCAGCACGGCGAACAGGTGCTTGTAGCCCTCCTCCGGCTGCTTCAGCTCCAGGTTCGTGTCGATGTTGCCGCCCAGGACCACGGAGCACGGCGCGGAGAACTCCTGGTCGCCCCGGCTAAACTTCCCGGTTTGCATGTAGTCCTTCAGGACGCTGATGCTCGCCTCGGCGTCGTCGAAGTTGGTGTTGGCGATCTCGTCGAAGAACACGACGTGCTTCAGGCCGATGACGCCCAGCTTCCGGGATGCCTTGTTGTAAAAGAGCGTGGCGGGCGTGGCTTTGCCGCCCGACACCACGAAGGCACGGTTCGACGTGTTGCGGAACGTGTAGGTTTTTCCGGTCTCGCGGGGGCCAAGCTCGATCAGGTTGTAGTTCGACTCCACGAAGGGCACCAAGCGCAGCAGCATGAGCAGTTTGACCCGGCGCTCGAATTTGGCCGGGTTGAAGCCGATGGACTGGATCAGCAGATCAAGCCACTCATCCCCAGTAAACTCGACGCGCTTGTCCACGAAATCATCCAGGTTGAGCCGGGTGTATTGGAGCGGCGTGAACTCCCGGATGTAGAAGGGAAACTTGCGGCTCTTGATCTCGTAGGTGCCGTCGTATTCGATTTCCATCGTGCCCCAGGCCCCGCTGGTGAGCAGCACGTCGCTATATTGGGCCAGGACTTTCTGCGCGACGCGCACGGTGTCGTCGCCCAGGGCGGGCACATTGGCCCAGTAATGGTCGCGGCCTTGGTCCAGGCGCACGGACAACTGGCCCAGTAGCGTGTATTGGCCGCGCTCCTTGATCCGGCTTTTGATGAGTTCCTTCTTCGCGCTCTCCGAGTAGTGCTCCGACAAAATCCGATCAATCTTCTTCTGGCCGTCCACCGGGTTGCTCGGCTCGACATACCGGCTGACCAGGTATTCCATCACGTAGCGCGGGAACTCTTTGTAGGCTTCGTTCCACCGCGTGAGCGGCTTGAGGATCACCCGGTCGCCAAGCGTCCGGGCGATCTTTTGATCCAGTGCTCCCAGCGGCTTGGCTTCGTTTACAGTCTCGTCAGGCATATAGAATGTCTTCGAACGTAGCACGGGCGTCTCGCCCGTGGCCTTCACGGGCAGGATGCCCGTGCCACGGTTAGACGTCATCAAAGCCCTTCAGCGCGTCGGTGTCGAACTTCACCGCCTTGGGCTTGATCTTGACCGGGATGGACGCCCGTCCGTCGAGCGCCTCCCGCCATGTTCCACTTAAATCGGTATGCCGCAGCCGCAGCGTAACGGCGCTGACCGTGCCCGTGGGATCGGGTTCGCGGGCAGACGTTTCCCGGTATCGCGCCAGCACCGAGGCCGTCAGCTTGGCAGAGGTTGCCGGTGCCAGTTGCGCCTGGTGCTGGAAGATTTCCTGACCCAGGTTGTTGGCGACCCGCACTTCAAACTCGATGTCGCAGTTGCCGGTGTTCCGCACGGTAAACGGAAGCTCCACCACTGCGTCTTCCTCGGCCTGGAGCACGGTTGGCAGGTCCAGCAATTCCGCCCTCGCCGTCTTCTCCGTCACCCGGCGCAGCACCACGCCCGGCACCACCGCTTCGGCCAGCGACAGCCCGCCGTGGCTGTAGCGCGGCATGATCTTCGTGCCCTCGCGCATGAACCACCGCCTGCCCAGGGCCATCCACACGTCTTGGGTGCCCGCCGCGATCTTCACGGCGTCCGGCATGGCGGCGGGCGCAAAGCCCTCGACGTAGCGCCAGCGGATGCTCTCCTCCATCGTCAGGCCCGCCTTCTTGGCTTCGGCCTCCGCTACAGGAACCGCATCGCCCTGGAGCAGTTCTTTGAATCCGTGGTCCGAACTCAGGACCACGACGTCCTCCGGGCCGATCCGCTTCAGAAGATCGTCAAGAATGCCCCGGATACCCGCGCTCTTATCGCCGAGCATCTTCGTGCGGATGACATTGTTCAAGGATGCCAGGTCACCGTCGAAGTCGTGCGCCTCCTGGTCGGAAACGGGATAGATCAGCACGTTGACCAGCGGCGCATCCTTGTCCGTGAATCCCATCCTCTTGCGAGCTTTGGTAGTGTCCGCACCGGTGACGTAACGGAGCTTGGTCTTCGCCTCCTGGGCGGTCAGGCCCATGTTCACTGCAAACAGTTGGCCTTCGTCTTGGCTGAACATGCCTTTGAACCCTCTCCATTCGCTGGGCACGCCGCCCGCCAGCAGGGCGGTCCTGGCGATCTCGGTGTAGCTCGGCAGGACGCAGTAGCACGGTTGGTCGTCCACCTTGAAATCCACGGCCAGCAGCGGGCGCACGATCCGTTCCCAGGTATCCAGCCGCATCCCGTCAAACACCAAAACCCACACCCGCCCCGGCAAGGTGTCTGCCGCAATCTGCTTCACGCCGATCTTCGCCCGGAGCAATCCGCGCACGTTCCTGGCACCGCGACAGAAGTTCTCCGGGTCGGGCCGGACGAAACCCGTCAACGCCTGGTCGAGTCGCTCAAGGCGCTCGACTATGCGCCCCTTCAGCGACTCCGGCGTCGGGCGCAGTTCGTCCGTGCCGAAGAAATACTGCTGGCCGCGCTGGATCAGATCGTCATCGTCGAACTCGGCCAGGTAGTGCGCCGCCTGGGAGACCTCCAGCTCCAGCAAATGCTGGCCGTTTTGGACATACCAATCCAGCAGCGCGTCCGCGTGCGGGAATTTGGGCAGCGGCACCGTGAGACCGGTTTCAGCCCTGCGTAGCGCCAGCAGTAGCCACAGGCCCGCCCGGCACTGCCGCGCACGCTCCGTGGTCGTGTCGGCATCCGCCAGCAGCGGGTGCTTGTCCAGTCCCGACACCCAGGCCAGAGGTGGCACGGGCGTCTCGCCCGTGTTGGCGGCCATGCCCTCCGAACAACTCCACGGGCGGGACGCCCGTGCCACGGACGCCCGTGCCACGAGCTCAGTGAACACCCTATCCAGAACCGACCGCAGATGTTGCCGCAGGATCGCGGGCGTGGTCTGCGCCAAAATGAACTCGGCGTCCGCGTCACTGCCGGTTACGGGCGGGAGCAGGGTCAGCACCTTGCCGGCGCGGCCCGGAGTCAGGAAGACCTCGGCGCGTTGTTCGATGGCCGACCACACGCCGCCCTTCTTCAGCGCCGCGATGACCTTCGGCGCGAGCTTCTCCATGTCGGCCAGGCGCAGGTCGGACGGGAACAACTGGAGGCCCGCCAGTTGTGTGGATGGATTCTGGAGCTTCACTTGGCCCGCGAGGTCACGCAGCACCAGGTAGCCCGCCAGCTCCTCCGGCGCGGTGTCGGTCCAGAATAGCAGGTCTTCCACCTGCTCGCGGGCGGCTTCGTGGATGACCTGTTGGATGACTTCGCGCCGGGCGCTCAGGTCTGGCCTGCCGACCAGCAGCCTGATGGCGTGGGCCAAAAACTCATCCGGTTCAATCTCGTCCGTCCATGTGTCCTCCAGGCCCAGGTCAGGGTGGTGAGCCAGCAGGACCATCGCGGCGACCTGGCCACGGCCCCAACTGTCGGGCTTGCCCCACCGCTGGATTAACTTGTCGGCGGCGTCCTGGGCGTAGTCCAGCCGCGCCAGCAGGTCGGTCTTGAACCGGCGCAACTCCGCGACCGGGCAGTTGATCTTCGGCGTGATGCGGCGGAAGAACGCGGGGACCGACAGGTCCAGCGGCTCCCCGGCCTCATTGCGGGCGAGAACATCGGCAACGTAGGACACGTCAATCGGCGCGTCCACGCCGGGGCCGCGAGTGAGGACGATCACGACGCGCGGAAAGGCGGTTGCCAAGGCTGAAGGCTGAGGGCTGAAGGCTGAAGGAGTGGAAGCCTCGCGGAAGCGGAGGCGGAAGGCCAAGTCGTCACCACGAAACACGACCACATTCCATTCGCGCCCGGCAGGATCGACCACCTTCGGCCGGTCCAAAACCTTGGCGTCAGCTAAAAACCGATCCGAGTCGATGGCGACCGCGACGCGGGCGTCAGCGGGAAGCTTGCCCAGCCAGTCATGAAACAGTTCGGTGGGCGTGGTCATGACGAGAAGGCTGAAGGCTAAAGGCTGAATGCTGAATTGCTCATTGGGCAAGGGTACTCTTCAGGGCGGCCCACTCGGGAAGGATTGCCAGGGTCTGCTCGGGGTGTTCGAGAACCCAATTCCGGAGTCGGCTTCGGAGCTGACCGGGGGATTGAGTGCCGAGTCTGGGTGCTACATTGGCCAGGAGATCTTTGCCCGAGAACCAAACAAGAATTCCAGACGTGTCGAGCGAGGCAACTCGGGTCTTGTATTGCTCGAAAACACCACGGAGCGCGTCTTCCTCGAAGGCGGCGGCAACCGGCTGGATGAATTCACGAGTCGAGGTCGAAATCCAATTCCAGTTCGCCGGCTCGGAAATATCCTGTGGCAAGGCGAATTCACCGTGGACCTGAGGCGGGTGGGTTTCCAAATGGCGTGAGGGCGGAAGTTTCGACCTAACCTGGCCGATGGCCCAACGAGCCGCCTGATAGTTCGCGAGTTCCTGTCCGGCATCGAGCAGCAGTCCGTCGAACTCCGCCACCGGGCGATCAAGCGCGGCCGCGGCCAAAGCCGGCTCCAGAAGGTAGCACTCAATGCAGTGCCTGAACCAGCACCAGCCAACCGCCACGCCACTCCGGGTGGTAATGGGTGCGGGCAGATGGGGGGCCGTTTGGCTTGGTTCAAAATCGAAGTCACGATCCCGCAGGAAAAAGACGGAATCGTTCTCGGTCTTGGCGCGTTCCCTCAGCACAATACCCTGGAGCGCATACTTGGTTCCGCCCTTCCGGACCAACGGAAAACCGGCCAGGATGGCGTTCAGGACTTCTTGATCGAGGTCGCCCTCCACGTAGAGGAGATCTACAGGCATAGCCGCCCTCCCTTAAGCCGGGTTTCCAGATCCTTGGGTATGCTGCCTTCGACGAAGGACGAGTGCGTGGTGATGAGGAACTGGCAATCCGGCCCCAACTTGGGCAGGTAGGCGAGTAATCCTTGCTGTTCGGGTGGGTGCAGGTGTAGTTCCAGTTCGTCAATCATCACGATGGATCGTTTGATCCCGAGGCGCACAAAATCGCAGATGAGGGGGAAGATGGACTGTTCCCCCGAGGACATTTCCGCGATGTCAAACGGCCGCCCGTCACGGCTCAGAACAAAGTAGAAGTCGGCCGCGCCACGCCCGCGGGGGTTTTCCATCGGGGCGACGCCCTGGAATACCGTGCCCGGGTAGATCTGCTGGAAGTGCTTCTGGAGACCCTCGATGTAGTCGCGCCCGTTCGGCGCGGTCTTGGATGTGTGATAGGCCCACCAACCCACCAGGCTTTCGCGCAATAATTCAACGCCCGCCGACCAGCCCTCCACCGGAGCCTTTTCGCCCGGAACCGTCTCGTCATGCGGTTGCTCGCCCAAATTGCGATATTGGTCATACCAAAACACATCGCCCAAGCGTTCAAAGTAGCCTTTCAGGTCGGGGCGGGTCCGCGAGAGGGTCTTCACATAATATCGTCCCAGCAGTTGGAATTTCGCCGCCTGTCCTTCCGCGCAATCCACCCGCCCTGATTCGAACACCAAGGTGACCTCTTTCCTGGTATCCGGCGGGACCGGCGGGCGACCGGGGGCGTTCGGGCCGGCGTTGGCGGATTTTTCCCATTCCCGGTAAACTTCCTGCGTCGCCTGAATTTCATCCTCCTCGAAGACGATCCTCAGTTCGACCCGGGTCCGACCCAATGTCGATAGGCGCTCGGGAATAAAACCATTCCAGCGGAATTCCTCGACCTCGCGGGTTCGCCGGGTCGCCAGGGACAACGTCAGGGCGATGGCCTGCAAAACCGTGGTCTTGCCCGACCCATTGTCTCCCAGCACCGCGTGCAGCCAGTGTGGTTCCCGGTCGTACGGCGGCACGAAGTTCAACTCGGCCCGCTTCACGCCCTTGAAATTCTCGATCAGTGCGTATTTCAGTTTCATAGCTCCTGTGTTTCAGCATTCAGCGTTCAGCCTTCAGCCTTTCTCCCCAAAGTCCAGTGTCGTCTGCCCGTCTTCCTCCGCCCCGGATTCACCCTTCGCCCCATCAGGCTCCACCTGCCTGGTGATCTTGCTGGACGCAGCCCGACACTGCTTCTCGGCGCGGCGGAATACGTCGGCGGTTACGTGATCCTTGAGGACGGACTGGAACAGCCGCGTGATGACCCGATAGGCTTCATCGGCGTCGAATCCGCGAAGGGCGGGCAGCGCCTCCGCTTGTTTCTCCTCGATGTCCCGGCAGGCTTTATACAGCACTTCGATCCACCGGCAGCGTTCGTCGTCGGTCGTCTGGCGGGCGAGCGATCCACCCAGGTAACGCTCGGCGTCGTGGAGCACACGGAGCGAGCGGTCGTCACTCATGCGCTCGCGCTCCTCGGCAGTCGGCTCGCGCCAGCGGTTCGTGTCCGGGTCGCGCCAGAAATTCTCGGTGAGCAGAAAGTCGAGGTTCAACGACTGCGACAGCGCGGTGGGCAGCAAGCCTGTGGCCCGCATCCAGAGCGGCTTGAGTTCGCCGATCAGCATGCCTGTGGCTCGGGCATCCTGCCTGAGTTTCCCCACGGGCGGGACGCCCGTGCCACACCAGCCACGGAGCTTTTGGCGCAGCCAGTCAATGGCCGTGACCTCATCCTTGATGACGACCTCCTCCTCGATCAGGGCGTCGCCGCCGCTGCTGCCCACGGCCTGGCCGCGCAGATACCAACGGTTGCCGACCTTGCGGAAATAGCGGGCACAGACGCGCTCGATGAACGGCAGGTTGAGCCGCTCGACGCTCACGCCCGCTGGGATAAGCGCGTTCATCAACATGCTGTTGATCGTGGCGGTGGTGCGGTGCTCGTCGTTGTATTTGCCCTGCTCGGCCTTGATGCGCTCCGGTAAAGTTTGCAGATGTTGGCGCACAGCGTCCGCAACCTGATGTTCAAGATCGAGGTCCGCCGCGCTGACTTCGGCACGAGCCACGGCAGGCTTGTGGAGGTTGAACAACACGTCCTTGTCCACCACGTCCTGTGTGCCCTCCGCCCCTTGAAGTTGCTTAAATGTTTTCTGCTGCTTGTCGAGCAACAGCATGTTCGCTATCTCAAAACCAGCTTTCCGCACACCATCCTTGATTGCCTCGAAGACAGCCCCATCAGAGTTGTTAAATTCGACTGTTGCCCAGCGTCCAGGTTTTAGAACGCGGAACATTTCCCGGAAAGCGGTCGCCATTCCTTGACCGTAATCCTCGGGTGTTTTAAACACGTAGCCGTCCTTCTGTCTCTGCTGCTTTGACCGCCGATGATACACGAGTTCACGCTTCTCATCGGTGAACTTCCCCAGCCATGCCTCGTATAGCATGGAGGCGTCCGAGTAGAAGATGTTCCCTCCGAATGGGGGGTCTGTGAAAATGAAATCGACGGAGCAGTCAGGCAACCAGTTCAAATCATCGGCAGACCCCGTGTTGACAACACACGGAGCGGGCGAGGACTTCCGTAACTTCGCCAACTGACCGAGACCCTGTGCCACCTGGCGAATCTTGGTCTCCAACTGGCGCATGATGTTGTCCTCAACCGTAATCGAGCCAATGTAGAGCAGACCAGTAAGTGAGCTATTCCCTCCTCGCCGGAACTTGTATCGGGTTGTCCGCTCAATATGGCTGAATGTCGATGTGATGAGGAAGCGAAGTGGCGCAATGAGCTGGCTCGCGGATGCCTCGGCCCACAGCCGGGCCAAGGCTCTGAGGTTGCGACGGGTGTAGAAGTCAGAAATTCGCGAGACTCCGTGTTTCGTCACGCCCATGCTCATCAATTCGCGATGAGGGTAAATCTCTTGGTTGGGATACCAGTCACGAATGTCCTCCTTATGAAGTTGGACTGCTTTCTCCAATTCCCGCTGGCTAACGCGCCGATAGTAACGACCCTCATTTCCTGAAATGCGTCCAAAGTCGATGGCGACATAGACAGGGACGGCACGGACATAATCGAGGTCGTATTTAGTCCACTTCTGACCGCAGGAAGGGCAC
>VHCO01000048.1 GCA_016871715.1 Verrucomicrobiota bacterium
GCGGGTCTGACCACCCGCGCCCCAGACGCGACCCTCGCTGCCTCACCCGAACCAGCACCCGCCACGGACCGGAGCGCGGACGGTCACGTCCGCACGGCTGGTCTGACCACCCGCGCCCCAGACGCAAACCTCGCCGCCTCACCCGACCCAGCACCCGCCACGGACCGGAGCGCGGACGGCCACGTCCGCTCGGCGGGTCTGACCACCCGCGCCCCAGACGCGACCCTCGCCGCCTCACTCCACCCGGCACCCGCCACGGACCGGAGCGCGGACGGTCACGTCCGCTCGGCGGGTCTGACCACCCGCGCCCCAGACGCAACCCTCACCGTCTTACCCGAACCGGCACCCGCCCCACTCCCCGCCCAAGACGCACTAGGGCGCCCGCCACACCAACCCGCCGCTAACGCCGTGGTAGGACTTGACTCGAGGCTACCGGCTGCGGTGCCTGAACCTGCGCCCCTCCGCAACTCGAGTTTCTCTGCCTCTTCGGCCATTGCTCTTTCCACACCGGTTCGCACACAAGCGGACGGCGAGCTTCTGGCTGCCCAGGCGGAGTCGCGCACGAGTCTCCCGACCCGCAGCCTTGGTTTCGAGTTCAGCGCCTGGCGACAGGCACCGGCCCCGGTTGCCCCGAGCACTCGCCCGGACAGTCACCGGTCACTCGCTCCACCGCTCGGTCAGTTCAGCCGGTCGGCCGAGGTGCAATTCGTGCCCATCCAGGAAGCTGAGCGGGCGGCAGAAAGCTCCCGGTCCGCCTCGAGCGCAGCCACGCGCGCGGCTAGCTCGGCAGTGCCGGTCGAGGTTCAGCGGTCGGGCCAACCGCCGATCCAACCATTTCTTAATGAACGTCTTAGTCCTGAGGGCACCCACCTCACCTCCGCGCAACGAGTCCCAACCCAACCAACAAATCTGGCGCCTGGACAGGCACGTTCCACTCCTGGCACGGCCGCTGCTTCGCCGGGCACCGTGACGAAATCCTCGGACGCAACGGTCGCCTCCGCGCAGGCCCAAGGCCAGGACTCCCCTGCAGGAGAAGCGTCGCACCCGGGCTCGGCCGAACTGGCGCGCGCGCGATCGATCCCCACAAGCATCCGGTCGACGAGCGGCTTGGATGAAGCGGGACGCCGAGACCTCTTCCCGATCTCCGTCGGACTGGCGACCCAGTCAGGCCATGCTCCGGCGCCCGTCGAATCGGCGCCACCCGCGGGGCGGGCGCAAGCCGTCCCATCCACCGCGTGGCCCGCGCTCGAAGACTTCATCATGCGGCAGGTGGTTCACATTCGCGAAGTGCGCGCCAACTCGATGGCCGTGCTGCTGAAGCCAATCTCCGGGACCGAACTGACGCTGCACCTCCGCCAGCACGAAGGTCGGCTCGAGATCCACGCTCGTTGCGAACGAGGCGACTTGACGCAGATGGAAAGCGAGTGGGGACGCCTGCAGTCGGCCCTGGCCCTCCACGGCGTGCGGCTCGCCCCGCTCAACGAACCGCCCCCGGCCACCCAAGACCTTGCCTCGCGAAACTCGACGCTCCCGCGCGAGGCGCACTCGGGCCCGTTGACCGACCAAGAACGCCGGTCGCCGTCACACCGCTCCCCGGCGCCTGAACCCGAGGACCTGCCCATGGTCGGGTCCTTGACCGAACCCCTCAAGCGCACCGGGCGCGGGCTGGCCCCCGCGCGGCGGACCTTGGCGGGTTGGGAAACCTGGGCATGACGATGTCCACCGCAGCCATCAGCGCCGCAACCAGGACCGCCGCAGCCGGGGTGGCGGGACAGCCGATGCTCTCGCAAACGCTTAACCAGGAGGATTTCCTGCTGCTGTTGGCCAAACAACTCTCGATGCAGGACCCGCTCAACCCGGTCAAGGACACCGAGTTCATGGCCCAAATGGCCCAGTTCACCGCTCTCGAACAAGCTCGCGCCACCCAGGCCGAGGTGGGCCTCCTCCGCCTCGAACAGCAATCGCTTCGCAGCAGCGCGCTCCTCGGCCAAGAGGTCACGCTGCAAACCTCCGAGGACGCACCCCTGATCGAAGGTCAGGTCAGTCAAGTGGTGCTCAATGCAGGGACGCCGAAAATCGTAGTGGCCGGCCACGAGTACGACCTGCCGCAGGTGCACTCGGTCCGGCTCGCGCCGCTCCCATCCGAACCCTGAAGTCTCTATGGTCAACTCACTCGCCACCGGCGTCTCGGGCATGCAACGTGCCCAGGAAAACATCAACCTCATCGGCGACAACCTCGCCAACATCAACACCAACGGCTACCGCAAGTCGACGATGTCTTTCGAGGACTCCTTTTACCAAACCTACCAGACCGGCGCGATGCCCGGCACCAACAGCTCCGGCGCCCAAATCGGCACCGGCGTCGTTGTAGGCGCCACCTCCGCCAGCTTCTCCCAGGGCCGCTATACCGCCGGCACCAGCAACACCCACCTCGCCATCAACGGCGACCGCGGCTTCTTCGTCCTCGCACAAGACGGCAACCAGTACGTCACACGCGATGGCTCCTTCAGCCTCGATGCCCAAGGTTACTTGATCAACAAACGCGGCATGCGCGTCCAAGGCTACAACGACCCCGCCCGCACCGCCACCGGCGACCTCAAGATCGATATCCCGGCCGGCCAAACCGGCGCCGGCGAAGTCCCGTCCGAGTTCCGCATCACCGACAGAGGCGTGGTCGAGGTCAAGGTCGGCGAAAACTGGCTGCCCCGCGGCCAGATCCTGCTCCAGGACTTCATCAACCCGGGCGCCCTGACCAAGGCCGGCCATAACCTCTTCGCCAACCTGGCCGCGGCGGGGGCGCGCCCGTTGGCCGCGCCCGGCAGCAACGCCCTCGGCATGCTCAGCGCCGGCATCCTGGAACTCTCGAACGTCGATCTCGCGACCGAGTTTGCGGATCTGATCGCCGCTCAGCGCGCCTTCCAGGCCAACGCCCGGCTCATCACCACCAGTGACGAACTGCTCCAAGAGAGCATCGCCCTCAAACGCTAACCTAAGCCCCCATCATGGCGGCAAACCGGCTCGATCCTATGGCGGCAGCGGCCGAACTCACCAAACCCAGCACCGGGGCCGAGGCGGCGCCGGCGACCGACGCCAAGGGCGGCGGCCTGTCCGCCTGGTTGCCGCTGATCCTCACCGTCCTCCTGATGCCCGCCTTGGCCTACGTTACCACCACCTACGTGCTGGCGCCCAAGCTCGCTCACTCCCTGGGCGGACCCGCGCCCGCGGGAGCCGAGGGCACGGCCGGCGGTGAAGCGGCGGCCGCCAGCGCCGCCAAGACCACCACTAAGGTCAAGCAGTACGCCACCCTCGATAAGGTGCTGGTCAACGTAGCGGGCACGATGGGCTCCCGCTATTTGATTGTGAGCCTCACGGTCGTCAGCACCCGATCCGACTTCCCCACCACCTTCAAGTCCAACGAAGCCGAACTGCGCCACGTCGCCATCGGCAGTCTGGGCAGCAAAACCATCGCCGACCTCGAAAAACCCGGCTCCAAAAACGTCCTGCGCGCCGAGTTGACCTCCCTGTTCAACACGGTCCTAGGCAACGGCGTCGTCCAGGAACTCTTCTTCACCGAGTTCGCCATCCAATAGCGCCCGCATGGAAACCGAGGGTCAACCTCCGCCCGATGCCCTGGCGCCGTCTGAGGTCGACCGCCTCCTGGTGCAGGTGACCGAACAAGACGCCCCGCCCGTGGTTCACGGCCGGGCCGACCCCCGCAGCCGTCACGCCCGCGCCTCCATACAGACCTACGACTTCCGCCATCCCACCTTCGTCTCCGCCGGCGAACTGCGCCGGCTCAAGGTGCGGCACGAGGAGTTCGTTCGTTCGCTGGCCGCGCGGCTCTCGATCTACTTCCGGCTCGAATTCGGTCTCCAGATGGCCCGGCTGCAAACGGTCACCTACCAGCGCTTCGTCGAGAGCCTGGCCAGCCCGACCCATCTGGTCCTGTTCAAACTCGAACCGCTGCGGGGCATCTGCATCTTGGACATCAACCCGCGCTTGGGCTTGACCGTGGTGGACCGCTTGCTCGGAGGCCCGGCGCAGCAAGTGGCCGCCGCCCGCGACCTGAGCGAGATCGAAACCGCGCTCCTCGATCAAGTCGTCCAGCTCATCGTTGGCGAATGGTGCAACCTCTGGTCAGGGTTCCAAGACCTGCGGCCCACGGTCCTCGGCCACGAAAACAGCGGCCGGTTCCTCCAAACCGCCCCTCACGACACCATCATGCTGAGTCTGGGTCTGGAGGCTCGCCTGGGCGATTGCATGGAACAGATCCAGATCGCTTTCCCCTGCTACACCCTCGAACCCATCATCCGCCAACTCGGCGAGGAACTCGAGGCGGAGGCCGTCCCCCATGCCCCAACCCCGCCCATCCCGCTCCGCTGGAATCGCGAGCTCGAAGCGGTCCCGCTCACCATTACCGCCGGTTGGGAGAACCTCGAGATCATGGCCCGCCAACTGGCGCGCCTTAAACCGGGAGACGTGCTCCAGATGGGCGCCGATAGCGCCAGCCAAGTCCGCATCCGACTCGCCGGCCAACCCAAATTCACAGGCACGCTCGGCACGCGCGGCAAGCGCTGGGCCGTCTGCGTGAACCGCATCCTCAAGCCTTAGCCCTCGCCTCCGCCTGCCCATGAGCGCCACCACCGAATACCCCCCGAACCTCGACATCCTCCTGGATGTCCCCGTCAAACTCACCGTCGTCCTCGGCAGTTGCCAGATGTCCATGAAAGATATCCTGCAACTGAGCGTCGGGTCGGTCGTCGAGCTCGACAAAGTCGCCGACGCGCCCGTGGACCTGTACGCCAACCAGAAACTGGTCGCCCAGGGCGAAGTGGTCGTTGTCGACGACCAGTTCGGCATCAAGCTCACCAAGATCGTGGGCGCCTAACCATGGCCCTGCTCTCCCACACCCGTCGCCTCGCCATTGCCCTCCTCGCCGCCGGCGCCGCCACCGGTTGGGCCGCGATCGAGCCCGCTCCCGGTCCGGTCGCGCCGCCCCTACCGGAATTGGGGATCTCGTTCCTCCGCTTGTTGGGCGCCCTGGCGTTGGTCATCGCCCTGTGCTTGGCCGGGGCCTGGCTGTTCCGCAATGGGCAACGACTGGCCCATCGCGGGCGCCGACCATCCAAGCTCAGCCTGCTCGAAGTCAAACCCCTGGGCCAACGACTCGCACTTTACGTGGTCGCCTACGAGCGACAGCGCCTCCTGTTGGGCGCTTCCCCTACCGGCGTGACCCTGATCAGTCAGCTCCCGGACGCTACCCCAGCTCAGCCGGACACCGCGCCCAGCCCAGGCTCCTTCGACGAACAACTGTTCCAGCGCGCCGTCGTCTCCCTCAGCCCTCCCCCCCGCGCGACCCCGGCCACCCCAGCCTACTTCGGCCGCGCCGGCGGCGTCGCTTCTGGACCATGAGTCCCACGCCTGCCACCGTCACCGCCAGCGCCCGGACCGGGCCGGTTCGCCTGCGCCCGACCACGGTGCGCCATCGGCCGGCGCTCTGGCTGGCGCTCGCCCTGGGTTTGTTGCTGGGCGGCGCGGCCGCTTGGGCCCAGGCCAATAGCGCCGTCCCGACCCCGTTCCGCCTCAGCGTGGGTTTGGACGGAGCGGGCCAACCCGAGCAGGCCGACGTGGCCGTCCGGATCCTCTTTGCGATCACGCTGCTGACCTTGGCGCCTTCGCTCTTGCTGTTGATGACCTGTTTCACCCGCATCGTTATCGTGCTCTCGTTTGTGCGGTCGGCGTTGTCGCTGCAGGGTGCGCCAGCAAACCAGATCATCATCGGTTTGTCGCTGTTCATGACCTTCTTCATCATGCAACCAGTCTGGAGCCAGATCGACCGCGAGGCCCTCAAACCGTACAGTGCCCGCGAGATCTCGGGCGAACAGGCCCTCGATCGAGCCGCCCAACACCTGCGCACCTTCATGCTGCGACAGGCGCGGCCCAAGGACGTCGAGCTCTTCATGAGCTTGGCTGGCACCGGCCCCAGCCGCGCCGAAGACCTGCCCCTGCGCGTGGTCATTCCCAGCTTCATCATCAGCGAGCTGCGCACGGCCTTTCAGATGGGTTTCTTGCTCTTTGTGCCGTTCATCCTCATCGACGTGGTCGTGGCCACCGTCCTCATGAGCATGGGCATGATGATGATGCCCCCGGTCACCGTGTCGCTGCCCCTCAAAATCCTCCTGTTCGTCCTCGTGGACGGTTGGGGCTTGGTCGTGCGCTCCCTCATCCAGAGTTTTGCCTCCTGACATGAACGCCGAGTTCGCCATCGAGATGCTCAAGGGCCTCATGCTGCAGTCGGTCACCATGGTCGCGCCGATTCTGTTGACCGGCATGATGGTCGGCCTAAGCGTGGCCTTGTTCCAGGCGGTCACCTCGATCCACGAGCAGACCCTCACCTTCGTGCCCAAGGCGCTGGGCGTGGCCGCCATCATGGTCGTCCTGATGCCCTGGTTCGTCCGCTCCCTGAGCGATTACACCATCGCCATCATCGAAAGGATGCCGCACATGGTGAAGTAGCCGGCCCCACACCGCGCGCGGCCGCCGCGCCGCCGCTCCACCCGCCGCAGGCATCTTCCCCTTGCCGAGCCGTCATGCTGCCAGACTTTACCACTTGGCTCCTGGTGATGCTGCGCATCGGCGGTCTCCTGGCCCTGTTCCCCATCTTCACCGCGCGGCACTTTCCCGCCCGCGTGCGCCTGGCTTTGGGGGCGCTGGTGGCCGCCCTGGTCGCCCCCAACGTGCCCGGCAACGGGTTGGTGGGCCTCCCCTTTCTCGACCTAGTGGTGCGCATGACGATCGAGGTGCTCATCGGCCTGCTCCTAGGCTTCGTCAGCCGCATCACCTTCTACGCCTTAGACCTGGCCGGTAGCCTGATCGGGGCCGAAGTGGGCCTGAACCTGCCAGGCGCGCTCAATCCTTTCGCCGAAACGCAAACCACCGCGCCGGCCCTGATCCTCTACAACCTCGCCGCTCTCCTCTACCTCAGCCTGGATCTGCATCATTGGCTGCTGGCCGCCTTCCAACAATCCTACCTCTACCTGCCCCTGGGCGGCGGTCGCCTGTCGGAAGCCCTGTTGGTCGACGTCTTGCGCCGCACCAGCGGCGTCTTCGAAATCGCCGTCCGCATGGCCGCCCCGTTCATTGCCGTCTCCTTCATCGTCACGCTGGTCTTCTCCGTCTTGGGCCGGGCCGTCCCGCAGATGAATGTCTTCGCCGAGAGTTTCCCGACGCGCATTTTGGCCGGGCTCATCGTCTTCGGGCTCACGACGCAGTTGCTCGCCTACCACATCCTCCATTACCTGCGCCGTCTGCCGGAAGACCTCTTGCGGGTGGTGCAACTGCTCGGCATGCAATAGAGGCCGGCCATGAGCGAGGATCGCGACAGCAAAACCGAGCAACCGACCGGCAAGAAGCTGCAAGAAGCCTTCAGCCACGGCCAGTTCGCGCGCAGCGCCGAGATCCAGAGCGTCTTTGTGCTCGCCATGGGCCTGCTGGCCCTGACGCTCCTGGGACCGAGTGTCTGGCGCCGGCTCGTCCTGGCCATGACCGGCATCCTCGGGCACTTGCACACCATCACCCTCCAGGCCGACCAACTCCAGCGTTACCTGGCCCTGGCAGCGGCCTTCCTCTCGAGCTGCGTGGCGCCCATCGTCCTGGCCGTCATGTTCAGCGGCCTGCTCGCCGGCGCGCTCCAGAGCCGCTTCCGCGCCACCCCCAATGCCCTCGAGCCCAATTGGGCACGCCTCAACCCGGTCGGCGGCCTCAAACGCATCTTCACCTTGCGCTCCGCGATCCCGGGCTTGTTGGGTTGCGTGCGGCTCGGGGCGGTGCTGCTGTTGTCTTACACGGCGATTCGGCGCGTGCTCGAGGATCCGATCTTCTTCACCTCGGTTGGGGTGGCAAGAATTGCCGAGTTCCTGGCCGGGTCGACCGCCAAAATTCTGCTCCGCATCGTGGGGGTGATGGCCCTGCTGGCGGCGTTGGACTATGCCTACCAACTCTGGCGTACCCACCGCGACCTCATGATGACCCGCGAGGAGGTCAAAGAGGAAAGCAAGAGCAGCGAAGGCAATCCCCAAGTCAAAGGCAAACAACGCCAAATGCGCAGCCGTTACAGCTTCCGTAAGTCCCTGCTGAACGTCCCTAAAGCCGATGTGGTCGTGACCAACCCAACCCACCTCGCCGTCGCGCTCCGGTACGACCGGCGTCGCATGAAGGCCCCGCGCGTCGTCGCCAAAGGTTCGCGCCTCAACGCCCTGCGTATTCGCAGCCTCGCCCACCAGTTCCGCGTGCCCATCGTCGAAAACAAACCCCTCGCGCGCCTCCTCTTCAAGTACGGCCGAGTCGATGGCGAGATTCCTGCTGAGCTGTACGTCGCCGTCGCGGAAGTGCTCGCGTGGGTGTACCGCGTGAACCGCTACCGCTACTACGCTGAGTCAAATCAAGTGGACCATGCGGACCCAGCCAGCCCCGCCCACCGTCTCGCGCGCGAGCCGGACCCACTCCATGCCTAGGCCATCGCCCAACCTCCGCGCACCCGCCCACGCTACCCAACCGTTGTGCGCCTGGGTCGCCCGGGCTTAGACCGGCGCCATGGCCACCCGTAAGTCAGGCTGGAGCGGGCTCAGGAAGAACGGCGACCTGGTGCTGACCGTCGGGGTGTTCGCCATCATTCTGCTGTTGATCCTGCCGATCTCGCCGTTGCTGCTGGATACCCTGTTGGCCGTGAGCATCGCCCTCTCGTTGCTGGTGATGCTCGTGATCCTCTACGTGCGCGAACCGGCGGACTTCACCGGTTTCCCCACCCTGCTCCTCTTCATCACGCTCTACCGCTTGGCCCTCAATATCGCCTCGACCCGGCTCATCCTGCTCGACGGCTATGCCGGCCATATCATCGACGCCTTCGGTAACTTTGTCGTGCGCGGCAACTACGTCGTCGGCTTTGTCGTCTTCTTCATCCTGGTGGTGGTCAACTTCGTCGTCATCACCAAGGGCGCCGGCCGCATCGCCGAGGTCGCCGCCCGCTTCACCCTCGATGCCATGCCCGGCAAACAGATGTCCATCGACGCCGAGATGAACGCGGGCCTGATCGGTGAAGCCGAAGCACGCGCCCGCCGGCGGCGAGTCGAGCAAGAGGCGGATTTCTACGGGGCGATGGACGGCGCCAGTAAGTTCGTCCGCGGCGATGCGATCGCCGCGATCCTGGTCACCCTGATCAATGTCTTGGGCGGCTTTGCCATCGGCATCTTCCAAAAAGGCATGAGCCTCACCGACGCCCTCCAGCGCTACACCATCCTCTCCATCGGCGATGGCTTGGTCTCCCAAATCCCCGCCCTCATCGTCTCCACCGCCGCCGGTATCCTCGTCACTCGCGCCGCCTCGAAAACCGACTTAGGCCAAGAACTCGGCGGCCAATTGCTCTTCTACCCCCGCGCCCTTCAGGTCCTCACCGGCATGCTCACCGTCTTTGCCCTGGTGCCCGGCCTGCCCACCACCCCCTTCCTGCTCCTGGCCTCCGCCACCGGCACCATGGCCTTCGCCCTGCGCAAACACCCTCCCACCCTCCCCGAACCCGAGCCCACCGAGCCGCGGGCCAAGCCCGCCGAAACCGCCGGCTCCCCCAGCAGCGACCGGCTCGAGAGCCTGCTGAGCGTGGATCCCCTCCAGATCGAACTCGGCTACGGCCTGGTCCCCCTAGCCGATTCGCGCAAAGGCGGCGACCTGATCGAACGCGTGACCGGCGTGCGCCGCACCTTCGCCCAAGAGATGGGCCTCATCGTGCCGCCCATCCGCTTGCGCGATAACCTCCAGGCCGGCGCCAATGAATACCGCTTCCTCATCCACGGCCACGCCGTCGCTCGCGGCGAACTGATGCCGGGCCATTGGCTCGCCATGAACGCCACCGCCAGTCGCGTGGCGCTCAAAGGCGTGCCCACGGTCGAACCCGTCTTCCAGTTGCCGGCCACTTGGGTCAACGACGTCGAACGCAAACATGCCGAAGTCAACGGATACACCGTAGTCGATGCCGCCTCGGTGTTGGTCACCCACCTCTCGGAAACCGTCAAACGCCACTGCCATACCCTGCTCGGGCGCCAAGATGTCCAGGCCCTGCTCGACAACCTCAAACAGTCCCAACCCACCGTGGTTAACGAGCTCATCCCCGCCCAGTTAACCGTCGGCCACGTGCAGCGCATCCTGCAGAACCTCTTGGCCGAAGGCGTCTCGATCCGCAACTTGACCGGTATCCTCGAACGGGTCAGTGACCATGCCCCCGCCACGAAAAACCCGGACGAACTGTCCGAACAAGCCCGTCGCGCCTTGGGCGCCCAGCTCACCAAACCGCTCCTGACCGAGAGCGGCGCCCTGCGCGTCATCACCCTCGATCCGCGCCTGGAACAGCAGATCGCTCAAGGCCTGCGCCAAACCCCCACCGACACCACGCTCACCCTCGAGCCCAAGCTGGCACGGTTCCTCGTCGAGGCCCTCTCCAAACAGTTCCAGCAAATGATCGCCGCCGGCCAGTCTCCTGTGATCCTGTGCTCGCCCCTGCTGCGCCTTGGGCTGCGCCGCTTCTTCGAAAGCACTTTCTCCGACTTCACCGTCTTGTCGTATGCGGAAATCCCGCCCCGGGTCGAACTCCAGAACGCGCTCACCATTCCCTGCCCAGAGTAACCCCGCATGAATGTCGTCCCCTTCATCGCCGAGTCCGCCGCCGACGCCGTCGCCCAAATCCGCGACCAACTCGGCCCGGAAGCCGTCGTCCTCAACGTCCGCCAACTCCCCGGCCAAGGCCTCTCCCGCCTCTGGCAAAGCCCGCGTCTGGAAGTGCTGGCCTACGTGCCGGAGGCGCCTGCCCCCGAGCCCGATCCGCTGCTGGACCTCCGCCGCCAAATCGCCGAACTCCGCCATCAACTGACCACGACAACCACCACGCCGCCCCCAGGACCCCCAACCGAACCGCGCGCCATAACCCCCGAAACCCGCCCACCTCTCCCGGGCGGCTGGCACGTGCCCGCCATGCTCGAAAGCCTCGGCGTCCTGCCCATCTACGCCCAGCGCGTGCTCGAGTCGTTGCGTGCCCGACATGGCGACCCCGCCCCGGCACAACTGTCCGAAGAGTTGGCCCTCCTGCGTCTGGCTTTGGGACAGATGTGGCGGAAGTTGCCGAGCTCCGAGCCAACCGCCGGCAAAGAACTCCACCTCTTCCTCGGCGCACCCGGCGTGGGCAAGACCACCTGCCTCTGCAAATGGCTCGCCCACGCCACCCTGCTCGAGGGCCGTACCGCGGAGGTCCTGCGCCTGGACGGCCCCACCGCGAACACCGCCGAGTCGCTCAGCATCTACGGCGACATCCTCGGTGTGCCCGTGCACCGATTCCACGACCCTGACCTCAGCCTCACCGACGCCGAGCTAGTCTTTGTGGATGTCCCCGGTGTCCCCAGCGCCGAGGCCGGCGCCCTGCAAGCCCTGCTCGGTTCACTCGACCAAATCGCTCATCCCCAGGTACATCTCGTCCTCAACGCCGCCTACGAAGCCCCCGCCCTCCTCAGCCAAGTTCGCGCCTTCTCGACCCTCCCCGTTCAGGACCTGGTCGTCACCCACCTGGATGAAGAAGCGCGCTGGGGCAAACTCTGGAACTTGGTGCTCGGAACGAACTATCCACTGCGATTCCTGAGCGCCGGGCAAAATGTACCCGGCGACTTCCGCCCCGCCTCGGCCGACCTGCTCCTGGGTCGTCTCCGCCCTTAGCCCACCACCTTTCGCCTCATGACCGCACAACTCTTCCCCACGTGGCAAACCTCTTGCTTCGCACCTCGGCGGCATGTGTGGCCTATGAAACTATTGATGCTGGTCGGTGGCTTCGTCGGGTTTCTCATCGGATTGGCCTTCGCCTGGCAGACCGAAGGGCAGTGGCCCGCGATCCTCTGGCGCGCCAGTCTGGCGGCCTACTTGGCCGGTTGGCTCATGCGGTGGTGGGGCAAAACCTGGGTCCGCTGCCTCGAACAAGTGCAAGCCCAGCGCCTGGCCGAGGCCCAACCTGAGTCCGCTCCCGCTGCACACACCCCTTAACCTATGAGTGCTCCCTCTACCTTCCTCGAAGAGCCCCACCCCTTGGCCCCGGATAAACCCGCGTCCCGAGCCGAACTGCGCAAGCGCTACCGCCACGTCGCCCCCGGCAGCCCCCGCGAGGAAGAACTCGTCAAACAACACTTGCCCCTGGTCAAACACGTCGTCGGACGACTCGCCATGACTCTCCCCGCACATGTGGACCTGGACGACCTCCACAGCGCCGGCCTGGTCGGCCTCCTCAACGCTGTGCGCCAATTCGATCCCGACAACGGCACCGCCTTCGAGACCTACGCCCGCCTGCGCATCCGCGGCGCCATCTTCGACGAACTCCGCCGCCTCGATTGGGTCCCCCGCTCCGTCCACGCCAAAGCCCGGCGGGTCCAGACCGTGCTCCAGGAACTCGAACAGCAGAAAGGCGAGATCCCCACCAACGCCGAGATGGCCCGCGCCCTCAAGCTGTCCCTCCCCGAGTACGAGGAGTTGCTCGAGGAGATCCGGCCCGTCTGTTTCGTCTGCCTCGATTCAGCTCACCACAGCGGCGAGGGCGATACCGGGGGCAGTCATTACGAAACCGTCAGCGATCCTGCCCAACAGGACCCGGTCGAGTGCACCTCCCGGCGGGAGTTGGCCCGGCTGATCGCCGAGCGCCTCGAGCAACTCCCGGAAATGCAACGCAAGGTTCTGGCCCTTTACTACTTCGAAGACCTCCGCCTGCGGGAAATCGCCGAGGTCTTTGGCCTGACCGAGTCGCGCATCTGCCAAATCCACGCCCAGGCCATCCTCGCGATCAAGTCCTACCTCCAACGCTTCGAGGCCTCCCCCAATTGACTGAACCCTCACCCCTGCCACCATGATCATCCTGCTGGGAGCACTGATCGTCACAGCCTCGGTCATCGGTGGCTTCCTCATGGCCCACGGCAAACTCTTCACCCTCCTCCAGTGGGCCGAGTTCGTCGTCATTCTCGGCAGCGCCTTCGGCGCCATGGTCACCATGTCGCCCAAAAAGGTCCTGCTCGACCTCTTCAAGCTCACCCTCAAAGCCCTCAAGGGCGCCCCCTACAACAAGGCCGCCTACGAAGACCTCCTCAAAGCGCTCTACGAACTGTTCATGCTCGGCCGCCGCAACGGCATGATCGCCCTCGAAGAGCATGTCATGAACCCCCAAAACAGCCCCATCTTCTCCAAGTACCCTTCGTTCCTCAAAAACCATCATGCCGTCGAGTTCCTCTGCAATAGCCTCCGCCCCATCATCGACGGCAAAATCAAACCCGACCAACTCAAACTCATCCTCGACATCGAACTCGAAAGCCGCCAAGCCGAACACCACGCCCCCGTCAACGTCCTCACCCGCACCGCCGACTCGATGCCCGGCTTCGGCATCGTCGCCGCGGTCCTAGGCATCGTCGTCACCATGGGCTCGATCGGCGGCCCCGTCGACATGATCGGCAAACACGTCGCCGCCGCTCTGGTCGGCACCTTCCTCGGCATCTTGGTCTGCTACGGCTACCTCAGTCCCCTGGCCATGAACCTCGAATTCCTCGGTGCCGCCGAATTCGCCTACGCCAAGTGCATCGCCGATTCGGTCGTCGGCTTCGCCCATGGCATGGCCCCGATCATGGCCGTCGAGGTCGCACGCCGCGGCCTCAGCTCCGACGTCCAACCTTCCGCCGATGAACTGGAACAAATGCTCAAGAGCGTCGGCAAAGGCAAGTAGGCCCAACCCACCTCCCCGCCGCTCGCCGCGTCCCCCAACCCAACCACCCAGCCCCGTCCCAGCCCCGGCTCAAGCCATGCCCCTCGCCTGCCGATAGCCATCAGGGACCAAGTGCGTCCGGGCACACATGAGCGCAAAGGGCGGCCATAGCGGCGGATCGTGGAAAGTGGCGTATGCAGATTTTGTGACTGCCATGATGGCCTTGTTTCTCGTGCTCTGGCTCACCAGCCAGGACCAGAAAATCCGCGATGCCGTCGAACGCGCCTTCAACCACCCTTACACCGTCCTCACCGACCGCGGCCTGGGCGTCATGCCCGGCCAAAACCCGGAAAACCAGAAACGGCCCGACAGCCGCCGCGATGCCACCGCGAAGGCCGAGCTCGACTTGCTCCGCCAGATCAACCAAGACCTCCTGCAGTCCCTTAGCATCGAAAACCAAGACGAACTCCGACCCACCATCCGGCTCGAACTCCTCCCCGACGGCCTGCGCGTCAGCGTCTTCGACCGCGCCCGCCGAGCCATCTTCCAGACCGAGACCGCCGAACTCACCCACTACGGTAAGTGGGTCTTGAGCACCCTCGCCTGGACCGTCTCCCGCTACCCCAGCTTCAAAATCGAGGTCGAAGGTCATACCGAACAAAAAGCGCCCCCCACACCCGCCGCGGTCGACCGCTGGCAATTGACGTCCGATCGGGCCAACGCCGCGCGCCGCATGCTCGTCGAACAAGGCGTCTTCAACGCCCAAATCCGCCGCGTCGTCGGTTATGCCGATACCATCCCCCTGCCGGACGCCGACCCCACCGACGAAGCCAACCGACGCGTTACCATCATGCTCAAGCTCGATCCCACCAAGTACCTCTGAACTCCTGCCCAACGCTCCGCTCCCCTACACCACCCAACCCGCACCTCGACTCCTGACTCCGACGTCCACCCCTCACCCTCACCTTCGCCTGCCCCATGAGCCCAGACGGTTTTGTCCCCTTCCTCGCCCAGGCGCGCTCGGCCTCGGGCACCAGCCCCCAGCCCGTCCGCGTCGACATCTTGTCCGGAGATCGCTCGTCTCCGCCCTTCGAGCCTGTCCAAGTGGGACGCATGTCCCCACATGATCCGCCCGATCCCAAGCCGACCGCGCACGAATCCCACCCCGCCGAACCCAAGATCACCCTCGAGCGCGATGCCGACCGCGTCACCCACATCGTCATCGCATGCGGCTGTGGCAAGGTCATCCGCCTCGAGTGCGTCTACTGAGCCGGACCGCTCCGCCCCAACCCTCCCCTTCTCCGCCCCGCGCGCCGGGCGCAGACGGCTTCGCTCAACGCCCGCCACAACCCCATGGGCCTGTGCCTCCGCTCACCCGATCCACAGGCCGAGTGCGACCGGGCAAAATGTGCAGCCGGTTTGGCAACTCTTGCCCCAAGCCCGACCCGGCCCGCGCGTAACCCGCGTAAAATGAACGTTGCCGCCGCATGGCACAACCGTTGCTGAGCACCACTCGCCATGAATGTCAGCCTGTACCAGGCCGCGGCTGCCCTCAACGCGAATGCCCGTTGGCAAGAGATCATCTCCGAGAATCTCGCCTCGAGTAACATCCCCGGCTTCAAACGCCAGGATGTCTCCTTCGCGTCCGTGCAGGCCGGCCTGCTCACGGACCCTGCCCTGAGCGGGGTGGCCGGCGCCTCCTACTCGAGCCTGCCCGCCGGCCACACCGCCACCAGCTTCGCCGCCGGCCAACTCCAAGCCACCGGCCTCGCCACCGACCTCGCCCTCGAAGGCTCCGGCTTCTTCCAGGTCCGACTCGCCAACGGCGAACTCGCCTACACGCGCGACGGCGAATTGCGCCTCGATGCCCAAGGCCAGTTGGTCACCAAACAAGGCCACGCCATCATGGGCGTCGATGGCCCCATCGCCCTCGACCCCAGCCGACCCGACGCCCTGAGCGTTTCCCCCACCGGCGAAGTCAGTCAGGGCCGGGATAGCCGAGGCACATTGCGGTTGGTCGATTTCCAAAAACCCCACTTGCTCACCCACCTCGGCGGAGGCTACTTCCGAGCCAACGACCCCAGCCTCCTGCCCCTCCCAGCCGACGCCCGCGTCAAGCAGAACTACCTCGAAGCCGCCAATACCACCCCCGTGCACGAGATGGTCAACCTGATGACCGCCTTGCGCAGCTACCAGGCCAACCACAAAGTCATCCAAATGGCCGACGAACGCATGGGCACCACCATCCGCGACCTGGCCGGCCTGCCGTAACGGTAACGCCTCTCCTCTATGCTCCGCGCCCTCTATAGCTCCGCCGCAGGGATGCAGTCCCAACAGGTGAACTTGGACATCATCGCCAATAACCTGGCCAACGTGAACACCACCGGCTTTAAGAAGTTCAAAGCCGAGTTCCAAGACCTCCTCTACCAGACCGACCGCGCCGCCGGCGCCATCCAGGGCAATAACAACCAGTTGCCCGCAGGCGTCCAGATCGGTCACGGCTCCCGCCTGGTCTCCACCGCACGCGTCTTCACCACCGGCGACCTGACCCAAACCGGCGAGAAACTGGATGTCGCCATCCAGGGCGACGGCTTCTTCGAGGTCGAACTGACCGATGGCGGCCGGGCCTACACGCGCGATGGAGCGCTCAAGGTGGACCAAGACGGCCGCATCGTCACCAGCGACGGATTGGCCCTCCAAAACGGCTTCCAACCCATCCCCCCAGGCACCACCTCGATCACCATCTCGCCCACCGGTGAAGTCACCACCAACGGTCCAGGCGGCGAAGAGAGCTTCCAATGGCAGTTAGTCCGCTTCAACAACCCCGCCGGCCTCGAAAGCCTCGGCCGCAATCTCTATCGCGAAACCTCCGTCTCCGGTAACCCGGAAATCGGTAGCCCGGGCGACAAAGCCCTCGGCCTGGGCACCCTCCAACAGGGCTACCTCGAATTGTCCAACGTCAAAGTGGTCGAGGAAATGGTCAACATGATCATGGCCCAGCGCGCCTACGAAATTAACTCGAAGGCGGTCCAGGCCGCCGACGAAATGATGCGCGATAGCAATAACCTCAAGCGCTAATGGCCTTACCCACTCGAACGCCCCGTCGCCCAGGCCGCCGCCATGCGCCGCTGCCACCCCCACTCGAACGCCTCACCATCGTCCCGTGCCTGCGCCGTTTCCTGCCCCTCGTCCTGCTCCTTACCTCCGCGCTCGAACCCAGCGCACCCGCCGCCGCCGCCACCGCCCTGGCCCTCAAGAGCGACGTGGCCGTCGACGGACAAGGCATCTACCTTAGCCAACTCGCCAGCCAGGCTACGGGCGCGTCCCTGCCTGCCCTCAAACTCGGGGACGCGCCCGCCCTCGGCCAACAGACGATCCTCACCCGCGAACAAATCGGCCGCCACCTCGAACAAGCCGCGCCCGCCTTCGTCCCGACCCATTGGGTCGGCGCCCTACAAGTGCGCATCACGCGGCGCTCGAGGAACCTCGCCGAGGACGAGTTGGCCGAGTTGCTCACCGCCGCACTCCAACGTGACCTCTTGAGCGAGTCGGTCGAACTCGAACTCACCCTGGCCCGCTCCTGGAACGTCATGGCCGTGCCCGACGACCCGCTCACCGTCCGCCTGATCCACTTGCCCCCAGCCGGCGTCACCCCCACCATGCCGCTGCGCTTCCAGTTGTTGGCCGGAGACGAGCCGCTCGGCACCTGGCAAACCGTCGTCCGCGCCCGCCTCTACCGCGAGGTGCTCGTGGCCCAAACCGCCCTCCGCCGCGGCCAGTCGGTCGCCGCCGCCGATTTCCGACACGAACGCCGCGATGTGCTCGCCCTGCGCGATGCCCTGGCCGAACTCCCCGATCGCACCGACCAACTCCAACTCGCCGAGAGCCTCGCCCCGGGCGCCCCGCTCCTGGTCCGCGCCCTCCAGTCGCGCACCGTCATCCGCCGCGGCGCCACCATCGAGGCCCTCTTCATCGAAGGACCCCTCTCCATCTCCCTTAAAGTCGAAGCGCTCGAAAACGGCGCCGCAGGCCAGACCGTCCGCGTGCGCAATCCGCGTTCGGGCAAACAATTCACCGGAACTGTGCGCGATGAACAAACCATTGTGGTCTCGATGTAGCCCGCTTGCCTGCGCCCTCTGCTGGCTCGCCCCACTCCCCGCTCACAGCGCGGACTCGCTCTGGGCCGACGACACCCGCGCCGTGGTCGCCGACCGCCGCGCGGCGCGCGTGGGCGACCTCCTGACCATCGTCGTCCAGCAGAGCAGCACCACCACCAAGGACCAAAGCACCAAGACCGCCAAAAGCAGCGGCGTCGACGCCGCCTTGAGTAGCTTCCTCTACAGCCCAGCCGCCAGCGGCCTCCTCACCAAGGGCGGCCAACTCCCCGCCGTCAAGTTTAACAGTAAATCCGATTTCAGCGGCGGCGGCTCGATCAACAACTCCGAGCGCATCGTCGACCGCATCTCCGTCCGCATCATCGACACCCAGCCCAACGGCAACCTCATCGTCGAGGGCACCCGCCAGACCTCCTTCGCCGGCGAAATCCAAGATGTCATCCTCCGCGGCGTCGTGCGGCCCGAGGACATCTCCGCCAACAACACCATCTTCAGCTACAACGTCGCCGATGCCACCATCAAGTTCGTGTCCAAAGGCACGGTCAGCGATAGCCAGCGCAAAGGTTGGGCCACGAAAATCTGGGATAAACTCTCCCCCTTCTAATCTTGCCCACGGATGAAACCTCGGCATCGACTCCAGTTCGCCGCCCTCGTCCTCCTGCTCCTGCTCCCCCGCGCTCTCGGTGCCTCCGCCCTCGGCTCGCGCATTAAGGACCTCGCCACCCTCCAGGGCGCGCGCGACAACCAACTCATCGGCGTCGGCCTCGTCACCGGGATTGCCGGTGAGGGCGACAAGAACCCGGTCTACACCGTCCAGGCCATGGCCAACCTGCTCCAGACCTACGGCATGACCGTCCCCCCAGCCACCATCTCCTCGAAAAACGTCGCCGTCGTCACCGTCACCGCCACCCTGCCCCCCTTCGCCAAACCCGGCTCCCGACTCGACGTCACCGTCAGCTCCCTCGGCGATGCCAAAACCCTCCAAGGCGGCACCCTCCTCCTCGCCCCGCTCTACGCCGTCGACCGCCGCGTCTACGCCGCCGCCCAAGGCCCAGTCTCCGTCGGCGGCTTCGCCGCCGGTACCGGCGGCCCCGGCGGCGCTTCCGTCCAGAAAAATCACCCCACCACCGGCCAAATCGTCGGCGGCGCACTGGTCGAGCGCGAATTGCCCGCCGAAGTCGTTCGTGACGGCTCCCTCGTCTACCTCCTGCGCGAACCCGATTTCACCACCGCTGCCCGCCTCGCCGAGGCCATCAACGCTCAATTCCCCGACAGCGCCCTGGCGCGGGACTCCACGAGCGTCTGGGTCAAACTGCCGTCCGGCGCGAACGACTACCCCATCGACTTCATCGCGCGCCTGGAATCCCTCGAGGTCACCCCCGACACCGCCGCCCGCATCATCCTCAACGAACGCACCGGCACCATCGTCGCCACCGCCAGCATCAAAATCGCCGCCTGCGCCGTCTCCCACGGCAACCTCACCATCAGCATCGCCTCGACCCTCGATGTCTCGCAGCCCGGACCCCTGAGCCAACTCGGCACCACCGTCGTTACCCCCCGTACCAATACCAGCGTCTCGGAAAATAAGGCCTCCCTCATCGCACTCCCCGAGCTGCCTACCATCGAAAAAGTCGCCACCGCCCTTAACTCGCTCGGCGTCACCCCGCGCGATATGATGGCCATCTTCCAAGCCATGAAACAGGCCGGCGCACTCCAAGCCGAGCTGCTCATGCATTAATATGGACGCCGCCCCTATCCAACGCCACGTCCGCGCCGCCGACCTGCCCCTCGACCGGCTTGCCACCAGCTCCGCCGTCCCACACGCCCAGAAAGTCCAAGAGCTCAGTCGCCAGTTCGAGGCCGTCCTCCTCCGCCAAGTCCTCCGGGACAGCCAGAAAACCCTCTTCCCCTCCGAGTGGACCAGCCCCAGCACCGCCAAGGACATCTATCAAGACATGATCGCCGACCAACTCGCCGAGGCCATCAGCCACGCTGGTTCCTTCGGCGTCGCCCGGAACCTGGGGCGCCAGTTGACCCGCCAGTTGGCGCCCGCCCCCGGCCCCGCGACCGCCACCACGCCCCCTTCCCATGACTGACCGTCTGCCCGCCCTCATTGACGCGCTCCGCGACGAGCTCCAGCACTACGGCGAGATGCTCGCCCTGCTCGATCAACAGCAGGAATCGGTGGTGGCCCGCGCGGCCAACGACCTCCTCCAAACCGTCTCCGCTATCAACGGGCACGGCTCCCAAATCCAGCAGGCCCGCGAACGACGCGAGCAGCGCCGACGCGAGGTCGCCGGCCAGTTGGGTCTGCCCCCCGACGCCCACTTCAGCGACCTCATCCCCCGGTTGCCCGAAGACTATCGCCCCCTGCTGCAGGCCCTCGTCCACGAAAACAACGAACTCCTCTCCCGCGTCCAGCAACGCGCCCGCCAAAACCACCTCCTCCTCACGCGCTCCCTGGACCTCATGCAGCGCTTCGTCAATACCCTCTTCGGCGCAGGCCACACCTCGACTTACGACGGCAACGGCGGCCTCATCCCCCCCGGCCTCCCCGTGCGCTCCCTCTACGAAGCGGTGGTCTGATCCGGCTCGCTTATGGCAGGACTCCTCGACAGCCTGGGCCTCTCCCAACGCGCCCTGCAAGTGCACCAACAGGGCCTCCAGGTCGCCGGCCATAACCTCGCCAACATCAATAACACCGCGTACGCCCGCCAACGACTCGCCCTCCAAACCACCACCCCCATCGCCACCCCCACCGGCGCCCTCGGCACCGGCCTCGAAATCGCCACCGTCCTCCAAGCCCGCAGTGCCGTCCTCGACCGCGAAGTCACTGCCGAGGAAAGCGTCACCGGCTCCCTCCAGGCCCGCCAGCGCGCCCTCGAATCCGCCCAGGCCACCCTCGGCAACGCCATCGGCCTGCCCACCGACACCGTCGCCTCCACCTCCGCCCCGGGCAACTCCGGCGCTAGCCTCGCCGGCAAACTCAGCGACTTCTTCAACGCCTTCCAAGACCTCGCAACCGCTCCCGCCGACATCACCGCCCGCCTGAGCGTCATCGCCAGCGCCGATTCTCTGGCAGCCGGGTTCCGCCAAACCGCCCAACGCCTCGACCAACTCGATCAATCCCTCGACCAAGAACTCGAAACCCAACTCACCGACGCCAACCGGCTCTTGGGCCAAATCGCCAACCTTAACCAGGCCATCGCCCGCTATGAAGGCCGCACCGGCTCGACCGCCAACGACCTCCGAGATACCCGCCAGCAGCGCCTCGAAGAACTCGCCCACATCGTCCGCTTCGAGACCGCCCCCAGCGCCGACGGTCAAATCACCCTGAGCATCGCCGGCGTCGAGTTCGTCAACGACAGCCAAGTCGTCAACACCCTCGAAACCTACCTCGCCGCCCCCAACCAACGTCTCATCCGCGCCGTCAACGGCGCACTCCCCCTCGACCTCGTCAGCGGCGCACTCCAAGGCAGCCTCGAGGCCCGCGACGGTCCCTTGCACGATCTCCGCGCCAACCTCGATGCCCTCGCCAACCTCCTCGTCGCCGAGGTCAACCGCATCCATCAGCCCGGCTTTGGCCTCCAGGGCCCGACCGGCGCCGAGTTCTTCACCGGCACCGGCGCCCGCGATCTGGCCTTCAATCCCACGCTACGCGCTAACCCCGCCGCCCTCCAGGCGGCCGCCGTCCCCGACGCCCCGGGCGATAACCAGGTCGCCCTCGCCCTGGCACGCTTGGCCGAGCAATCCTTCCCAGCCCTCAACGGCCAAACGATCTCCGAGCACCAACAAACCACCGCCACCGCCCTGGCCCAAGCCCTCGCCGGCACTCAAGCCCAGTTGGCCGACCAGCGCCTCCTCCAAACGCTGCTCAAGGAACAACGCGCTTCCGTGAGCGGTGTCTCCCTCGACGAAGAGATGGCAGACCTGGTCACCTACCAGCGCGCCTACCAGGCTTCCGCTCGCCTCCTGAGCACGATCGATCAACTCCTCGCCGAGGCCGTCAATCTCAAACGATAATCCCCAACGCCCTCTGCCCTCACTCCCTAAACCCTCAGGACAACCCCCCATTGGCCCACCTCCACCACACCACCTCCTACACCTAGTCCGCTGCCTGGGCCCCCCCACCAAGTTCCCCCAACCTCGCCACCCCCATGCGCGTCACCTTCGCCACCTACCCCACGGCCTTGATCGGCCAACTCGGCGACCTTACCCAACGCCAGGCTCGCCTCCAAACCCAGGCCGCCAGTGGCCAGCGCTACCAAAACCCCGCCGAGAATCCGCTCGCTGCCCGCCGGATCGCCGGCCTCGACACCGAAGCCAAGACCGTCCAGCAGTACCAACGCAACCTCGGCACCCAACAACAGCTCGCCACCGCCACCTTCGACGTCCTCCGAGGCCTCAAGACCATCTCCGATCGCGCCCAGGAAATCGCCACCCTCGCCGACGGCGCCAAATCCACCGCCGACCTCCAGACCCTCGGCCACGAAGTCACCCAGTTGATTCGGCAGGCCGTCCAATGGGTCAACACCAAGCATCAAGGCGCCTACCTCTTCGCCGGCACCGACGGCCGCCAGGCCCCATTCCGCGAGGCCCTCGATGCCGCCGGCCGCGTCACCAACGTCACTTACCACGGCAATGCCGACGTCCCCGCCACCGACGTTTCCGAGGGCACCCCATTGACCGTCCATATCCCCGGCGAGAACCGAACCGGCGCAGGCCAGCAAGGGTTGCTCGCAGACACGCGCACAGGCGCCGATCTGTTCGCGCACCTGATTTCGCTCCAGGACCACCTCCTGGCCGGTGACACCGCCGCCATCGCCGCAACCGACCGGCCGGCGCTCCAGCGCGACGAGGACAACCTCATCCAGCACTACAGCGTCAACGGCTCCGTCCAGGCCCGGCTCGAAGCCCAACTGGCTCTCCTCAAGAGCCGCTCCAGCCAACTCGCTCAAGCCCGCTCGACCGAGGCCGACGCCGATCTGGCCGAAACCCTCGTCCAACTCACCGCCACCCAAAACGCTTACCGCGCCGCCCTCCAAACCGGTTCTCTCATCATGAACCAGTCTCTGCTTGACTTCCTGCGTTGACTCAGCCGCCAGGAGCGACCAGCCCCCCCCAAAAAAAATCGCCCGCTCCCTCAACCTTAGTCCGTCAACCGCGGCTGCAACACGAGGTAAAACACCTCGGCTGCGCTCCCCGCCGATTGCACCGGATAGGCCCAAACACCCAACGCGCCGTCGGCCAACCATTGCTCGCCCGCGAGCGTAATCTCGCTGCGCTCAGCCTCAGCCTGGTACGAAGGCTCATCGGTCACGAGCGGGGAACCGGCCTGGCTTGGACCCGCAACTGACCCACGGCGAACCGCCCCAGGCACGGCGTCCGTCCTCCTTCTTTTCCGAAACAGCCCTCCCAAGTTCAGGCCGCCACCCCCGCCGGTCACAAAGCCGTCCTCGTCTTCGGTCTGGGATTCGTAGACCACCCCGGGAACCTTGGCGAACGCCGAGTGGACCGCGACGGCGTACTGCTCCCACTTGGCCAAGAGCTGCTCCGACCAAACGAAGCTGCCTTCCCACCTCAGGAATACGGACGCGTCGGCCGAAGGCGGAACCACCAGGGCCGCCCCCACTTCCGCCAGACCCAGGACCGTCACATCCAGCGCCAGCCCGTACTGCCGATTCGTCAGCCCCAACTCACCTCCGGCGGCGGCGACAAACGCCGGACGTGTCTCCTGAGCCGTAAAACTGCCCTTTGCGCCCGACGCCAATAACCAGTCCCGCGACGCGTGGTACAAGACCCGGACGTGGCCACGGGCCGGCTTAGCCTTCGCCTGGGTCGGGCGGCTGGCTCGGGCGCTCGGCTGGCCTCCAGTTTCCACAAAGCGCACCAGATCTTCAACGCTCACACACCGAGCGAGCGCCTCGGCCGAAGGCACGGTCTGAGACGCCGGCACATAGCGCAGCAGAGTCGCAGTCAACTGCACCGTCGCAGCTCCGCCTGAAGAATAGGTCCAGGCCGGGCCCGCCGAAACGCTCGCCTGATTGATGAACAGCACCTGCGCTCGCCCCCACCAGGCCCCCGTGCCAACGCCCAGCGCCAGAGCGAGCAAGGTCAACCCGAGCGCGTACACCCGTCCCCATCGCCTCGCGGGGGCGCCCTTCACGGTGCCGTGGGTGCCCGTAGGCATTCAGTCCCGCAACGTAGGGTGAAGGAGCACGACAATCGACTGGGCTTCCTTGGTGCCAGCCTCGGCGGCAGTCGTGTTGACGATCACCTCGCCGCTGCGACAATACCGGCTCCCAGTCAAGCCCAACACCTTCACCACTGGCAATTCATACACGGCGCCGCCGCCAGCTTTCTCGCCTCCAAAAAGCTGCGCCAGCGTCAACCCGATGTCCGCCGCCTGGTGGATCGAGGTCCTGGTGTCGCCGCCCGTAAGGTTCCCAGCCTGTTGCGCAACCGAGGCTGCCTTGCCCAGGAATTGCAGTGTGTTCTGGTACGCCGCACGCCGGTCCATGAGCTCGGGCGACCACGTCAAGCTCCCCTCCCAAAACAAGGCAAACCGATCGCCAGCCCCAGGGCGCACGCTCACCTCGAGCTTCAATCCGTACACCGTAGCCGGCGGCACGGGTGCGCCGGGTTGACCCAGCAGCACCACTGGCCGCGTCTCCGTGGCATCAAACAGGGCCTTGCTCTTGTCTTCCAGTATCACCTGCCGCGTGCCGCGGTAGAGCACGTCGACCGACTTCGCCATGCCCTTCAGTTGCTCGACAACATTCGAGGCGCTGCCTTGGAGAGCGAAGCTCTGCAAAACCCGTTCCTTGCTGTCGGGCTTAAAGCGGATAACGGAAACCTCGAGCTCGAGGGTCTGGTCTCCGCCCGCGGGTGCGGAGGCCGGACTGTCGGCGGCTGGTGTCGAGAGGCAGAGTAGGCCCGCAGTGAGCAGGGCCTGACCGATCACGGAAGTGCGTGAGACTTGCATAGCTCAGAGTGCGCATGCGCCAGCCAGCTCTTGCTGGCCGTCTAACTGCCCGCTAAGATGTTGACACCTCGCGCCTCTGTCCAGTATAAAGCCGACCACTCGTGGACAACGCTGCACCCAGCTCGCGCCGCTTAAGCGCCGGTCAGGCAATCCCGCAGGTCGGATCCTCATCCCCCATGAAAGCTACCGTTCGCACCTTCACCACTCCGTCGTTGATCGGTGCCGCGTTGGCGCTGGCTGCCAGCGCGGCCCAGGCCAAAGACTACTTGCTGATCTACGGCCAGACGACCGACGCAGGCCCCGCCCTAAATTTCCAGCAAGGGGGCCAGAGCATGCCGGACCTCGTCGAGAACTTGATCCGTGGGACCGACCAGTTCAGCAATCTGCAGAACCGCGGCTTCTTCGCTCGGCTGGACTATGGCGATGTGGCGCAGGCCCTCCGGTTTGACGTGCAGCAGGAGCCGGCCGGCTGGCGCGCGCTCCTGAGCAGCCCTTTTCAGCCAGGACTGATCCAACGGCAGTTCTTCGCACCGACTCGCGATGAACTCGAACAGCAGGTCGAGGATTACCTCCAACGCGACGGCAGCACCGATCTGGGCGCCTTCCTCAAGGCGGTCAATGGACAGTCCGCCTTCGCCACCATGAACGGGAACCCGAACAGCACCACCGCCCTCACCGCCACCTACGCCTTCAACGAGTACGGACTCCCCCGCACCCTCACCGCCGAAGAAAAAGCGGACCCGAGCGATCCCAGCGGCGCCGTCGGCTTTGCCCTCATGGGCGACGCGGGCTTCGTCCGCTCCCGAGGATTCGACGTGCGCACCTATAGTCTGACTCCGTTCCTTCCAATCAGGCTGTGCAGCCGGGCGCGCCTGGACCTCGGCCTGCCGCTCAATTACACCGACATCGAGGGCTCCCAGACCTTCCGTGCGGGCCTGCAGCTCGGCCTGCCGGCCTTGCTCGCGAAGCGACGCTACGAGGCGGGACGACCCGTGCAACCGTGGCTCTGGCAACTCACGCCCCACGGCGGTACCCAAGTGGCCGGCTCGGTCGACTTAGTCGCCGGCGGCGTGGTCAACTCAGGCGGACTTACCAGCTTGTTAGCCTATGACTTTGGCCGCCTCGAGGTATCCTGGGGCAGCCACTTCAGTTTCCACGAAAGTCTCGAAGTGACCTTTGGCGACTACACCTTCGACGCTCAAGTCAGCTCTCAGATCATCAAGAACGGCCTCAAGATCGGTGTCCCCCTGGGCAAGCGCTGGTACGTGGAGATCTACGCTCTCGACACCGAGCTGCTCGGCGACCATGCCTTTATGTCGCGCTATACGACCCTCGGCGGCGGCTTCGGCCACCGCTTCCTAGGCAAACCCGATTCCCCCAAGAAGAAGAAGGGCTACACCATGGTCGGCGCCTACACCAACATCGGCAAAGCGTGGACCTCGGCCAGCGTACAGTTCGGCACCGGCTGGAAGTTCTGAGCGCCTCCTCCTCACCCCTCAGGGGCACAACCGCCCATCCGCCCCTTACCCGCCCACCTCCAGGGGCCAGAAGATCGGCAACAGCCACAACACGACGGCCAGCACCAGCAGCGTCATGGGGATGCCCACCTTCAAGAAATCGACAAACCGGTAGCCGGCCGGGCCCATGATGATCACATTCGAGGGATGCGCCAGCGGGCTGTTGAAACTGCCCGCCGCAGCCAAGGCCACCGCCATCAGCGCCGCATGCGGCGACAGTCCGGCGTGCGCCGCCGCCTTGAGCGCGATCGGCGCCAGCAACACCACCAACGCCGTGCCCGGAATCACGCACGTGCCCAACGCCGTGAACGCGAATAGACCCGCGACGATCGCCAACGGCCCGTACTGCCCCAGCCAACCCACCAAACTCTCCGCCGCCAACCGCGCCGCGCCAGTATCCTCGAGCGCCGCCGCCATCGGCAACATGCCCGCGATCAACACCACCGCCTTCCAGTCGATCGCCCCATACGCCTCCTCGAGCCGCAAACACCCGAAGAGCACCATCAACACCGCCCCAAACGCCGCCGCCAAATAGACCGGCGCCCAACCCAAAGCCGCCAAACCCAAAAACGCCACCAACGCCACCAGCGCCCACGGAGCCTTCGGATACTGCGGCGGCTCCTGCACCGCCTCCGTCAACACGATGAAGTCAGAGTCCCGCCCGAGCAGCTTGAGCTTCTCCCGCGGGCCGTAAAGCAACAGCGCGTCGCCAAAACCTAGCGCCACATCCCGCAGGCGCGTCGTCACCGCCTTGCCCCCGCGCCAAAGCCCGAGCACCGTCAAGCCCCAACGCTCGCGAAACCGGAGTTGGCCCAGCGTCTTGCCCGCCAGGGCCGTGCGCGGCGACAACACCGCTTCCATGAGCGCGAACTGCTCGGACTCGAACTCGGTGGCCTGCGGCGAGACCTCCCGCTCCAGCTCGAGCTCCTGAATGCCTTGCAGCAGTTGCAGATCCTCGCTCCGGCCCTCGACCAGCAACGAGTCGCCCGCCTGCAGCGTCTCTTGCGAGCCCGGCATGACCAGCTTCGCCTCCCCGCGCGAGATCGCCAAGACCGTCAAGCCGAGAGCCGCCCCCAGCCGGCTGGCCTCGAGGGTCCGATCCGCCAGCGACGATTGCGCCGGAACCTCGAGCGTGAACAGGCGTTCCTCGAGCTGGTACCGCGACGCCAGCTCCGGACGCGGCACCGGTTGGAACCCCTGCAGACCTGCCACCTTGCGCAGCGCGTGGACCTGGGCGTGGGGACCCTGCACCAGCAAAACGTCCCCCGCCTGCAGCCGCCACTCTTGCAGGCTGCTACGCCGGATGCGTTGCTCCCGCCGGATGGCCACCACGGTCACCGCCCAGTGCCGGCGCAAGTCCAGCCACGCCAAGGTCTGCCCCACGAATCTCGAACCCGCCGCTAAGGTCACCTCCGCAAACTCGATGTCGGCGGGAAACCACTTCTCGATCTCCGCCTGATGCGCCCCCAACCGCAGGCCCCGCCAACCATCCAGCCCATTCAATTGGTCAGGCGTGCCCTGCACCAAGAGCCGATCGTGCTCGCGCAGCCCCATGCTCGGCTCGGGCGCCAACTGCGTGCGCCCGTTGCGCAAGATCCCCACCACGTGCAGCCCCAAGGCCGATCCCAACCGGCTCTCCTCGAGCGTCCGACCCGCCAAGGCCCCGCCCGGCGGCACCCGCAACACAAACATCCGTTCGTGCAGCTCGTAGTGCTCGCGCAAATCCAACCGCCCACCCGCCGAAGACTCCTTCTGCAGGTCGCGCCGGGGCAACAGATGCCGCGCCACCAACGCCATAAACAAAATGCCCGCTAACGCCGCCGGGGCGCCCACCGGCACAAAATCCATCAGCCCAAACGGCTCATACCCCGCTTGGCGCAGCGCCGTGCTGGCCAGCAGATTGGGCAGCGTGGCGAACATGGTGGTCAGCCCCCCTAACAAGGCCCCGAAGGCCAACGGCATCAGCAAACGCGACGGCGCCAGCCCATGACGCCGCGCCAAATCCATCGCCGCCGGCAGCAACAGCGCCACGATCGCAATCGTGTTCATGAAGAACGACAACAGCGCCGATACCGCCATCAACACCAACACCAAACGCAACTCGCCCCGCCCACCCAACCGCGCAATCCCGCGCCCGATCAGGTTCGCAATCCCCGCCCGCCGCAACCCGGCGCTGAGCACAAAGATGGCCCCGACAGCAACCACCGCCGGACTGCTGAACCCTCCCACCGCCTGCAGCGGCGTGACCAAGCCCGCAAACGACAGCGTCAACAACACCAGCAACGCCACCAGGTCCGCCCGCAGCCGCTCCGTCACCAGCAGGATCAGAGCGCTGCTCAATATCAACACCACCAGCAATATCTCGAGGTTCACGGACAACTCCCGCCGCGCCGGCTCACAGCAAGCGACTCTGGAACAGCAGCGCAAAACCGAGAAACGCAAAAAAGCCCACCACGTCGGTCACCGTCGTCTGGATGATGCTCGAGCATTGCGCCGGATCCAGACCCAGGGCCTTCATCACGATCGGAATCGCCGCCCCGGATAACCCGGCCGCCAGTAGATTGACGATCATCGCCAGCCCAATCACCAACCCCAACCACGGGTTCCCGTGCCATAAATAGGCCACCAGCGCCGTCACCGCCCCGGTGATCGCCCCCGAAAGCGCGCCCAGCCACCCTTCCTTCAAAATCAACTCCTTGACCCGCGCCTTGGGAATCTCCCGCATCACCAGGCCCCGCATCACAATCGCCAACGACTGCGCCCCGGCGTTGCCCCCCTGCCCCGCCACCACCGGCAAAAACACCGCCAAAACCGTGATCTTGGCGATCAACCCCTCGAACAGCGCCACCACCGCCGCCGCTAAAAAGGCCGTCGCCAAATTCACGTGCAGCCACGGCAACCGCTTCTTCAGCGAATACTGAATCGGCGAAAACGTCCGCTCGTCCCCGCCCGCCCCCACCATCCGCTGCAGGTCTTCGGTCACTTCCTCCTGTACCCCCTGAATTAACTGCTCGACCTTAATGATCCCCAAGATCCGATTCTCGCTGTCCACCACCGGCGCCGCAAAATATCGCCGCTTCGACAGCTCGCTCGCCGCCTGCTCGCGGTCGGTAAAACAGTGCAGCGTGAACAGCTCCGTCCGCATGATCCGCTCCAGCGCCTCCGCCGGCGAAGCCAGGAGCAAGTCCCGCATGTTCATCACCCCGCACAGACGCTCGCCCTCGTCCACCACATACGCATACGACGCCGGATACCGCTTGGCCGCTAAAGCCCGAATCCGCTCGATGGCCTCCTGCACCCGCAGCGTCTTCCGAAACGCCAAAAAGTTCCGGTTCATCAGCCGCCCCACGCTGTCCGCCGGGTAGGCCAGTTGCTCCTGGATTTCCCGCTTTAACCGCTCCGGCAGGTGCCCCAAAAAACGTTCCCGCGCCTCCGGCGGCAAATGCATGTAGATCGCCGCGGCATGTTGTGAGTCCACCCCTTGCGCAATCTCCGTGAATAACTCCGCCTCCGCGTCCTTGAGCAACGCCGCCGCAAAACCCACCTGCAACTGCCGTACCACCGCCCCCGCCAACGGCGCCGGCAGCAACCGCAGCACCTCCACCACCTCATCCTCCGACATGGTCTCGAGCATGCGCGCAGCCGTCACCAGGTCCGCCTCGAGATACTTGCGAACCAACGGTAGCAGTGGCGAACCCTCGCTCATCAGCGGACAAATGGTTTGCGCGGCTCGACCTTCGCCGACACCCGCAGACGCTTCAGCACCCGCAATTGCAGGCTCTGCTCCTTGCCTTGCCAGGCCTCCTCCGGCGCTTCCGCCCCCACCCGACAACTGCCGCCGGCAATCGGCCCGTGCCCGCCCGCCTGCTTGCGGTTGTCGAAGGCGTCCCGCAGCACTTCCCCAGCCTGCGCATCGGTCCGCGTCGTCCGCAACGAAACGTGCAGCCGACCCTTGTAGCGGCCGGTCACACAACACCAGACCGCCCGCCGATACGCCAACAGCAGCTCGGCCACCTGCGACACCAGGTCCGGCGTCTCGACCGGCCCGAGATGCGAGACCAACAACCGCCGGTGCAACGTGGCGTCCCGGATCCCCTTGCCCAGCGTGATAAAGAACCGGCGCGACCGCACCGGGTTCTGGATCCGGGCCAACGCCCGCATGTCGCAGTGGTGCAACACGCGCAGGTAAGTCTGCACCACATCCGGGCGCTGCGCCCGAAACAAATCCAACGTGTCCGTCAGAATCCCGTACGCCAGCGCCGTCGCCACCCGCGGCGGCAGCGGCAACCCATGCTGCAGCAGCGCCTGCGCCACAATCACGCACGTCGCCCCACAGTGCGGATCGATCAACGCCAACTCCGCGTTCGGCCCCGCCACCGCCGCATGCTGGTCGATCACCAGCGTCGCCTTGCGGCTCTTGGGAAAAGGATTGTTCGCAAAGTCCGGCTGCGTGTCCACCAACGCCACCCGCGCGTACTTCTTGAACCACGCCTTCTTGACCTTGTGAATCGGAATGCGTAACAGCCGCACCATCGCCTTGTTCTCCGTCCGACCCACTTCCCCGCCGTACGCAATCACCGACTCGATCCCGAACCCCGCCTGCGCCAAGTGCTGCAGCCCAAACGCCGCCGCCAAAGCGTCCGGGTCCGGGTAGTCATGGGTCAAAATCAGCAGCGGCGCCAAGTGCTGGCGCTGCTGCGCCAGATACGCCACCAGCGCCCGCGCGTGACCCGCCGCCGTGTCCTGAGCCTCCGAAGTATGATTCGCCATCGTGTCGCGTGACCTCACCGCAACGCCATCGCCGTCAGGCTCGCCTGGCAAGGCCGACTCCCCTTGTCCGGCAAGATCACCAGTCGCAAATGCGTCGCCCCCACCACGCTCAGCTCCCACCGCTCCCGCTCGAAGGTGGTGCCGGGCGGCGCGAAATTGTACTCCTGCCGCGCCAACTCCCGATAGCTGCGCCCTCCGTCTGTCGAGTAGGCCAACTCGACCTGTTGCGTCCGCTCCGTCTGGGTCTCCTCGACCTCCAACAACACTTGGCGGATCGTCTGCGGTTGGTCGAAGGCCAGGATCAACGTCTGTTCCCCCGGCGAGTCCGCCACCCAGCGCGACCCGCCCGGGCCCCGCGAGGCGTCGAAGGCGTTCTCGACCGGATGGTCGATCCGCTCCGAAGTCACCAAGACGGTGGCCAGCGCCGCCACGTCGAGCTCGCCGGCCACCGGCGCCGGCGCGTTAGGGTTGGGTTTGAGAATGCGTTTGCGCATAGGGTCGGAGGTGTGTCGGTCCAGTCGGCAGCGCGCCGCCCAGACCGTGGTTTACTTTGGCTCGTCCAGTAACTGCAGGATCCCCTGAAACGGAATCCTCAGCCACGTCGGACGGTTGTTGAGTTCGTAACCCAGCTCGTACACGGCCTTCTCGAGCAGGTAGGCGTTCATCATGATCTGGAACTCCTCGTCACTGCGCGGCATGAACGGCGCCGCCCCAGCCCTCCGCCGGTACGCCTTCAGAAACGCCACGCTCACCCAATGATACCAAAACCGCGCCCAAGACGCCGCCAGCGGCTCGTTCTGCAGCCCCAGATTGCCGCGCTCGATCTGCTGAAACAGCGCCGCGTAGGCCGCGTAGTGGAACGACCGCAGCATGCCCGCCACGTCCCGCAGCGGCGAACGCTTCAGCCGCCGCTCGCTCAGCGCCCGCGCCGGCTCGCCTTCAAAGTCGATAATAAGAAAATCCTTCCCCGTGTACAGGACCTGCCCCAGATGATAGTCGCCATGATGCCGAATCCGCATGGCGCTGATGCGCTGTTGATACAACGCGCTGAACCGCTTCAGAATCTCCGGCTCCAGGCCCAGCACCCGCTGCGCGTCAGCCTGCAACGACTCCGGCACGCCCTTCAACCGCTTGGCCAGCAGTTGAAAATTCTGCCGCATCAAATTCCGCATGCTCTGGAACAGACCCCGCACATAGTGCGGCGTCAGCGGTTCCGGCGTGAATTCCTTGTCCTCCGCCTCCCCAGCCAGCGCCAGGTGCAACGCCGCCGTCCGCTCTCCCAATAGCTCCGCCGAAGCCACGTACGTCCCGATCATGTCCAGGGCCTGCGGCGGCAGCTCGGCCCCGCTGACCTCGAGCGGCGACCCAGGCAACCCAGGCGCCTGCTGCCTCTCAACCGGCAGCGACTGCACACGGTCGAAGTACCGGCTGAGCGTGTCCAGGGTGTACACCCACGCATCCTTGCACTGCGGCACAAACGCGCTGAGAATCGCCACGCTCAACAGCTCGCCGTTGGGGCGCCGGTACATCAACGACCCAGCCAAACCAGGCACGTTCGGAAACTTCCGCGCCGTCAAAAAGCGCGCAATGTCCAAGTCCGGATTCACGCCGACGTCCAGTTTCCGGAAGAACTTTAAAATCAACCGATCGCCGTAAATCACCGACGAGTTGCTCTGCTCGGCTCGGCTGATGGCCGGTTCCAACGGCGGTAGCCCGGCCTCGCGCATCTGCCGGAAAAAGGCCGTCGGACTGGCTTCCAACTCGCCCCCGGAGCCTTTCAAGGTCCGGCGCCGCCCGATCAGCTCGAGGATGGCCTGGCAAAAACCCTTGCTCCCCACCGCGTCGTACAGCACCCCCTCGAGCTTCGCTCGCGCCACCTGCACCCCCACCACCACCAAACCCGGACACTCGCGCTGCAACGCGCTCGCCTCCTCGCCCGCCGCGAAACTCAGCGGCAAACAGTACCTCTCGCTCTCGCTCTGCACGTAGTCCACCCGTAACAAAGCCAGCACCGCCCGGTCCTTGCCGTCGAGCGGAACCGGAACCGTCTCCTGGATATGCACGCCCTTGATCGCCTTGGCTTTGCCCCCGAACCAGCGGCGCGCGGGCAGATAACAGCTCAACGCCAACTCGAGCGCCGGCAAGGTCTTCTCCCCGAATACCTCTTCCCAACCCGCCGACACCGCCAAGGGCGGCGCCCCCTCCACCCGGGGTGGCGCCACCGCGACATCCGCTTGGCTAGGCGGCTTCGCCTCTAGCGAAAACCAGTAAAAGGCGTGGGGGCTAAGCGTCAGGAAATAAGGCCGGTCCGTTATCGGCGGGAACTCCGTGCGGCCGAACAACTCGACCGGCACGCGCCCCCCAAACCGGCTCAGGTCCACCGCCACCGGCTGCACGAAGCGCGACAGGTTCGCCACCATCAGCAGCGACTGATCCTGGTAATGGCGGAGGAACATCAAGATCTTGCGATTCTCCGGCTCGAGAAACTCCAGTGTGCCCAAGCCAAAAGCCTTCCACCGCTTGTGCAGGGCAATCAGCCGTTTCATCCACCACAACAACGAGTGCGGATTGCGCTGCTGCACATCCACGTTCACCGCTTCGTAGTGGTTCTCCGGGTCCAGATTGATCGGCAGATACAGGCTCTGCGTGCTCGCCCGCGAAAACCCGGCGTTCCGGTCGGCGCTCCATTGCATGGGCGTGCGCACGCCGTTGCGGTCCCCCAAATAGATGTTCTCTCCCATGCCGATCTCGTCGCCGTAATACAGGACGGGCGTCCCGGGCAGGCTGAAGAGGAGCGCGTTGAGCAACTCGATGCGCTTGCGGTCATTCCCCAATAACGGCGCCAAGCGCCGGCGAATGCCCAGGTTCAACCGGGCCTGATGCACGTGGGCATAAACGCGGTACATGTAGTCGCGCTCCTCGTCGGTCACCATCTCCAGCGTCAACTCGTCGTGGTTGCGCAAAAAAAGCGCCCACTGGGCCGTCTCCGGAATCGGCGGCGTCTGCTGCAGGATGTCCACGATCGGCACCCGATCCTCCATGCGCAAGGCCATGAACAACCGCGGCATCAGCGGAAAGTGAAACGTCATGTGGCATTCGTCCCCCACCCCGCCACCGAAGTACTTCACCGCGTCCTCCGGCCATTGGTTGGCTTCACCCAACAACATCCGGTCCCCGTACTTCTGGTCCACATGCTGCCGCAGCCCACGCAGATACTCGTGCGTCTCCGGCAGATTCTCGCAACTGGTCCCCTCCCGCTCGTACAGATAAGGCACCGCGTCCAAACGCAACCCGTCCACCCCGAGGTCCAGCCAGAAATCCACCACCTTCAACACCTCCTGATGCACCACCGGATTGTCGAAGTTCAGATCCGGTTGGTGCGAATAAAAGCGGTGCCAAAAATGCGCCTTCGCCACCGGATCCCACGTCCAATTCGACGTCTCCGTGTCCTTGAAGATGATCCGCGTGCCCTTGTATTCCTCCGCCGTGTCGCTCCAAACGTAGAAGTCGCGGTGCCGACTGCCAGGCTTGGCCCGCCGCGCTCGTTGAAACCAGGGGTGCTGCTCGGAAGTGTGGTTCAGCACCAACTCGGTGATCACCCGCAACCCGCGCCGGTGCGCCTCGCGCAGGAACACCTTGAAGTCGCTCAGCGTCCCGTACATCGGGTGCACGTTGTAGTAGTCGGCAATGTCGTACCCGTCGTCGCGCAGGGGCGAGGGATAGAACGGCAGCAACCACAGCGCCGTCACCCCCAAGTCCCGCAGGTAATCAAGCTTGGTCGTCAACCCCCGAAAGTCGCCCGTGCCGTTGCCGTCGCTATCCTGAAAAGCGCGGACATGCACCTCGTAAATGACACCGCTCTTATACCACTGGGGCTCCCACGCCAGGACGCCCCGGTTTCGCTTCGCATCGGTCATAGATGGTTCGGTCGTTGTCAGCCTGGGCCGGCCCCGCACCGCCCACCGCCAGGCCGCGGTCGGCACCGACTATAGTCGCCCCGCCTAGCCGTCACAGGAAATAATCGAAGTCCCGTTCCGTCCGCACGCGCTGGCGGAGCCGGAAGATGTGCGCCGGGGCATACTGCGGGTTGAGCTCGACGTAGTTGCGCGCGCCGGTCCACAGGAACCGGGCCCCGGTCAACAAATCGTGCATCTGGTAGCTCTGCCGCGGCGCCAACCCAAAAGGCGCCAGCGGCAACTCCAACCAGCCATGATGCGTGTGGTGGGGGTCCAGATTCACCACCGTGAGAATCGTGTTGCCACCGTCGGGCGTCGCCTTCGTGTAGGCCAGCAGTTGGTCGTTGTCGATCGCATGGAAGACCAACCCGTCGTTGGTCTGTAACGCCGCATTCTCCCGCCGGACCCGATTGACCCGCGTGATGAGGTCCTGCAGGCTGTGCGCCGCCCCCAAATCCCACCGCTTCAACTCGTACTTCTCCGAGTCCAGGTACTCCTCGGCGCCCGGCACCCGCGGCGTCGCCTCGCATAACTCGAACGCCGGACCGTAGATCCCGTAACTGGCCCCCAGCGTCGCGGCCAGCACCAGCCGGATCATGAACGCCGGCCGCCCGCTGTCCTGCAAATACTGCGGCAGGATGTCCGGCGTGTTCGGCCATAGGTTCGGCCGGAAGAAATCCGCCACCGGCGGACGCGTGATCTCCAAGAAATACTCGGTCAGCTCCGCCTTGCTGTTGCGCCAAGGAAAGTAGTTGTAAGACTGCGTGTAGCCCAGCTTCGCCAGCCGGTACATCAACCGGGGCCGCGTAAACGCCTCCGACAGGAAAATCAGCTCCGGATGCTTCGCCTTGAGCTGGTTCAGGCACCACTCCCAAAACCCAAACGCCTTCGTGTGCGGGTTGTCCACCCGATACACCCGCACCCCTTGCTCGATCCAAAACTCGAAGACGCTCTTCAGCTCGACCCACAGCCCCCGCCAATCCTCCGTCTCGAACTCGAACGGGTAAATGTCCTGGTACTTCTTGGGCGGATTCTCCGCGTATTGTATCGTCCCGTCCGGCCGCTGCCGAAACCATCCCGGGTGTTCCTTCACGTACGGATGATCCGGCGAGCACTGAAACGCAATGTCCAGCGCCACCTCCAACTTTAACTCGCGCGCCCGCCGCACCAAACCCCGGAAGTCCTCGAGCGTCCCCAACTCCGGATGGACCGACTTGTGCCCACCCTCGGCTCCCCCAATCCCCCACGGACTCCCCGGCTCGCCCGCAGCGCACACAGGATTGTTGTTCTTCCCCTTGCGGTACGCGCGCCCAATCGGATGGATCGGCGGGAAGTACACCACGTCGAAACCCATCGCCGCCACACGCTCCAGTTGCGCCGCGCAATCCTTAAACGTCCCGTGCCCGCCCGGCCGCGCGCCGAACGAACGCGGAAAAAACTCGTACCACGCCCCAAACCGGGCCAACACCGGATCCACCACCACCTCCAACTCCGGCTCCGAACGAGCGGCCAACCCACGCTCCGGGTAAGCCGCCATCAGATCCCCCAACGCCCGACTCGACCCCAACGCCACCCGCTCCTCGACCGACCGCCCCTCCACCGCCCCCAATTCCTGCGCCCAAGTCCGCAACTGGCGCGCATCCCCGCCACGGGCGCGCCCAGCACCCGCTTCCACCAATCGCGCCCCAACCAACAAGTCCACGGCGACGTCTTGCTGCGCCTGGACCTTCTTGCCCAGGTCTTTCTGCCAAGACTTGAAATGGTCCACCCACGCCACCACCGCGTACGTGTAGCGACCGAGTTGCTCGACGCTGAACTCGGCGCGCCAACGATCGTTCCCAAGCAAGGTCATCGGCGCCTCCCGCCACTCCCGCGCCCCCGGCGCCCGGTACTGAACCACCGCACGGAGTGTCTCGTGCCCGTCGGCAAAGATATCCGCCTCCACCACGACCTCTTCACCCACCACCCGCTTGATCGGATACCGCCCCGCGTCAACCTCGGGCGTGACCCGCTCGATCACCACCCGCAAGCGACCCTCATCCGGCAAGTCTAGATCTGTTGGTTTACCCATAGAATCGAGGATAACACCGTGCCGGGATCCCGGCGCGGTGCGCTACCTTGCATCAAACACACCTCCAATCCAAAAGAAATCTCCGCCCAGAACCACCCCCGTCGCCCAGCCCAGCCGCGTAACTGGTTGCTAACAAACCACATTGCCCAACACCACCCCACACCCACAAGTGACGCAGCTTAACTCAGGCCACTTGCCCCATCCCAACCAGCCCCGCTCGCCTCCGCGAAATACCCCAATCTCAGGCGTTCTCAGCCGCTCTCCCCATGTCACGAGACACCCTCTACCCGTAAATCCCTCAATGCGTTCAAGCCCGCGAGCGTCGCTCCCCCACCCCGAATCGGCCGCGCTCCACTCCGCCGCCTTACCCCAAACCGCTCCCGATGCGCCAACCATACCTCGTCCACAAAACCCTTCGACCCAAGCACCACCCCGTCCGTCATGTGACGAATCCGCAGCCGTAACACCTCCCCCATGCTCAACTCCCCGCCCCTCTGCAACACCCGCCTAATCTGCTCCCGACTCAACTCCTTCTTCTGGCTGCTCCCAGACACCCCTCCCCGCACGAACAACCGCTGCCGATACTCCGCCCCAACCTCCTTCCACCCACGCACCCGCACCTTCACCGTCCTCGGCTCCTCGGAAACCTCGGCAGACCGTGCGCCGGTCAAGGACGGAGCGCGGGCATCTTGCCCGCGGGTCCCTGCCCCTT
>VHCO01000049.1 GCA_016871715.1 Verrucomicrobiota bacterium
TGGACATGCACCGGAAGAAGCGGATTCGAGGCAAGACCTGTTACTACTTCAAACGCCTCGAGACACAGGAGGAGCTTGATGCCATGCTGCGAGCCGATTACGAGGCATGGGTTCAGTACATGAAGGATGCGGGAGCTTGGCAGGGAGACTAGGCGAATGACCAAGCGGAACGAAATTGCTGGAGCCAACGCGGGCGGGCCACGTCAGTTGCCAATGCAGACGCGCTGGGCTGTTGCCGCCAACGTCGGACGGGGCCGGCCTATGCTGGGAAGCGCCGGTCAAAGCGGCCCCGGTGGGAGAGGCCAAGGAACTTGCCGCCGGCGGGCAGCAGCCCATAGGCGAACTGGCGTTCGCCGCTGTTCGCCCCAACAGCCGCCCGATGCCGCATCCCTGCCGTCCGCCCCCTCCCGAACAGCGGCACTCACCAGAGTGCCGCTACGAGCTCTGGAAGGTTGGCAGAACGCGTTGGCTGCCTGGCGCGGAGCGGCTTCATTCAACCAGATCGGTGCAGCGAACGTTCGCTCCGCCAGTTCGTTCAGTGCTGGTCGCCGATTCCGCCGCACCCATTGCGCTGCACCGCTTCTCCCGGCGCACGTCGCTGACCTCTGTCGTTGATAATCACCATGCGTATCGCGGTCACAGGTGCGTTCGGATACTCAGGACGCTACATCACGAAACGGCTCCTTGAAGCTGGTCACGAGGCGATCACGCTGACGAATTCGCTGCACCGTCCGAATCCGTTCGGCGAGAAGGTGACGGCTTTTCCGTTCCACTTTGACGAGCCCGGCAAGTTGCTTGACTCTTTACGGGGAGTGCAGGCTCTGGTGAACACATATTGGGTGCGATTCGATCACCGGCTGTTCACGCATGGACAGGCGGTTGCGAACACCAAGATTCTGTTTTCGGCTGCCAAGGAAGCCGGGGTGAGGCGCATCGTTCATGTGAGCATCACCAACCCGGACAGCACATCTGAACTGCCATACTTTCGAGGCAAGGCCGATCTCGAGTCCTCTCTCAAGGACTTGGGCATCTCCTCCTGCATCCTGCGCCCGACCGTCCTCTTTGGGAAGGAGGACGTCCTGATCAACAACATCGCCTGGTCTCTTCGGCACCTTCCCGTGGTGGGAGTGTTTGGGGCCGGGGACTACAAACTGCAGCCGATCTACGTGGATGATCTTGCCCGAGTGGCCGCAGAGAGGGTGAGCGGCGACCGTGACGAGGTTCTTGAGGCCATCGGCCCGGAGACGTTCACGTATCGGGAGTTGGTTGCCAGAGTCAGCAGCGCGATTGGCGTGAAGCGCCCGATCATTTCGGTGTCACCCGGGTTGGGTTACTGGAGTTGCCGGCTGGTGGGGCTGTTTGTCGGCGATGTCGTGATCACTCGCGAGGAGATCCGTGGGCTGATGGACGGTCGCCTATACGTGGATGCGCCAGCCTTGGGTGCTACCAAACTGACGGAGTGGATAGACCGGCACCGGGATACCCTCGGACGCCACTATACGAGTGAGATGGCGCGTCGAGTTGACCGGGCATCTGCGTACAGGTCGAACTGAGTGTCAGCCATGCGCTCCACCGAATCGCCGCCGAGCGTCTCAGTTTCGATGCGCTGGGTGTTTTGGACGCCGGACTCGCAGCCCGCGTCCGCTTCCGGCGCCGGTCAGTGAGCTGATTGTTGGCCTGGCTTCATCGGACATCGGATTCGCTGCCAGCGGCCCCTCGCGGGCCGTTTGTCGCTGGCCTCGTCCGGTCTTCATCGGTCGTCGTCCTGTCGAGGGTGTCGGTGAGCCGGAGCCGCTGCGTCATGCCTTGTCGGGTTATTGGCCGAGGCGGAGCGTGAGCTTTTCGCTGAATTCCGGGCCTACTGGGACCCAGATTCGGCCGCTGACTTGGCTTCCTGCCCACTCCCGTTGCAGCGCACGGCCGATGCCGATTTGGCCTCGCTTACTGGGTCCGGCCGAACTTCCGTTCCAGTTCGCGGTAGTTGAGCTCGATGAGCGTGGGCCGGCCGTGCGGGCAGGTGTAGGGCATGGCGCAGCGGCGCAGGTCTTCGATCAGGTTAGCCAACTCGGCCTCCTGAAGCGGGTCATTGGCCTTGACGGCGTGCCGGCAGACGGTTTTGGCCACGGTCTGCTCCCCCAACCGCAGCGTGTTCACTTCTTGGCCGGCCGCCTTGAGTTGGTCGATCAGCTCGAGGACGAACTGCCGCGCATCCGCCACGCGCACGAACGGCGGCAGGCCGTCGAGTAGGAAGGTGCGCTCGCCGAACTCGCTCACGCTGACGCCCAACCGACTGAGCACGGGCAGTTGCTCGCGCAGAAAGGGCGTGTCGCGCGCCGAGAGTTCGATCGTCTCGGGCAGGAGCAATCGCTGACATGGCGCGTCCCCCCGTTCGAGGCGAGCCAGCATCTGCTCGAAGAGGACGCGTTCGTGGGCGGCGTGTTGGTCCAGCAGAACCAGGCCGCGATCCGACTCGAGGACCACATAGAGCCGCCCTACCACCCCCACCAACCGCAACGGCACAGCCAACAGCGGAACCGGCCCAACCGGTCCCTCGGGCGAGGAACTCGCTCGACCGGCGTCGAGGGCGGCCGGACCTGGCATCGAAGGCTGAGAGGGCGTTCCGCCCGTACTCCGGCCACGATCTGGATCGCGGTTCGGCGGGCGTAGCGCGGTTGCGGGGTCCGGTTCGGGAGGAGCCGGCGTTGGGCGGGTCGGATCGCGGGCTGGCTCGGGTTCGAGGCTGGGCAAGAAATCCGGCGTTGGCGTTGGCGTTAGCGTGGGCCGCTCCTGGGTGGGGCCCTGGGGAGGCGGGGGCGGGAGCGGACCGGGCCCGAGGGTGGCCGGGGCGCTCGAGTCGGTGTGAAAGGCTAAGAGGGCGCGGCGGACCGCCTGGGTGACAAAGGCGCGCACTTGGCGTTCCTCGCGGAACTTCACCTCGCGTTTGGCGGGGTGGATGTTGACATCGACCAAGCCGGGATCGAGCTCGAGGAACAGGCAGCAGACCGGGTAGCGCCCTTTCATCAGCGCGGTGTGGTAGCCTTCGAGGAGGGCGAAACTCAACGCGCGATTTTCGATGGGGCGCCGGTTGACGAACAGGTGTTGGTCCTCGCGTGTCGCCCGCGACACGCCCGGGGCGCCCACGTAGCCCCAGAGGCGGATGGCGGCGGTATGGCGGCCGACCGGCGCGGCCAGCGAAGCCGTCTCTGGGTCATCCTCGTCAGCGCGGGTCTCGAGTGCGCCGGCTTGGTTGACTGGGAGGAGTTCGAGGTCGGCGCCGTAGAGGGCGCGCAGGCGTTCGCGCAGGGCGGCGAGTCGTGTGGCTGCCTCATGGCCTGCGGGCACGGGGGGCAACTGCCACACTAGCCGCTGATTGTGGGTGAAGTGGAAGCCGACCTCCGGGAAGGCCAACGCAGCCAGCATGAGGTAATGATGAATGTGGCTGCGCTCGGTTTCTTCGCTCTTGAGGAATTTGCGCCGGGCGGGCAGGTTATAGAACAACTGGCGAACCTCGAGGGCGGTGCCGGGCGGGCCGCTGGCGGCTTTGACCTCGAGGATCTTGCCGCCATGGATGACCACCTGGGTGGCGGCGAGGGCTTCGCCGGCGCGCTCGCAGGTGGTGAGGGTCAGGCGGCTGACACTGGCGATGCTGGGCAAGGCTTCGCCGCGAAACCCGAGCGTGCCGATAGCCTCGAGATCCTCGGCCCGAGCGAGCTTGCTGGTGGCGTGGCGCTCGAAACACAGCAAGGCGTCGTCGCGGCTCATTCCCACGCCGTCGTCCGTCACCCGGATCAGGCTGCGCCCGCCCGCCTGGATGTCGACCGTGACCCGTGTGGCCTGCGCGTCGAGGGCGTTCTCGACGAGTTCTTTGACGACGCTGGCCGGCCGCTCGATGACTTCGCCCGCCGCGATCTGGTTGGCGACCTGCTCGGGCAGCAGCCGAATGCGGTTCATCCCTGGCGCACGTTAGCGCACCGAAAACCGATGGATCGTGCTGGTCTTGTAGGTGCGGCCGGGGCGGAGGATGGTGCTGGGGAAATTCGGGTGGTTGACGGAGTCGGGGAAGTGCTGCGTCTCGAGGCAGAACCCGTAGTGTTTGCGGTAGACTTGGCCGCCTTTGCCGGTGAGCGTGCCATCCAGGAAGTTGCCGCTGTAGAACTGGACGCCGGGCTCTTGCGTGAAGATCTCGAGCACGCGCCCGCTCCGGGCTTCGTGCACCACGGCGCACAGGTTCATCTGCTTATCGCCGCGGCTCAGGACGAAATTGTGGTCGTAGCCCTGGGGATCGTTGGCGAGCTGCTTGAGGTCGCGGCCGATGGGTTTGGGCCGCGTGAAGTCCATCGGTGTGTTCTGCACCGGAGCGATCTCGCCGGTCGGGATGAGCGTGTCATCGACGGGAGTGTACCGGTCCGCGTTGAGCATCAACTCGTGCCCGAGGATATCGCCGGCGCCGGCGAGGTTCCAGTAGCTGTGATTGGTGAGGTTGACCGGGGTGGCTTTGTCGGTCTTGGCAGTGTAATCGAGGCGCAACTCGTTGTCGTTCGTCAAGGTGTACACCACGGTCGCGGTGAGTTTGCCGGGGTAACCTTCTTCGCCGTCCCGGCTGGTATAGGTGAACCGGACCGCGACACCGTTTTTGGCCCGCACCGGGCGGGCCTGCCAGACGACCTTGTCGAAGCCCTTGAGCCCGCCGTGCAAATGGTTGGGGCCATTGTTCTGGGCGAGCGTGTAGGTCTTGCCGTCGAGGGTGAACTGGCCCTTAGCGATCCGGTTGCCCACGCGCCCGATGGTGGCGCCGAAGTAGGGATGGCCGGCGAGGTAGGATTCGAGGTTGTCGAACCCCAGGACGATGTCGCCCAGTTGGCCCGCGCGGTCCGGCACGTGTAGTTCGGTCAGGAGGGCGCCGTAGGTGATGATTTTGGCGGTGACCCCTTTGGCATTCGTGAGGGTATACTGCTCGATCAGGGTGCCCTCGGGCAGCTTGCCGTAGGTGGCCTTGGTGAGGGTGGGTTTCATCGGTTGCGAGTCGCGGTCGGCGGCCAGACTGACCACGGCGGCCAGGGTCGCGGCGACCATCACAGGGCTGAGGCTCGGGTAGTTCATAGGAGACTTGGGTTGGGGCTAGGGAACGGATCCGATGCGGGTCCGGCGATTCACTTTAACAGCCCAGCCGGGCTGAACAGGAAGTAGAGCAGCAGGGTCACGGCAACGACGCCGATCCCGGCGTACTTGGCGCCGCGCGACGCTTCGAGGGCGATGGTGGTTTGGGCCTTGAACTCGACCGGCCGCGCCAGCGGCTTGACCACCCGAATGATCGTCATGACCGCCAGGCACAGCGCCAGGCAGACGGCCATCCGGTTCAGAAACTGCAGGTTGGGCACGGCCAACTTCAGCAGGCCGTAAGCGACAATGTTGGTGACCAGGCCCACCACGCCGCAGACTGGGGGCGCGCGCCGGACGACCAAGCCAAAGGCGAACACGGCCAGGATCCCGGGCGAGATGAAGCCCTGACCTTCTTGGATGATGGTGAAGATGCTGTTGCTGATTTTGGGATTGCCCAACAGCGGCGCGAGCAGGACCGCGACGACCGTGAAGCCGACCACCGACACTCGCCCCACCAACACGACCACACCCTGCCCGGCGTCCCTGACGATGTGCTTCTTGAAGACGTCCATGGCGAAGATAGTCGAGGCGGCATTGAGCATGGCCGCCAACGAACTCACCACCGCGCCCAGGAGCGCCGCCAGCACAAAACCCACCAGCCCAGTCCCCTGCGGCAGCACATGCCCGAGGAGCTGCGCGAGCGCAGTGTCGTACTTGTAGGCGATGAGCTTCTCGACGGCAGGGGTCGCGCGGGCGGTCTGGGCGGCTGCCCGGACTTGTTGATTGAACGCGGCGATCTCCGCGGCCAAGCCCGCATTCACATGGGCCCAGGCATGGTCTTCCGAGACGAATACGGTGTGGGCGGCCGGGACGGTCGCGTTGAACCGATCCTGCGTGATGGGCAGCACGTGGGCGTTGCGGGTCTTGACGGCCGCCAGGGCTTGGTCGTCCGGGTACACCGCAATCACGAACCGCCCCGGCGCCCAGGCAGCCACTTGCGCGTCGGTCAACGCGGCGCCCCGTTCGACGAACTGGGTAGCCGGGTTTGCCTTGAGGTACTTGGCCAGGCCGGTGGCCTTGTCGCCGGTCGCCTCGAGCCGCATTTGGTCGGAGAACAGGTTGAACGCGATCATGCCCGGGATCACGATGACAAACGGGATTAACAGCTTCATGAACGCAGCGAAGACAATGCCGCGCTGGCCTTGGGCCAAGGACGCCGACCCCAGAGTGCGCTGGGTGATGTACTGGTTCAGGCCCCAGTAGTAGAAGTTCGGAATCCACAAACCCAGCAACAGCGCGGTCCACGGCAATACGCTGTCCGAGGCGGGCAGGAACATGTTCATGCGCGCCTGGTTGAGGTCCCAGAACCGGGCGATGGCCCCGGTGTCGGGCGCCAAGGCCTGCACGGCCACCGCCCCCGTTTCCGCGCTGACGATGGTGGCGGCCTCGGTTGCCAAGCCGAGTTTCTGGAACGCGAACACCATGATCACGCCGCCACCGACGATCAGCGCGCTGCCCTGGATCAAGTCAGCCCAGGCGCAGGCCTTCAGTCCCCCGGCCGTCACGTAGGCCATGGCGATGAACCCGATGATGAGCGAGCCGGTGCTCAGCGTCAGGGGATAACCGGCCTTTCCGGCCAAGGTGCTGATGGTCAGGGCTCCCGAGTAGGTGACCGAGCCCAACAACAGCAGATAGATGAAGATGGTCGCCACCGCCATGATCGTGCGCGCGGTGGCGTCATACCGGTACTCGAGGAACTCCGGCATCGTGTAGATCCCGGCTCGCAAGAAGTAGGGGAGGAACGCAAAGGCCACCACCACCAGTGTGACGGCGGCCATCCATTCGTAGCTGGCGATTGCCAAGCCCACGTGGCTCGCCGCGTTCCCGCTCATCCCCACAAACTGTTCCGTCGAGATGTTCGCCGCGATCAGCGAGAACCCGATCAACCACCAACTCAGGCCGCGCCCGGCCAAGAAGTAGTCTTCGCTGCCCTTCTCGTTCTTGCTCTTGATCAGGCCCACCGTGACCACCGCCACCACGAAGAGCACGAAGATGGCAATGTCTAAACCCGTGATCCTAAAGCTCTCGATGCTCATGGGAGATTCCGCTTACACCACCAATCGCCCGCCCGCCCGCCCGCGCCCGGGGCGGCCGCCACGCGCCCCGCCCGGTTACACAAATCAGGTTCAGCCGGGCAGATCGAATGCATAGCGCTTGTTGCGGCTTGGTGTACTGGCCGCGCCCAGGATTGTCAATACGGCCGCATGCGGTCTCGTCCGGCCGAACCCTGCGTGGCCGCGACCGCGAGCGCCCTCTTCAGCCAGGCCGCTTACGGCGTCTCCCGGGGTAACGAAGCGCGAAAGGCGTCCTCGATCGCTCGGGTCCAGCGACTGACTTCCGCGCGGGGACACAGCAGGACCAGACTGAGCGCTTGTTCGGCGCCGATTTCGATCTCGAGGACGTCGTCGGGCTCGACCAGTGCGGCGCTGTGGAAAGTGACCCATCGGCCTGACCGCACTTCGCCGGTGTACAAACCCGGGTCCGGCCATCGGCCTTGTCGCGCCCACCGCACCGTTCCCGCTTCGAGGGGCATGAGCAGCAGCGCCTGCGCGCGGCGCACGTCGTGGCCATCCAAGCTCAGGATGATGCCCCCGGTCCGATCCTCAGCCACCCACGTGTCACCGGCGCGACAGGCGCCCTGCACCTCCAGTGCGAGCACCTCCCCGGCCGGCCCGAGCCACACCAGGGCCGGGCGCCGTCGCGCGACGGCGATCGTCAGGGGCGGCGTCGGGTCGGTGAGCGTGACGGTGCGGCGGTCCGCGGCGGTGTCTGTGTTGAAGAGCACCAGGACCTGACCCCCGTCCTGCAACGGCACCCGGAAGAGATGCAGCGCCGGGTCGGCCGGGTCCAGCCCCAGCGGTCGGATCCCCGCCCCGGCGAGCACCTGACGGTACAGGGCCAGGTCCACCGCGCGCCGCGCCTCGGTAGCGTGCAACTCCAGCGGATCCGTGCTGTAGAAGACCCGGCCGCGACCGACGCGGTTCTCGAGCACCAGCGGCGTGCCATCGGCCGTTCGGCGCAGGCACTGGGCGGTGCGCGGCTGGACGCGGATGGCCGGTTGGTCGGCTGGGTCTTCCGCGCGCACCTGGATGTTGGGGTAAAGCTCAGAGTCGAATCGGACCCCGCAGAGTTCCTCGATGCGGCCGAGATGCGTTCGTTGTCGGCGCTCGTCGTAGGAGAGATCGCCGGACACGTACAGGACGCCGCCGGCGCGCACCCACTCGAGCAACTGGGCGTAGACCGCCTCCGGGATGCAGTACGGCAGCGGATAGTAGATCAGTTTGGCCTGGGGCGGGATCTCGAGGTCAAGTTCGTTGAGGGTGCCGAGGTTGTCGATGTGGATGGCGAGGGCGAGTTGGATGCTCTGCAGGATGCCCTCGATGACGGTCCATTTGCCACCCCCGAGACGATGGGCGTCGGCCGTTAAGACATAGACCGTCGCGGGGCGGTGCACCGGCTGGAATTGGCGGAAGAGCAGGCTCTGGTTGCGGTGGACGTAGGCGGTGTCTTTGGGGACGCCGTCGCAAGGATACACCATGCCCCAGGGGAAAACGCGGTGGGCGTCGTCTTTCCAACACCAATTGTGGATGCGCGCGGCCCCCAGGCCCAACGCGTAATGGGCGATCCCCAAGAACAGCTCGCGCGCCTCTGTGCCACTGCGCGCGGTATGATACCCGTAGTCGCCGCCGTTGCCCCAGGCCGGGTGCGTCTTCACTCCATACTCGCCCGGGCCACCGGGTTTCCCGCGAGCGCGCTGATCGTTGTATACGGACACGGCGGGGAAGCGAGCGAGGTCAGCCCCCGGCCGATCGAAGTAGCCGAAGTTGGCGAGGTCGAGTCCGTCGATGGCCGCAGGCAAATCCACGCCTTGATGCGGCAGTTGGTAAAACTCGGCCGAGGTCGGGTGGTGCGGATCGCTTTGCCGAATAGCGGCAATCAGGCTCGAGCACCAACGGCGGATGAGCCAAGCCCGGAACTGGTTCAGGTCGTACACCTTCACCTCCGCCCAAGCCCGGTCCCAGTCGTTGAAGTCGGCGGCTGGGATTTGGCCCAGCGGCTGCGTTGGGGCGTGGTTGCCCCAGGCCGCGCGTAGGTCCGCGTCGGTGGCATAGCGCTGCGCGAGGAACCGATTCCACTCGGGGGTGAGCGCGTCGCTGAGTTCGCAGCGCAGGTCGCCATTCAGGTAGTAGATCAGACCTGGCACCTGGGCGTAGCGGCGGGCGAAGTCGCGCACGTACTCGGTCTGTCGTTCGAGTTCGGCGGCCTGTGCGGCGGTGTTGTAGCCGACGAGCAGGCCGGCGAAGTAGGTCTGGTCGTACTTCTGCGCCAGTTGAATGACGCCGTCCACCTTCCGCAGGAGACGCTCGCGTTGGTCGAGGGTAGCGGGCAGGCCGAACTGGAGGTTCTCGTAGATCTGGACGCCGAGGTCCCGGCGCTGCCGCATGTCGCGCAACCACTGGAGCGGCGTTTCTCGCGCCGTGGTGAACACGTAGCCCCAATCGTCCGTGCCAAAGAGGAAGGTCGGCCGCTGCCCCAACCGGAGGTAGTTGTCGCGGACCTCGATCCGCGGCCCGCCGGCCAGGACCGCTTCGTCCCACACCACCAGACCGCTTTCGATGCGGTCCAGCTCGGCCGCGCCGTCTCGCACATGGGCAGTGAGGTGGCAGAAGTCGGTCGCGAATTGACCCGCGGCCCACTCGAAAACCACCGCGTTCGTTCGCCCTGGCGCCAGTCGGATCTGCTGCTGCAGCAAGGCTACCGTCCGCCCCGCCCCAACCTCGGAGGTGGCCGACGGGTCAAGGACCCTGACCTCGGGGCCCGCTGCCGGCGCTAGGCAGGTCGGCCACTCCGCCGCGGGTTCGCCTGCCCGGATCTCGAGCGTGACATCCAGCGTTCGGGTGTGCCGGCCCCCGTTGCACACTGTGGCCCGCACCTGCACCGGTTCGCCCGGCCGATAACACCCGCGATCGGGCTCGAGGGCGGCCAGGTACGTATCGTTCACCAGCGCCTCGGTCAGGGCCGGCAACGCCGCGCGCAGACTCGGGCTCGTCGCGGCGAAGAGGTCGCGGTTGGTCACCCCAAAGAAGGCCCAGCTCGAACCGGCGTAAGGACCCGCGTAATGGCGCAGCAACGCCCCAGCCGCGCCACGCAACCGACCGTAACCATCGTAGGCATTTACCAAGGGGACCCAGCGCGCTTGATCCAACCCCACTACTCCGGCTGCCGCGTAGCCCGCAACGGCCCCTTCGAGTCGCAGCTCTGGCGGCAGGATGCATTGGTCGGGCGCCGGTGCCGAAGACCGGACGCGTTCGAGCGGGTAATCGGCCTGGAACATCCCCAGTTGATCCGGCGTCACCCGCAGCCCGTCCTCGGGCACGCCGTGTCGGGTGTTGAGCCGCTCGCGCGCCGGCTCGCGGTACCCGAGATGGACCTTGAGGGCGCGCTCGCCAGTGTGGCGGGTGCGGGATTGGACCTCGCAACGCTGTGGATCGGACCGGTGCCAGGCCTCGAGCGGCGGAGGGGCGGGCTCGAGGTCGGTCTCGAAATCGGCCTGCCAAAGAACTTGGCCGGTGGCGTCCTCGAGGCGCAGATCGTCGAAGGCGGCCACGCCGCTGCAGCGGTAGAGCCCCGCCCGAACGTCCACGCGGGCAACCTCCGGGTGCAGCTCGAAGGTGTACCGATAAGGCTGCCAATCGCGCGTGCCCCGGACCTGGCAGAGGTCGCGCCACGCGGGCAGCCGTCCCGCGGCGTCGTGTTGGTAGATGGCGAAGTAGGCCATGCCCGGCCCGGCGACATGGGCGGCCTTGAGCCAGCCGGTGAAGGTGAGCGGACCCCGCCCGCGCAGCCTCGACGCGGGAAACTCGTACCGCCATAGCGCATGGTCCGGCTCGGGTGTGACTTCAGAGGTTGGCGGTTGCCAGCCGGTGTCGGTCCGTTCCCACAGCTCGTCGAACGCGTAGCCACCCGTCGAGAACAGTTTCCCGCGCCCGCGCAGGAACCGGCGCAGATTGCCCGCCGCTGCGGCGGGAAAACTCGCGCCGTAAGGGAGCATGAGAACGTCGACGAACCGCGGGTTGAGGTGGAGCGGGTCGGCCAAGTCCGCGGCGGACAGAAACGCCGTTGCGAAGCCGGCTTGGCGGAGCGTGGCCGCGATGACCGCCGGCGACGCCGCCGCTCCGCTGGCCGGGAGGTCGTCTTTGAAGATGGCCACGCTGCCGCGCGCCCCCGCCAAGAGCCCTAACCGGTGCGCCGCGGCGCGCTCGCGTTCGGCCAACTCCCCGAACCGCAGCGGCTCGGGGCCCGCCGTCAGGGTGAAGTCGTCGAACCACGCCACACCCTCCGCACGGAACAGGCCGCACCGAATCGAGACCGTGCGCGCGTGCGGCACGACGGTGAACGTATGGCGGGCGAATTGCCAGTCGCAGGTGCCGGTGGCCTGGACGAAGTCCTGGCTGGTGACGGCGTCATCGAAGTCGTCCAGTTGGTAGACGGCCAGAAAGGCGTAACCCGGCTCCGCTTGGGCGTCGACCTGATCGAGGCGGTACCGGGCGGCGCAGGTGAAGGTGGCGCCGGGCTCGAGGTCGGCACGGACCAGATCCTGCCGCGCCCACCCGGCCCCGATCCGCAACGCGGGGCCCGCCCCTTGCGGCCCATCCGCCTCGTCGAGCCGCACCTCGCCGTGCAGCGTCCAGTGGCTGGCGCCGAAATCGAACCCGCCGTTCTCGATGAGGCTGGCCGGGGCGGCCGCGAGGGGTGGGAGGCACAGGGAGGTCGCGACACCGAGGCCTCCAACCCAACGGGCGCTATGGGTCCACGATTTCAAGGGTCACCTTCAGGATCTGGCGGCCGATACCACCCAAACAGCTCCCAGTCGGGGCGGCTTTCAGGCTTCATCTCCGCCAGCAGGTCCACGTCGCTGCGCTGCGGATCAAAATCCTACCGCAAGACCGAACCGAACAGGCTCAGCCGGCGAATGCCCCGCGCCCGGCAGAACTCCGCGATCTTTTCGCGGTCAATTGCGATCGGCAATTCGGCAATGCTCACAGGCCCACTCTCGCCAAAATCCGCTCCCCCTGCAACTGTGCAGCGCGAATGGCGGGGCGTACCGGCTGCCTGCAGCAGGCCGAGTTCAGCCGCTGAATGGGTTCTCAGTTCCACGCTCATGGCTGTCTTGCCACCGTTGCCAAGGCCCAACTCGACCTCTTCCGCCGATCCAACGTCGGCCTGTGCTGAGACCTTCGCCCTGCTCAGCGCTACGGCAATCTCGGATTTCGACATCGGCTTGTATCGGAGAAGTGGGCCAACCGGTTCACGCCCCGGAACCGCGCCAGGCGGATGCTGAACTGCGGGAAATGAGCGCGATTCTCATCCCACTGCGCCCCTAAACATCGACGGTTGTCCTTCCATGCCGCCGCACGAGATCGCGCAGGGCCTCCAACTCACCGCCAGGGCTGACATGGACGAAGCACACCTTGGTGGCGATGGCGGCGACGAACTCGTTCCGGAGCTTGGCCAGAGCGGCTGTGACGCGGCGCTGCGTGGCGCTGAACGGGGACAGAAGCAGGAGCCGTCCGCCTTCCAGGGGACGCTTCCATTCACCGGGCACGCGCAGGTTGACCAGACTGCGGGCCGGACAGATGATGATCGGCTGCTTGCCGCGCAACAGGATTCTCAGACACTCCTTCTCCACCGGGGAGTGGAAGCCGCTGATTACCGTCACACCGTCATCCCGCAGCTTCTTGGCAAGGTCGTAAGCCTTGAGGATCAGGTCGCCGGGGCAGCGGGTGGAGCAGAACAGCGCGACTTTCTCGCCCTTCAGCACATCGGCGTTGCCCCATGCCTGCAACGTCTGTTGAGCCAGCCCAATTCCTGCCGCCGCCATCCCTGGCGGGTAGCCCGGATCGTCGGGTTTGATGGTGGTCAGCTCCATAGGCAGGGACTGTTGCTCGTCGTGCCTTGTGAGCAAGGGGCGACTCCTGCCCATTCATCTTTCCCCAGAGGCTTCAAGGTCGTTCAACATCTGCCCGACGGTGGCCAGCAACACGGGCACGTCCGTCTTTACCGCGTCCCACAACACCTGATAGTCCACGTCGTCGTACCCGTGGCTCAAGTGGTCGCGCGTCCCCGCGATCTCCTTCCACGGCACGGCGCGATAGCGGTCCCGCAACTCGGGCGGCAACCGTTTGACGCCCTCGCCCAGTATCTCGATGAACCGCTCCAAGGCGGCGGTGGCCTGCCAGTCCTTGAGCAGTGCTTCCAGCGTCTTGTCCGCGCAGATGTCCTGCGCCCGTCGGGCGGCATCCCGAATCTGGCGCAACGTGGCGCGGGGATCATGGGTGCTCATAGATGGTCACAGCTTCCCGCCGCACCGCACCTTCGATGTGCCGGTTGAGACGCGAACAGAAGTCCACCTTTCGCCCAAGGATTTCCGACAACTGCTCGCCATAGCCAAAGTAGCGAAATCCCACGCCCTCCAACGCGCCCGGTTCGAATTCCGCCAGCACATCCACGTCACTGCGATGGGGATCGAAATCCTGGCGCAACACCGAACCGAACAGGCTTAACCGGCGGATGCCCCGCGCCCGGCAGAACTCCGCGATCTTCTCGCGGTCGATTCCGATCGGCAATTCGGCAATACTCATGGAGTCAGTCTCACCACATTTGGCTGATCATGCAACCCTCCAGCAAAAATTGCGGCAGTGCGCACCGGGGTCAGCACTTCGGGCGGGGCGTTGCGGATGTATTCGAGCGCGGATTCCTGCTGCGGGGCGGGCAGGCCCTGCAAGGAGCGCACGGCGGCGGCGGGTGAGAGCGGCACGTTGATCCGGTCCTTGAACCGGCGACCGAGGGCGGTCCAGACCACGGCGTCGAATCCCTTTTCCGCCGCCCAAGTTTTGATGCGCTCGCAGGTGGCGGGATGGCGTTCTGCGGCTCTGGGGCTGACGCGCCGGGTTGCCATTTCAACAAATCCGATGTTTTCTGCCGGGCAACCTTCGCGCTCTTGGAGGTCGGCGACAGCTTCGCCAAGGGTTGAACGTGGGCTGAGAGCGTAGCACGTCGATACATCCACCCCGTAGCGTTCATCGATGACCAGGGTGAGCCTGCCGTTGTCCGAAATGCGGCTGAACTCGATGGGGAGCACCGGGCCGTCCTGCTGCCACTTGCCGGAGATGGGCAGGCCACGCGGATTCCAAATCAGTGAACCCCAGGCGAGAATGGCGATGCTCATTCGTCGTCGTCTCCCTCCGCATCGCGGCCAAGACGGTATTTGATGTCGTAGTTCTGAATGAAGTCAACTTCTTCGTCTGTGAAGCCGTAGTGACGGGCCAAAGCGCGGTCAACCTCATCAGCGACGGCTTTGGACTTGGAGGCATTCAGCTCGTCGTATTCGATTGTGTGGCCCTGCTTGGTCTGGATGGTCTTCCGCTGAGCGTTTTCCTTCAGGCTTTTGGACAGCCGACTCTCAAGGGTGCTCCAGTCTTCTTTCTCCCACGTCCCAGGTATCTTGAAGCCCCGAATGAGGGCATCGTTGATGTGCTCACAATCAGAGAAAAGACTGTAGAACCAATAGAACAAACTCGAATTGGCCAAGCAGGCGACAAAGGCGCAGGCGTTGCTGTCCTTAAAGCAAATCGTCCGTCCGTGCGGGGGTGACATTTTCTCCCCATTTCGGCGGAAGAACGGGTAGCCCCTACATGCCTTCGCCCAATACCGGCAAGCCTCTTGGTAATAGACAAGATGGGTGGATGTGCTCGTGGTCAACGCCTCAACATGTTCGCTTGCCGTGTCCCACTTCTCGAAAATCCTTTTCTCAACGGGCGTGCCGATCTTGGCGATCCGGTGTCCGTGAAGGCGCGTACAGTGGTTCTGGAGGTAAAGCAGGTTGAGCGCACAGGGCCGTTCTTCAGTGTAGAACCTGCTAATTCTCGACGTGTGAAGCTGGCGTGGCGCTTTGCGCGAAATCAGGATTGTGACAGGCATTTCTACACCGTCAAAAATGGACTCCGGGCGGCGGGGAAATGAGGGAGCTAGAAAGAGTCCTCGATTGAGAAGCAAGTCCTGCAACGGAGGCATCTTCTCGGAGGACAGGGCTGTCAACTGAACGATTAGACCAAGCGAAGCTTGCTTTTGTGCCAGTTGCTCGGAGCGTTCGCAAACAAGGGAATACAGGTTCTTGGTCGAATGAGTTCTGAACTCGGCCTCCTTAATCCGGTAGGGGATTTTGTCTGGCGACACCACCACGTAGGGTGGATTGCCAATGACGACATCGAACCCGCCACTTTCAATAATCCCAAAGAACTCAACTAACCAGTGGAACGGTAGGTGCGTGCTGAGCCACTTGGCATACGCGGCCTTGTCACTGACCTTCACACCGTAGTCGCTTGCTAGATACCGATTCAGTTCGTCCTCCAGAACCTTCATCTGTTTCCGCAGCGCGACCTTGGCGGAAACGAACTGGGTGGAGTCCATGCCCTGCTCGGTCTGCATTTGCCGGAACAGAGCGAAAGCGCGGTCAGCATCTTCTACCTTCTCCTCGAACCGCTGGTAGGCGCTGGAGCTTTCGCCCAACAGCAGCTTGCCCTGCCCACCGGCTTCCTCCTTGAACGCTCGGCGCACTTCATCCGCCGTGGCATAGCCGACCAGGGTGTTTCCAGCGCGGATGTTGAAATCAATGTCGGGCAGCGGTTCGATGCCGAAGTTGTCCTTGGCGGGATCGGGATCAACCTGAGCGGCGAGCTTGAGGAACAGGCGGAGCTTACAGATTTCCGTGGCTTCCTCCATGATGTCCACGCCGAACAGATTGTTCAGGATGATGGATTTCAGAATGAAGTAGTCGCTGTTCGGATGGGCCTCCACGCGCTCCAATACGGCGCGGAAATCTGAGAACTTCTCCGGGCGATGTTTTTCGCTGGAACGATCCAAGTCGCCCACGAACGCCTCCATCCGCTCCAGACAGGCTTCGTAAAGGGGCTTGAGGATGTTCAGGGCCGCAAACAAGAAAGCGCCCGAACCGACCGTGGGGTCGAGCACAGAAAGCTTTTCGAGTGCGTGCCAGAAGGCCCGCAGCAGCTCCGGGCTGTCGCAGTTGCGAATGACATCCTGTGCGAATTGAACGATGTCGAGGTTGAGCGTGATGAGATCGTTAATATCAAAGGCTGAAGGCTCAAGGCTAAAGGCTGAAGGGTCGGCTAGTCTCGACGAGAGTTCGGCTTGGGTGGGCTGGCAGGCGACCCATTCGGGTTTGGCCTGGCAGCCGGTGAGGCGGGACCAGAGTTCCCAGTAGCGTTGCCGCCGCGCCACGACCTCGCGCCAGATTTCCGTGGGCAAGGCATACTCGGACGGCGCGGTCTTGTTCCAAGCCTTGCGGCGTTCGATCAGGTTGGGCTTGGTGCTATCCACGCCCTGCTCGATTTCGGGCGGCAACGGCAGCCGGGCCTTCAACGGAGTGGGCGGTTGCGCGTGGATGTCCAAGGTGATGCCGTGCTTGATGGCCGGGTAGATGTAGCGGTCTGGCTCCTGCTGGAGCAAGGCAGAAGGAAGAAGGCAGAAGGCAGAAGTCCCGGAAGCGTTGGCTACGCCATCTCCATTTTGCCTTTTGCCTTTTACCTTCTTCATTTCCTTTTCGGCGGCGTCAAACAGGAAGGGGATGATCGTGTTCCGGCTCATGTAGCCGGTGATGTCTTCCTGCGTGATACGCGACCATGCCGCGCTTGTGGGCCACGGCCTTCAAGGAGAAAGGCTGAGCATCCGCGGTGATGGAGAGGTTGGTGGTGTGCCAGTCCCACCCCAACTCCTGGGTAAACAGCCCGGAGAAATCGAACTTCTTCAGGCGATCCTGAACGGCTTTGCGGTCAATCATACCCACTTCGTTTTTCCGTTCTTGGGTTACCATTTGACTTTTTCCTTCTGCCTTTTACCTTTCTCTTAGCGACCAGCGCGGGCTCGACCTTATCGGCCCCGAGATCTAAAGTCCCTGGCCGCTCCTTTTTTGCTGCAACTTGCGTCGGCATTTCGTGGGGCGATTCGTTTGCAGCATCAGGCCCTCAATTTGCGCACGGTCTTTCTCCAGGAACGTACGCAATTCCTCGGGAGACGGCAAAGCGACTAGGTAACGGGCGACAAACACCTTGTTGTCCATTGCCGAAGTGGCGAATTCAACTTTTGTGTTTTCCCGGTCGCTGCAAAGCAAGATGCCCACCGGCGGATTATCGCCTTCGCGCATGACGCATTTTCTGAAGAAATTCAGGTAATAGTTCATCTGGCCGGCATCGGCGTGCCTAAAGGCGCGAATCTTGAGGTCCACTAAGACATGACAGCGCAAAACGCGATGGTAGAACACCAGATCGACATAATCATGTTCATTACCGACAGTCACACGGAATTGGCGCGCCTCAAAGCAGAATCCTGTGCCTAACTCCAACAAGAACTGCTGCAAATGATCGAGCAAGGCTTTCTCGAGGTCGTTTTCCCGATATCGGGGAAGCTCGGCGAGACCCGTGAATTCCAAAACATAGGGATCGCGAATCAGTTCTTCGATGTGTTCCTTGGGCTCCTGCCGATCGGCTCGGCGGAGGACCGCGGTCTTATCCCGGGAAAGGCCGGTGCGCTCGTAGAGCAGGGACCCAATTTGGCGCTGGAGTTGGCGGACTGACCAATTGCCCTTTAAACATTCGTTTTCGTAGAAGGCGCGTTTAAGAGGATCGTCCAGGCGTAGCAGTTCAATGATCTTGGACCAGGAAAACCGAAGGAGAAGCTCAGGCGACAGAAAGAGTCTGCGTTCCGGGGATTCAACCGACGGTGTCCGTTGAATCCGGGTGAGCTTGCTTGGCGCCGGTGCCGATTCGACAGACAGTGTCTGTTGAATTGGCCCACCAAGCATTTGGGGAAGCGGGTCTGGCAATCCCTGCCCAAGGTGAGGATAGGCGCGATAGAATTCGCGGAATAGGCGCAGGTTAGTGGGAGAAATCCCATTTACATTTCGCCGCACAAGGTCACGAGACAATGACTCGATGAGACGCGCACCATATTGAGCCCTATCATCGCCGCTCTGTTCGTACTCCAGAATGTACGCCCCAATAAACCAGTTGCGGACGACCAGGGTTTGGTTGGTAACAGTCGCGGCATGCCCCAGCAGTTTTTGGCTGGTGGAATCAATTGCCTTGATGAGCTGGGCGTATTTCATGTCATGAGCCGGCTTCCTTTAACCTTTCCTCCGCCACTTTCTGCCCTTTGCCTTTCCTCCGCCAGCCCCATTGAGCAGATGATCTGCGGTTCCTGGATTTGTTCCTCCTCGTGGATGATGCAGAGGCGGTCATCATCCCGCAGAGCCATCGCCAACTCGGCCAGCTTCTCGTCCGAAATCCCAGCCCGGAGTTGTCGGTTGAGCGTGTCAATGGCCGACTGCCGCAGCGGATAGCGGTAGATGTCCTCGATGGTCTTGGCGAGTTGGGGTGTGTCGAACAGGGTGCCTTTGACAAGATCGGCGTATCGCTTCAGCCGCTCGTAGGTGCGGAACCGTGCGCCAGAAGGACGCCCCAGTTGCCCACCAACCGTTTTCTCCTCGGCGACCACGTATTCCACGCCCTTCTTCACCAGGGCGTGGTGGTTCTCCAGGCGGGGTATCGCCGGAGTGGTCGGCGAGCATTCTGCCGCTTTCAGAATCTCAAACTGCGACTGGGTGACGTTGTTGCCCTCCTTATCCACCCAGGCCAGGCTGTCATTGCCCTCGGCGGTGCGGAGATAAACCAGGACGCCACCGAGATTTTCGATTTTCGATTTTTGATTTGCGATTGGTTTTGTGGAGTAAACGACATGAGGCAGTTCCGGAATGAGCTGTTGGAGCTCGGGATTTCGATCAATGGCGTTCTTCCAAATCTGGTAAGCCAGCGAAGCGAGATCGACCTCCGACTCATCGTCCCCGTCGAGGATGCCTGACTTCTCGTGGTAGAGATCGAGCAGCTTCTTTTTCTCGTGCTCGTCCTCAAAAAACGCCTCGTCGGTGCCGACCACTTCCGCATTTTCCCGAAGCCGCTGGCGCACCCGCGACCGAAGCCGGATCAGGTTCTCCACACCGTCCGCTGGCAGGAACGAGTAGCAGAGGATTTTCTCGGACTTCTGCCCGATACGATCCACGCGGCCAGCGCGTTGAATCAGGCGGATGATCGCCCAAGGGAGGTCGAAGTTGACCACGATAGCCGCGTCCTGCAAATTTTGACCTTCGGAAAGCACATCGGTTGCTAAAAGCACCCGGAGTTCGTTTTCGGGCGGGATTTTTTGGCGCTTCTGGTTGCTCTCCGGGCTGAACCGCCAGGCATAGCCCGTGGGGTCTTCGTCCTGGCCGGTGACACCCGACAGCATCTTGATGCCGCGCCGCTGAAGCTGCGTTTCCAGATAACGAACCGTATCGGCGAACTGGCTGAACACGATGACCTTCTCCTTGGCATGTTTCTTGGTCAACAGATCGCAGAGCGCATCGAGCTTGGCGTCATTTGCTGGATTCCAGTCGCCCGCCTGTTTCAATACCTGGAACAGACTGCCCGCATCGGACTCCAAATCGTTGCCCAGGGACTTAACGAACAGATCGGGGCGGAGCCAGTCAAAGCGGCTCTTGAACTGAGTAGCGTATTGTTCGTAGATGCTCGCTGCGCGTTCCTTGAAGTCGTTCAACGTCTTCAGATCGAGCTTGGCTGCCTTGCCGCCGCCGTTTTCTTCGTCATCGTCGAACAGCTCAGCCGAAGCGTTTTCCGCGTCCACGTCCTCGTCGTAATTCCCGGCGTCCAGCAGGCCCGAATCCTGGGTGCCGATAGGCAACGGCAGACCCTTCTCAATCGCATGGAGGTAAATGTAGTTACGCAGGATGTGGCGTTGGAGGGATTGCTGAAACGCCTCGCCGGAGCTTTCGAGCCGTTTGAACAGGTTGGTGCGGCAAAAGCCCATCAGACGTTTGCCCGCCCGTGACAAATCCTGCAACTGCTTCGCCTCGCTGGTGGTCGGCGGCTTGTGCGGTGTCGCGGCCACGTAGTTGGCCAGCCCGTAGCGGGGCAGGTTCAAGGCGTTGATCGCCGCCACGACGCCGGGAGCATAGAGCTTGGCATACTGGTCGTCCGGGTCGCGTTCGTTGATCTTGAATTTGACCGTCTTCGGCATCCGCACCGGGAAATAAGATCGGGTGCCGTCCTCGAAGGTCAGGAACTTGCGTCCGTTGGCGGGATCGGTCTCGGCATAGTTCTCCTGGATGAAGCTCCGCGTCCGGCGCACCATGAACAGGCGCATCAACTCGCGCCAGTCATCGGCGTAATCGCTTTTCTCGAAAGCCGCCAGCGACCGCAACGGGCACTGATGTCGCCGCGTAAATTCTGTTTCGCCGAGGTCTTTCAGCAGTCGTTCAGGGCGGATGCCAAGGTCTTTGTCCTCCGGGATGAACAGCCGCAGTTGGCTGGACAGATCGAGATAGGTTTTGTTGTAGGGCGTGGCCGAAAGCATGATGCACCGGCTCTCGTTCTCCTGGATGTATTCCTGGATGGCGCGGTAACGGCGACCGGCGCGATTGCGGAGATTCTGGCTTTCGTCGATCAGCACGACACGGTAACGCCGCAGATTCGGCAACTCCCGGATGACCCGCGTGATGGAGAGCACCTTGGCCAGGAGCCGATATTCCGAAACGTAGTCATCCCACATCTTGACCAGGTTCTTCGGACAGATGATGAGGGTCTCGGTGAACTGGTCGTCCTGGAAGATTTTGGCGACCGCCGTGGCCATCAGAGTTTTTCCCAAGCCAACAACGTCGCCGATCAGCACCCCGTTGCGCTTGTTCAAATGGTGGGCGGAGATTTTAACGGCGGCGACCTGGTAATCGAAAAGTCTGTGACCAAACTCCGGCGGGATGCGGAACTCGGACAACCCCGCCCGGGCTTCCTGGCTCAAGTGGTAGGCGATCTTCAGATAGATGTGATACGGCGGGATCAGGGTCTCCCGCGCCCAGCTTTGCTCCAGGATTTGGATCAGCTCGGCGGAGATGTCCACGCACCAGCGGTCGTTCCAGCGATCCTCGAACCACTTTGACAGCTTCACGCCCGCATCGTGATCCATGACATCCACGTTCAACTCGCCCTGGTGCGACAGCCCTGACAGCGTGAGGTTGCTGCTGCCCAGGTAGCCCACGATGGGATTGATCGGGTCTGGGCGAAAACACAGGTAGAGCTTGGCGTGCAACGGGTGCCGGAGGAACAACTTCACGGCGACCTTCTTCGCCTTGAGCTGGTTGGCCAGGCGGCGCAATCCGGCCTCGTCATCGTTGGTGGGAACGCCAAACGTGAGCTGGGTGCGGAACTCCTCGGCCAGGCGTTTCTTCAACCGGATCGCGGTCTGGTTATCGAGCTCGCCATCCTGCTTGACCAGACTCAAAAAGTCGCGCAGCTCCTCCTGCGGCAGGCGTTGCATCCCGACCAGGAGCCGACACTGATGCCCCGGCCCGCCAGGCCATGCCTCGATGACCGAATCCAGCGCCTTCCAGCCGCGCAGGTTGAAGTAGCCGACGCAAAAGTCAGCCCGCTCTGACAGTTGCAGCGTCTGCTCTAGAGCTGGCAGCAGGCTCGCCTCGATGTTGTCGAAAATCTTGGGCACGAGGCTTCAAGGGGGCGGCGCCAACCTTGGCCCCCCGTCAATCATCGCCACGCAAAGGATATGTGTCGACGATTCATATCGATCATGACGCCCCCGGTCAATGCTCAGCCGGGATCGGTCGCCCGGGTCGGCCAGGCCCGGGCATGCCGCCGAGGGATTCGACGACCGCGAGGGTCTCACGTTGGGCCTCGAGCCAGTGTCGGCCGATCCGCCGCGAGAAGGGGTCCGTCTCGAGCAGTTCGTAAGGCCCGCTTAGGTGCGATCTCCCCGCGCCCACGCGCCCGCGGCCTGCGCCCGCGAGCCGTGCCAAATCCCAAGCGGTCCTGCCGTCACTGGTCCGCGCATTGACCTCCGCCCCCGCCGTCACCAACAACTCGACCATGTCCGCTTGGCCGGCTGAGGCTGCCTCGTGGAGGGGGTTGAAGTCGTTGAGGGCCGAGAAGCTGGGCTGCCCGGCTGGCCGCATGGTCATTCGTTGCGGCGAAGCGCCCGCCGCTAGGAGGAGTCGAGCGACCTCGACGCCCCCTTCCCGCGCGGCGAGATGCAGCGGCGTCAGGCCCTGCGCCGTGGCAAAGTCCGGCGTCAGGCCGTCCTCGAGCATCTGGGCTAGCACGGAATCCAGGCCGCGGGCGACGGCCAGATGCGCGGCGGGAATTCCCGTTTGGTTGGTGATCGTGGCCGCCGCGGGCGTCTGCCGGAGGAGGTCGAGTGTGAGGGTGGCGTCATGGAGTTCGATGGCGTCAAAGAGCGTCGGGCGGGCGCCTTGCTCGACCAGCAATTCTGCCACCGCGGCGTTCGTGGCCGACCGCGCCGCTCCCCAGGCGGTCAGGCCTTTGCGATCCTGGCGCTGGAGGTCCGCTCCGGCCTCGAGCACGAGCCGGACGTTTCGCGCATTGCCGGCTCGGGCCGCCAGGTGCAGCGAGGGCGTGCCGTAAAGCTCGTTGGTGACCTGTCGGGGGTCCTCGGACAGCAACCGCTCCAGCGCGTGTCCCCGATCCAGCATGGCGGCCGAGATCACATCCCAACTCGCCCCGCGTTCGAGCAAGACCGCGACGAGGTTGGTCCGCCGAAGTCGGGCGGCTTCTCTCAACGGCGCATTGCCGAAGCGGTTGGTCAGGTGAACCAACCGCGGCTCCAGGGTCAGCAAGGCCCCGATCTCGGCGGCCTTGCCAGCGAAGATCAAGTCGTCGAGTGCGTCCAGTTTCCCGCCGACAGCGCGCAACTGCTGCACCAGCAAACGCGCCGCGTCGGGAGGGCCGCGCTGCAAGGACTCGATGGCGAGTTGAACGGGGCTCAGCCCGGCGCAGTTTGTCCGCTGGACATCCGCGCCGAACGCCAAGAGGAGCTGGACCATCTGAAGGTGGGGTGACGGGGGCGGCGAGTTGGCCAATGACGACTCAAGTCGGCTTGGACCGCCGCGAGGTCTCTGGCGGGTATGGCCTGGCGGATGTCGCGAGGTGCCGGGCTCGGGGAGGTTGCTGCCCCTGCGGGCAGCGGATCCGCCACCTCCTGTGCGCGGCACGGACAAAGATCTCCCACGGCCAGCCACAGGACGCTGGCGAGCAAAGTCAGCCCGCGAATCGAGTCTGTGCTCATCGACAGACCCCGGTTACGTCTGGCTGAGGGCGAGCGTCTGGCGCTGGGCCTCGAGCCAGCGTCGGCCTCCGGGCTGGACGCTCAACCTCGCCGCAACACCAACTCGCGGAAGTCGGCAAACAACGGCGTCGAATCGTGCGGGCCAGGGGACGCCTCCGGGTGATATTGGACGCAGAAGATGGGCTTGGACCGATGGCGCAAACCTTCCACGGTTTGGTCGTTGAGGTTGATCCGGTCCACGGCCACCTCCGAGGGAAGGGAATCGGCAGCCACGGCGAACCCGTGGTTTTGGGAGGTGATCTCGACACGGCCGCTGGCGAGGTCTTTGACCGGCTGATTGGCGCCGCGATGGCCGAACTTCAGTTTGAACGTACTGCCCCCCAAGGCCAACCCGAGCACCTGGTGCCCCAGGCAAATCCCAAAAATCGGCAGCCCATGCTCGATGAGGTCCCCCACGGCGCGGGCTGCGTAGGGCAGCGCGGCGGGATCGCCCGGGCCATTGGAAAGGAACACCCCGGCCGGCCGGTGGCGGAGGACGTCGGCTGCGGGTGTGGCTGCCGGCACCACCTGAACCTGGAAACCATGTTGGCGCAGCCGGCGCAAGATGTTGTACTTGATGCCGAAGTCGTAGGCCACAATGGGGATGTCGGCTGGGGGCAAGGGGTGGTGCGTGGGGCGTGGATCGCCGGTCGCCGGCCCGAACACGAGGCGGAAGTCCGGGCTAAGGTTGTCTTGCTGATCCCACTGGAAGGGCGCTGGGTGCGTCACCTCTTTGACGTAATCGAAGCCCACCAAGCCGTGCCAGGCCTGCGCGCGCGCGACGGCCTCGGCGTCCGGCACCTCCTCGGTCGTCAGCACGCCCTTCATGGCGCCCCGCACGCGGAGCTTCTTGGTGAGGGCGCGGGTGTCGATGCCTTGGATGCCGGGCAAGCCATGCCGCTCGAGGTACTCGGGCAAGGACTGTTCAGCGCGCCAACTGCTGACGACCGGGGAGACCTCGCGCACCACGAAGCCCGCCACATGCGGCCGCCACGACTCGACATCGAGCGCGTTGATGCCGTAGTTGCCGATGTGGGGGTAGGTCATGGTCACGATCTGCCCCTTGTAGGACGGATCGGTCAAGATCTCCTGGTAGCCGGTCATCGAGGTGTTGAAACACACCTCGCCACAGGCGGTGGCGCGGGCGCCAAAGCCGGTGCCGTGGTAGACGGTGCCGTCTTCCAGAGCCAGGATTGCCTTCATCACTTGCGCGCGCAAAACGGGCGTGATGCTAGAACCGGCGCGCCCGCGGTCAAGGCTCGACTGCCCTCGATTCGACGTTCGCCCGCTTCAGGCCTTGGCGGGGGTCTTCTTGCGCTTGGCGGGAGCGGGGTCGTCGCGCCAGACGACTCGACCGCCGACGATGGTGGCGACGGCCTTGCCGCGCAGGGGCCAGCCGTAGAACGGGCTGTTGCGCGCCTTACTCGCCGTCGACTCTCGGCTGAAGGTCCAGCTTGCCTCCGGATCGAACACCGTCACGTCCCCGTCTTTGCCGACGGCGAGCGAGCCTTTGTTGGCGAGGCGCAGCAGGCGGGCTGGCCCGGTGGTGAAACGGGCGATCAACTCCGCGAGCGACAGCCGGCCGGGGCGGCAAAGCTGCATCAGGGCCAAGGCCAGTTCCGTCTCGAGGCCCGTGACGCCGAAGGGGGCGTAGTCGAACTCGACTTCCTTCTCGTAGTCGCAGTGCGGCGCATGGTCGCTCGCCAGCACTTCGAGTGTTCCATCGACAATTCCTTCGAGAATCGCCTCCCGATCCGCGGCGGAGCGCAACGGGGGGTTCATCTTGAAGTTGGTGTCGTAAGCTGGCCAACTCGGCAGCGTCGGCCCTTCCATCCCGCGCCGCAGGTCCTTCCCATCCCGCTCCCAGAACTCCGCGCTGCCGGCTACGGCGGCGTCGGTGAGCGTGAAATGGTGGGGACAAGCCTCGCCGGATATGGACAGCCCACGTTGCCTGGCTGCCCGCAGCAGGCGCACGCTGCCGGCGGCGCTGATGTGTTGGCAGTGGACCCGGGCTCCCGTGCGCTCGGCCAGCAGGATGTTGCGCGCGACCATCATCTCTTCCCCCGCCGCGGGCCAACCGCGCAGGCCGAGCATGGTGCTGAAGAACCCCTCGTGCATCACCCCTTCGGTCACCAAAGAGTAGTCTTGGCAATGGTCCATGACCAAGAGGTCGAACATGGTCGAGTACTCGAGGGCGCCGCGCATCAGTTCGTTGTTCTGGATGCAGCGCCCGTCGTCCGTGATGGCCACCACCCCGGCACGGTGCAGCGAGCCAATCGAGGCCAGTTCCTCTCCAGCCAAGCCCTTGCTAATCGCCCCCGCCACCAACACGTTCACCCGCGCCTCGGTCGTCGCCCGCTCGTGGATCCACGCCACCGCAGCCGGGCTATCCACGGCCGGCGTCGTGTTCGGCATGCACACCACGGTCGTCAACCCGCCCCGCGCGGCCGCGGCCGTCCCCGTGGCGAGGGTCTCCTTGGCATTCTGGCCCGGCTCGCGCAGATGCACGTGCAAGTCGATGAGGCCGGGGCAGACGACTTTGCCGGTGGCGTCCACCCGTTCGAGGTCAGGCGGCGCGCGACGGCTCGCCTCTTCCCCTAAGGCGGCCACTTGACCCTCGAGGATCAGAACGTCCATGACTTGGTCCAGGTCCTGGCTCGGGTCCACCACCCGGCCTTGGACCACCAGGAGAGAATTCATGGGGCCGACCATATACGGTCGCGAATTGACAACGCAAGCGTGCTCACTACAGTGCGGCCGTTACGGACGGTCGCGGGTGTAGCTCAATGGTAGAGCTCCAGCCTTCCAAGCTGGCCACGTGGGTTCGATTCCCATCACCCGCTCCAACACGCAATAGCGCCAATGAAATCAAGGGTCTTGTGCATGTTTGGCCTTCACAGAAAGGGGCTGCTGCTCATGGCCGCCTCCGCCGTCGTTGGCTTGCTGGTCAAGAAGGCTTTTCATCCAGTCGCCGGGACCCAGTTCCGGAAACACGGTTACGGGATTTCGGTTGCCGAGTTCCCGCACTCGGATTCCGGTATCGGGGGGCCAGCGTTCCGAGCGCGTCGCAAATGTGGTCAAGGATGCGATTGCTAATGACGCCTTGTGTGGCTCGTCCATTGGCTTCCGCGCTCCTGCGCTGGTTACTCCACTCTGCCCGCAGGTGAAGGTCGCGCACTTGCTCGCGGATCATCTCCCGCACGACCGAGGCCCATTGCCCGAATGTCGCCCTGGAAAACGGAGGCAGCCTTCACGCCGGCTCTAGCCACCTCGGCGACGGAGCACACTCCCAGCCTTCGCCGATCATCCAGTCTGCCATCTCTTCCGCCGAAGCGAAGTCGCGAGAGATCTGCCCATACAGAAGGACGCGCAATCGACTAGCCTCGATGCTCCGCACAGCGGCCTTCGCCCACCTGCGTGCCGGCAGGTTTTCGTCGCAGCCTCGCGTTGTCCACCACGGCTTCCGCATTGCCCTCGCCCTCCAGACGGAATGGCACGTGAAGGCGGACCTCGCGTGAAACGGACTTGTCTTTGGGGAGCATTGTGCTTGCCTTTCGTCTGTTGGGCGGGTGTTTGCGCACCGCGGGCGGGGAGTTCTGCTTGCCACTCCCGCCCGCCGCCCGGCGTCTGCATCGGGAGTAGCGCGCGGACGCCCAGAGCATTTTCCCCGTCCGTGGAGTGCGAGCTGCGTCGCTTCGTTCATGCGGCCGCCAACGCGCGGGCGTGGGTAATCTCACGGCCGGTGACGGGGCGGACTTGCCCGGCTTCCAACGTGACCCCTGCGGCGGTGTGGCCGTCTAGGGTGATGAATTCCACTTCATAGGCTCTGCCGTCGCTGTACACATGGACCACCGAACCCACGTCGCCTGCTTCCAAGCCCTCGGCGGGCAGGCTGGTCGTCAGCACTACTCGTTCGTGTTCTTTCATGATAAGCGTCGTCATTCCTCCCGCGGATACGCAGTCACCAACCGCGGCACGTGCTTCCCGGCATCGACAATCCACACGGTCCGCACCCGCGGTGTCCTACCGCAAGGCGTTTCGATCTAACCGTCATGAACGTACTTGCGCCCGTGCGAGGGCGCCATGCTTTCGGTGACCGGGAAGGCCACGGCAAGTTGGCGGAAGGCGGCGGCAAGGACCTGACAGTCTTCGGCGCGAAATCCCAAGCCCAAGAAGAAGGGTGCCTTGCCCCCATTATCGGGATGCGCCGGATCGAGCAGGTAGCCGTTGAGCTTCTCCGCATCCACAACCGCCTGCGCGGCGTTGGGCAACTTCGTGGCCTCCTTCACAGCATTTCGTCTTTGCGTTTGGCGCGCGAACCGCGAGCCTTGGAGGCCTTCGCCGCGGTCGCATCCTCGGTGGCACGTTCCAGGTTCAAGGCGAGCAGAAGCTCAAGGATCTGTTCGTCGGTGAATTGGTGCGCCTCTTGGACCGTGCCGTTGGAGTTGGTGCGGATGACGTAGCGGTCGAAATCGCACACCGCCAGGAGGGGCGGATTCAGCAGGCTTTCCCGGTAGCGGAGCAGTTGCCGATAGGCATCGTCGAGATTCCGCCTCTTGCCCTTGTACTCCCACGCAAAGCAGCCCTTCTCCCACACGTCAGCGAAGCCCCGCTCCTCCGGGGCCGGTTCCTCGGCGCGATCGTGCAGGGCCAAGCGTTCGGCGTCTTTGACAACGCGTTTCTGGAAGCAGAGGACATCGCTGCCCGTAGGGTCCGCTTCGGCAGGCGCGGGGTGCCCCAGCAGGCGGCAAAGGTCGTTGAAATGCTCCTGATAGGCGGCAGATTCCTTGCCTCTGCACTTCGCCCATTTTCGCGTGAACTCCGCGGCGGTCATGATTTGCCCGGCGGCGTTCGGGGCCGTGGGCTGCTCGGCTTATAGCGGGCAGGGCGAAACAAGCGGAAGGTTGCGCGGTAGGTTGTGCGTTGCTGAAGCCGAACTGAAACCGAGCTTGACGAAAGGCTTCGGGCTGGCCATGCATCGAGGCGCGGATGCGCAGGGCGCACCTGGCAAAGCATGAAGATCGATTTCACCCCCGTGGTTTATGAGCATGCGGCACGCTTCGCGGGTCGGTCACCGTGGGAGGTCTCGCGGAGCCCGGAATTGCTTTTCGCCGGCCACTGCGGGGCCTATCGGGCGTACCGCCACCAAGTGATCGCGGTGGGGATCGACATCTACAACCTCGAAGCCGAGGCCTACGGGGCACGGGTCGAGGCGCCGGACGACCATGCGATACCGGCGATTCATCAGCCTTTGCTGGCGTCCCACGATGAGGGTCTCAGCCTGCCAGCCTTTGACCCCGCCCGGGACGGTCGCATCCCAATGGTCCTGGGGGTTGGCCAACGCCTCCGGCACGAATTCCCTGAGGCAGAGGTTCGGATCCCGGTCGCGGGCCCGTTCTCGCTTGCCTTCAATCTGCTGGGGATTACGGCCCTCTGCGAAGAGGTGGTCCTGCGGCCGGAAGCAACGGCGAAGCTGCTGTTCCGCCTAGCGGAACACCAAGCGGGGTTGTGCCGGGCCGTGGCTGCGGCGGGGCTGGACGTGGCCTTCTTCGAGTCGGCTGCGGCCCCACCGATCTTGTCGCCCCGGCAGTTCCACGAACTCGAGTTGCCCGCCTTGCGGCGCATCCTCGAGTTGGCGGCCGAATGTGTGGGCCATCCGGTTCCGTGCATTATGGGCGGTGACACCTACCCGATCTTGGCGGACCTGTTGTCGACCGGGACCAATTACCTCGCGTGTAATGTAGAGACGAACCAGGCGGCTTTTGTCGCCGCGGTCTCGCGCACGCACCCGCATGTCAAGCTCCGCATCAATCTGGACCCGGTCGTCGTGGCGAGTGACCAACCGGAGCGCATCTACCGCGGTATCGAACGCGTGCTCGAGATCGCCGGGGGCCGTCCCAATTGTGTCATGGGCACAGGCGCGTTGCCTCTCGAGACGCCGCTCGAGAACATGCGTTTGATCCGGGAGTATCTCGCTGGTTGACGTGCGAGGCGGGGTGCGGAGGTGCCGAGGCGACGAGGCTCGGGAAAGTTCTGGCTAGCGGGATTCGGCGTTGGTGATACCGTTGCGTGCAGAACCGATCGTCGCGCTGACGCTGACCGTCGACCGGTCCCGCGCGCAGGGGCGTGGGGTGTCCGGCGTCGGCTACGGAAGCGAATGTGGCGTGACGTGACGCACCGATGAAAGTCCTGATTCTCTTTGTGGCTTGGTGCATCTTGCTGGTGCTGTGCGCACCGGTGGCCTTGGTGGCGCTGGTTTTGATCCCGCTGGTTTGGGTGATGGCGCTACCCTTCCGTCTGCTCGGGTTGTGTGTCGAGGCCGTGTTCGCGCTGTTGCAGGCCCTACTCTTCCTGCCAGCCCGGCTGTTAGGCCATCGGCCTCGCGCCTGACGGCCCGCTAGCTGGGGCCTGGCACCGTGCCGTGGCGGCAGGGCACGGGCGGCTCAGGGGACCGGCAGCGGCAGAAGGTCGCCGTTCATGTCAAAGGACATGGGCTCGGCCGGTCTGAGCACCTCGAGGTCGGCTCGCCCGGCCAGGTGCTCGACACAAGCTTCCGATACGGCCAGGTACTCGACCGACAGGGTGTCTCGAATTCGGACGACCCTCGGGGGCGTACCTGGCGCAAGCGCCAGGCTGGCCAACGCCTGGCTCAACACGTCGCGATCGGTGTCGAAGTAGATCGGCACCTTGGCGCCCTGAAGCGACAGGGCGGTGAGGGAGTTGGTGACTGTGATCTCGCGGTTCATGGCTTGGACGAGGCGGCTGGTGGTGAAATCGGCCATGCCAATGCCAATGGCGTTTCCGCGGCTTTGGGGGGTTAACTCCCGCACGAAGAGACGGCGCACGCGTGGCGAGGGTTGGGGTTGATCTTCGGCGAGAGTGTAGCCATGGATGAGCCGGCCGATCACGGCCGGATCCATCCCGGCGCCGCTGATGTTCTTGCCCATCCGGTCCACGATCAGCAGGTCCACCTCGTCCAAGGGCAAGCGCGGCATGAGGCGTTTCGCCTCGGCGCAGAGGCTTTCCTCACGGGCCACGAACTCCTCACGGCGCACGACAGTGAGCTGAGCCAGTTGATGGCGTTGGTCTTCGAGGATGGCCACGGCACCCCACACGGGTAAGGCGTCGAGCAGGACTTGCCCTGCGGCGCGCAGCACGGACTCGTAGCCCAATCGACTCGCGGCGCGGTGGAACGCGGCTGCGCCCAGATGTTTGCCGAGCCCGACGACGAGCATCTTCAGCAGGCCACTGCCCAAGGCGCCGCTAAAGTCCGTGTGCGGTTTGATGCGGTTGATCAGGATGAGGCCGTCCGCCCGAAGCGCTTCCTGAGCGCCGAGCACGTCAACGCCGTCGGGCAGGGTCCCCACGCGTTCGACCTCCATCGCCGCACACACGGGCACGCCAAACCGCTCGGCGGTGATTCCATATTCGGCGAGCAGGGCCACTTGGCCCTCGGCAGTTGCACCCCCGTGACTGCCCATGGCCGGGAGGAGAAACGGGCTCGCCCCAAGGCCCTTGAGCCAGTCCAGCACCACCTCGACCACCTGGGCCAAGTCGCTGATGCCGCGGCTGCCGACCGCCACCCCGACCCGACATCCCGGTCGCACTTGGCTGGTCAGCGGCGCAAGTTGGGGAGCCAACGTGGCGCGGACGGCGAGGGGCGGCCGCGCCGGGAAGCACTGACGCACGAGGGCCAGGCGCGGAAAGGCGCCGGCGTTGGATCGCTCACTCGGTTTCATCCCGAGGTTTGCCTTCCGGGATCGACGGCAACTGACGGTATTGGACACGCGGGCCCCGGGACCGGCGGTATGCGCCGAACCCGGGCACCTTCGAGGTGGCGCTCTGCGATGGGCGCCATTGTCGCGGGTGGCCGAGCGCGTCAAGCCCTCTTAGGCATGGCCGTCCAGGCGCCTTTCTGCTTGCTGCTGGCCACGCAGGTTTCAATGAAGGCAATGCCGGTCCAACCGTCTTCGACACTGGCGTACTTGCTACCGTCGGAAGCGAATTTCTGGCCGGCCTTCCACTTGCGCACGTCCACCTCGAAGCACCGGTGCAAGCGGGCGAACGCGTCGTGGAACGCCTCGGGGTGTCCGGGTGGGATGGTGGGCTCGGCCATGAGGTCGGCGGGAACGTCTTTGGGGAGGAACCCGTCGCCTGGGGTGACCGCGCCGCGCCAATAGACGCGGTCGGGTTGGCCGGGCAAGTGGATCGCGATGGACTCGGGGTCTTCTTGGCGCCAGACCAGGGTGCCTTTGGTGCCGGCGATCTCGATGCCGAGATCGTTCTTGTGTCCGATGCAGATTTGGGAGGCGCGGACCAGGGCTTTGCCGCCGTTGCTCAGTTTGCAGTAGATCGTGAAGTGATCGTCGAGCTGGCGCCCCGCGACGAACGTCTCGAGGTGAGCGGAGAGCTCGGCGACCTCGAGCCCGGTCACATAGCGCAGTTGCATGAGGGCGTGGGTGCCGATGTCACCGCCGCAGCCGGAACCGCCGGCCCGTTTGGGGTCGACGCGCCAGGTGGCTTGTTGCTGGCCGGTGTCTTCCAGTTTGGTGGCTAACCAGCCCTGGATGTAGTAGCTGTCGACCCAACGCACGTCGCCCAACAGGCCGCTCCGGACGATGTACCGGCTGAGCCGGCTGGTCCAGTGGCCCAGGTAGGTGTGGGCGACCCCGAACGGGACGTTCAACTCGCGCGCGGTCTTCACGAGCTCAGTGGCCTCGTCGAGGTTCAGGCACAAGGGTTTCTCGCAGAAGACCGCGATCCCGGCCTTCATGGCCTTCATCGCCGGGTCGTGATGCACGAAGTTGGGCGTCACGATCAGGATATAATCGAGCTTCTCGCCCTCCGGCAGGCTCTTGTTCGCCGTGATCATCTCATCGTACGAACCGTAGCCCTTGATCGGGTAAGGCCAGGCCGCCGCCTCCTCGAGGGCGATCTTCGGATCGGGAAAGAGCGCGCCGGCCACCACTCGGCGGGTGCCGTCGAAGTGGATTGCTTTCTGGTGGGGATGGACGATAAACGCGCCCCGTCCGCCACCAACCAAACCAACGTTCAGGGGTCGATTAGGCATAGTCTGTATCGCTTACTTTGTTGTGCCGGCTTTGACTCAATTCCGCGCAAGCCCAGCCGGCAGGGCCCGCCCAACGATTCGGAAGCGGCATAGGGTAAGGGCAGCGCCGCCGGGGGTTCAAGCGTTTTGTGCCTACGGACGCGGGCTTGAAAGGGGTCGGCAGGGGGGTATACTGCGGGCCGCTAGTCGAGCCCGTACGCAGCGGGCAACGGTATGTTGATTCATCTGCTCAAGTCGAAAATCCATCGCGCTCGAGTCACGGGCGCCAACGTCAACTACGAAGGCAGCCTCACCGTGGCGTCGGATCTCATGGCGCGCGTTGGGCTCCTGCCCTACGAACGGGTGCTCTGTGGCAACATGGCCAATGGCCAGCGCTTCGAGACCTACGCCATCCCCGGCGCGGCCGGCTCGGGGGAGATCATCCTCAATGGCGCCACGGCGCGACTGGGCAAGCCGGGCGATCGGCTGACCATCATGACCTACGGCCTGGTCGACGCCGCCCACGCTAAAGACTGGCAGCCCAGCATCGTCGTCCTCGGTAACGACAACACCATCGTCGAGGAGCGAGGCACCTAGCGCGCCATGCCCTTCACGATCGCTGAACTCGCGGAACGGCTCGGTGGCGAAGTGGTGGGCGACCGAACCGTGCAGGTCAGTGGCTTGGCCCCGGCCGAACGCGCGCGACCGGGGGACTTGACCTTCGCCGAGAACGAGGCCTACTTCGCCCGCGCCGACCAGAGTGCCGCGAGCGCCATTCTGGTGGCTGGCCCGTTCCAATCCGCGCGCAAAGTGCTCATTCGAGTGCCCCAGGCCCGGATCGCGTTTGCCAAGGTGCTGCCCCTGTTCTTTCCCGAGCCGACCTTCCCACCGGGCATCCACCCGACAGCGGTGGTGGCGCCCACGGCGCAGGTGGACCCGACGGCGCACGTGGGGCCATACTGCGTGATTGGGGAGCGGGTGCAGATTGGGGCGCGCTCCGTGCTCGAGGGGGCCAACCATATCGGTCAAGATTGCCAGATCGGGGAGTCGGTCAGGCTGTTCCCGCAGGTGACGCTCTACCCGCAAACGCAACTCGGCCACCGGGTCCGCATCCACGCGGGCACCGTCGTGGGCTCGGACGGCTTCGGTTACGTGGTCGATCAGGGCCAACACCGCAAGATCGCGCACATCGGGTCGGTGATCGTCCAAGACGACGTTGAAATCGGCGCCAACGTCGCCATCGACCGGGGCGCGTTGGGGCCGACCGTCATCGGCCGGGGCACCAAGATCGATAACCTGGTCCAAATCGCCCACAACGTCGTCACCGGCGAGCATTGTCTCCTCATCGGCCAGGCCGGCATCGCCGGCAGCACGCGGCTCGGCGACTACGTCACGTTGGCCGGCCAGGTGGGCCTTGCCGGTCACCTCAAGATCGGCCACCGGGTCATTGTCGCCGCCCAGTCCGGCGTCATGCACGACATTCCCGACGGCGAAAAATGGCTCGGCTCGCCCGCCCAGCCCAATCAACAGACGAAACGGCAGATCGTCGCCCTGCAGCATCTGCCGGAACTCCTTCGCCGCGTGGACGCCTTGGAAAAACAACTCGGCTCTGGCCCCCTTAATCGATCCGCCCCTGCCCCCAATGCGGCGGCCGCGCAGGGCCACCCCGCCGGACCCCTCCCGGAAGCGCCCGCCCACTAGCACCCGCCGCCACCCGCGCCGCGACTCCGTCTAGGGTCCGAGCCTCGCCCGGTAGAAGAGGTGGCCGGCACCCTCGACGCGGTCGATCGTGAACTCCTGCGTCGCACCCGTGACGCTCACGTTCGTGACCGTCGTCCACGTCAACAGATCGCTCGACGACTCGATGCGGATTGTCGCGCCCGACAGACCGCTCACGACCAGCCTGAGCTGCTGGAAGTTCTGCGGGTCCGGCAGCAACACCAAGCTCTCGACTTGCGGCTCCGGCGCCGTCTGCCCCAGCAGCTTGAGCCGATAAAACAACTGCTTCGACCCACCCCGCGGATAACTCAACGCATAGGGTTGGCTCGGTATCACGCCCGCATCCACTTGCGTCCAAGTCGCAAAATCGCTCGTGGCTTCGACCTCGTACCGCGTGCCGGGTGTCCCCACCACCGCGAAGCGGAACTGCTGAAAATCGGCGGCGCTCGGCAGCGCGGTCGACTCCTTCAAGCTCACCGGTCCGCCCCCCGGGGCCACCACCACGAACGAGCGCGTCGGCGAGGTACCCACTCCCCCGGCGTCATCGGTGGCTTTGGCGACCAGGGTGTAGGTGCCCACGACGAGGTTCGAGAGGGTCAAGTGCGCCGGCAGGTTGGTGGTCGTGAGCAGCGAGTCGCCGTTCAGGAGCAGCTCCACTCGGACCACCGTGCCATCGGCGTCCTCGGCCTGGGTCGTCACCAGAACCTGGGCGGGCGCCGTGTAAGTGGCGTCGGCTTCCGGGCTGGCGATGGCGACCGTGGGCAGCTCGTTAGGCTTCTTGACGAGCACGGCGATCGGGGCGGACTCGGTCACCGCCCCGCCGTTGTCCGTGGCCCTAGCGGTGAAGCGGTAGGTGCCGGGGAGCAGATTGGCCACGGTGAAGGTGGGTGGGCTGCCGGTTCCGGCGCCGAGCAGTTGGCCGTCTCTTAAGAACTCGACCTTTTGCACCGTGCCATCCGGATCGGAGGCCTGGGCCCGCAACACGAACGTCGCGGGCGATGTAAAGGTGGAGTCGTTAGTCGGGGCGGTCAGGGCCACCACGGGCGGTTGATTCAACGGTACCAACCGGCCGATCAACGTCAGATTGTCCAGGCTCCCAATCGGGCCCCCAGCCACAAAGAGCGTCCCCCAACTGGCATAATAGCCGAACCGATGCATCGGACCGGGCACCGGCAACGTGGTCAACAACTCGACCGTGGTCCCCAGTTGCTGGGGCTTGCCCTCCGTATCGACGCCCTGGAACACGCGCGCGGACACCCGCGCGGTGGCGTTGCTGAGGATGGCCTTTTCGGAGCCGCTAGCCGCACGGAACGCCAGCCCGACGGTTGCCAACGCCCCCGGGTTATAGTCGCCGACCGGCGACCAGGCTGACCCGTAAAACTCGCGGGCCGGCGTGCCGTCGAGGTTATACAACTCCGCTGTGGAATCGTTGCCCACACCGTCGGTGGCCTGGAGGTCGATCGTCGTGACTTGGAAGGCGGCCTGAGCGGTGCCGGCTTGGATCCGGAAGCCAATCCCCTTGGCCGTAGCGGGGTCAAACCACCCGAGCACACCCACCCGGCGCTCGGGCGAGTTGGCGGCCGGCTTCACCTCGGCGCTGACCGTGTAGTCCGATACTTCCAGCAGCCAATTCTCGTCCACCCACGCCGCTTGAATGGGGAAGTCGCTGTAGACAGAGGTTTGTTCGGCCATCAACGTCCCATCGGCCACATTCGGGGCCAGGAGAATCTCGCCGCCGCTAGTGCCGTTCTGGTTCTGTAAGCGCGTCAGGTTGGCTAGGGTCCGGCCGTCGTTGAGGACATTGGTGCTGGCCTGCGCCTGGACTGCCGGCCTGATCCCCAACAGCTCCCCACAGACCATCAACGCCATCAGCCTTGTCAAACAACCTCGCAATCTCATGGTGCCCCGCAGGCTAGCCCACTCCTCCAGACCGCACAAACCCTTTTCGCCGGCTCGGTTGCGCTCCAGTCGTTCGCACCCCGGGTGCGGCCGCGCCTCGACCCAACCTTCGAGCGTCCGGCCCAAAACTGCCGTTCTCTCTTGTTCCTCAGGTTGAGAATACCGCCAGGCACTCGCCAGACAGGGCGCTAGGTGCGGCGACGGCAAAACTCATCGAACGCGCCGCCCAAGAGGGCGCGCACGTCGCGCTGGATCTCGGCGGCGCTGGGCTCCCATCCGGTGGCAGATAAGTCCATGTATTTGTCCGTGAGGACGCTGGCCAGAAGGCGGCGGGTATGGTCCCACTTGTAGATGAGCTGGTCCAACACGCGCGCGTCCGAGTGTTGGGCCGTGAAGCTGGTGCCCAGCAACTCGAGGCGCAGTCGGGTGATCTCGTCGATCAGATACGGCACATTGGTGAACCACCAACAACCGAAGATATGCAAGTTGCGAAACTTGCGCGCGAGCACGCAGAGCTCGTGCTGGTTCTCCCGCGCCAAGACCGTGACCAGGAACTTGTTCTCGGGGAACGCGGCGCACAAATGGCTCAAGGCCGACAGGTCGCTCCGCCCCACCCCATCGCCCGCCAGGCGCAGTTGGGGATTGACCGAGCGCCGCACGCCCAACATCAGGGCGAATGGCAAACCGAATTCGCGACAGTGCGGCAGCACCGCGCGCTCGACCAACTGGGCGCAATCGGTAGCCGCCGGGCAGACGAAGTCCGGCGGCAGCGACACCATCAGGTAACGCGCCGCCAGGCGGCGAGTCCAGTCCGCGAGGAACCGGCGCACCTCGCTCAGCGTGTGGTCCGAGAACCCTTCGCCGACGTCGTAGCCCCACTCGACCAACCGCAACGCGGCGTTGGGCCAATCGACCAGCAGGGGATCGATGCGCAGCGCCGCCTGGAAGCGCTCGTCCCGGTCTACCCCGCGCAGCCAGACCGGACGCTCGACGTCGTCGAAGGGCGAGTTGGTCATGTAGATCGTGTCCACGTGCGCCAGTTCCATGCACCGCGTTACGTGCGACTCGACGTGGCGTTCGGCAAACCACTGGCGAATCGCCCCTAAATCGCGCGGCTTGACGTCCAAGCCCAATCGGTGAAGCGTGGTGAGAACGCCGCGGCACGCTTCCGAGATCGGGGAATGCTCGAGGAACAAGTGCTGCCAGAGGAGATCGGCCTGATCCAGTTTGGGCATCCCCCAAAACTCGTCGTACGGGATGTCCAAATACCGGAAGCCTTCCGCCACCATGTAGTGGTAGATCAACAACTCGTCGATCCCCCAGAGCAACAACCCGCCCAGCGCCGGGTCGTACAGGTGCGTGTGGATGTCCGCCGCGGGCGTGGCTTGCAGCAGGCGCTCGACCTGGGCGGCCAGCGCCGTGCGCCGAAACTCGGTCACTTGGGCTGTCATCGGCCGCGCAGCGTATCGCTCGGCACCGGTTCAAGGCGACTGTTTTTTGAGAACCGCTCCAAGAACCTAGCCCAGGGGATCTGAGATCGAGGGCTCGTGGAACTCGCCCCTCCAACCCGAGCGCGTCCTTGTGGAGGGCGGAGCGCTGCGACGCCTGGATTCCCTTGGGGCTTGGGACTTCGAAGCGCGGATTTGAGATCGAGGGCTCGTGGAACTCGCCCCTCCAACCCGAGCGCGTCCTTGTGGAGGGCGGAGCGCTGCGACGCCTGGATTCCCTTGGGGCTTGGGACTTCGAAGCGCGGATTTGAGATCGAGGGCTC